>NZ_VFVS01000003.1:0-384977 GCF_006442215.1 Mesorhizobium sp. B2-3-11 | reverse complement strand
AAACCATCGAGGCAGCCGAATGCAAGAACTACTTCGAAAACGCCGGATACGCTTCCGTCAAAACATGAAAGACTCTAGGGAAAGCGCTACGCGCTTTTCCCGGGAAAACCGTTACACACTTTTCCTGGAATTGCTCTAGGGGCTGATCGCCGTCGTGGTGTCGCTTGCTGCCGCCGCGGCTGCCGGACTTGCCTTCGGCGGCCATGAGAAATCATCGGCGCGTCCGGGCGACGCCTCCGGTGCCTTGCCCTCGATCACCAGCCTTTCCCCGGGAAGAGCTGGATTGGCTTTCGGCGGCGGGGCAGCGCCGAGCAATTCGGTGCCGCCGTCGAGCGCGGGATCGCTGAGCAGCATGGGTTGGGTGCGATCGATGACGATAGGTGCGGCCGCCGGAGCCGGTGCTTCGACGGGTGCGCCCGCCGGCGCTGCCGCCGGTGCCACGCTTCCGGGCGCTGCCAGTCCAAGGATCTTCAGCAGCGGCTTTTCGGTGTAGAAGGCGAGCTTGCGCTTGCCTGCCTTGGACACGTTGATGCCGTCATCGGCGCGTAGCCGCACGGGCTGGCCGTTCATGTCGGGGCCGCTGGTAATGAAGGCGCCGTTCTCGTCGACGAAGCCGTCCCAGACATCGACGAATTCGCCGCCGTGGCTTTCGGCCGCCTTGTGGTAGATGTCGTTGAAGGCCAGCATGTCCGAGGTCATCTTCGGCACCCGGAAGGCCGGCATGCCGACCCACAGGAAAGGCACCTTGGCGGTGGCGATTGCCTTGCCGAACTCATCGGTACGGCGTTCGTATTCCTTGGTCCAGTTTTCGGAACGAGGCTGCTCGCGCACGTCGCCGACCTTCATCTGCTGGCGGTCGTTAGACCCCAGCATGACGACCACCGCGGCGGGTTTTTCGGTTTCGATCAGCGATTTGATCTGTTCGGGCCAGTTGTAGAAATCATCGCGCACGAAGCCTGACGAGCCATTGCCGCGGACAACGATCCTGACACCGGTATTCTCGGCGAAGGCTTCGTCCAGACCCTCGGCGAGGCCCGTCGCCATGAAGTCGCCGACCACCAAGACGGTGCGGGCGTCCGGCGCCTTTTCGACCACGGGCGTTGCCGGCTCCTCGGGTGGACGAGGCGCACGAGGTTTCTTCTTCGGCTTAGGCCTCGCCTGCTGGATGTCCGGCGGCGGCTCGATCCGCTCGCTGCGGCGCGGAAACAGAAGGTCGCGCAACGACCAGCCTCGACTCTGCTGCGGCTGCTCCTGCGCCATGGCTGGGGCATGGACGGCGCCGGCCACGGCAATGGCGAGCACGGCGAAGGCCAGGATCAGCACCGGCATGCGACGAACGAACGTGCCGATGCGCGCAGGCCAAACCAATCGCTCCCTCCCTACTCAACTTCGTCAGGCTCTATTTCTGCCTGAGCCATTTCAGCACTTCCAAGCTCGGATAGCCATCCTGGGTCAAGCCGACCTTTGCCTGATAGGCCATGATGGCCGTCTTCGAGCCGTCGCCGATCTTGCCGTCGAATTTGCCATCATAAAGGCCATGCTGGGAAAGTCGCTTCTGCAACTCCTGCCGTTCCTCGAAGCTGAGCTTGGTGAAAGGCCGGTTCCAATCCTGGACCAGGCCGCTGCCGCCGGCGATCTCATCGGCAAGCAGACCAACGGCCAGCGCGTATTTGTCGGCATTGTTGTAGGCCTTGATGACCGAAAAATTCCTGACCATCAGGAAGGCTGGTCCGCCACGCCCGTCCGGCACTTTCAGCGTCGCCTTGTCGGTGAGGTTCTTGAACGGCTTGCCGCTGGCCCTGACGACGCCGAGCGCCTGCCATTGTGCCAGCGTCTTCGATCCGCCCGGCAATTTGCCTGCCGGCAACGTGACTTCGTAGCCCCAGGTCTTTCCGGCCTGCCAGCCATTCTTCTTGAGCAGGTTGGCTGATGTCGCCAGCGCATCGGGGATGGAATTCCAGATGTCGCGCTTGCCGTTGCCATCCATGTCGACGGCATAATGCTGGTAGCTTGTCGGGATGAACTGGGTCTGGCCCATGGCGCCCGCCCAGGAGCCCATCAGGTGGCTCTCGTCGATATCGCCGGTTTGCAGGATCTTCAGCGCCGCGACCAACTGGGTGCGGGCATATTTCGAACGTTTCGCGTCGCCGTAGCCCAAAGTCGCCAGCGAACGGATGACGCTGCGCATGATGTCGTCGCGCTTGAGGATCTCGCCATAGTTCGATTCCATCGACCAGATGGCCAGGAGAACATAGCGGTCGACGCCGAACCTTGCCTCGATCCTGTCCAGCCAAGGCTTCCACTTTTTCGCCATTTGCTGCCCGACGGCGACGGACTGATCATGGACGCGGTTGTCGAAATAATCCCAGGCGGGGGCGGTGAATTCGGGCTGCGTTCGGGCTTTTTCCAACACCACCGGATCGGGCTCGTTGATAGTCCTGAAAGCCTGGTCGTAGACGGAGCCGGAAACGCCGCCCGCCAAGGCGGTGGCGCGGAACCCGGCGACCCATTGCCGGAAACCGGCGTCGGCGAAAGCCGGCCCGGTCGGCATCAGCAAAGCGAGCGAGAGGCTGGCCGCCGTCATGACGCTGGCGAAACGTTTTGCGGCATTGCGAACGGACATCTTTTCCTCCTTCTCTGTCTCAGGAAAGACCATTCATCGCCGAACCGGGTTAGGAATTAGTTTACCATAGGCGTCGCCTGGAACGAAAAGACACCTGGGTGCTTTAACCGGTGGAAGTTTCCCCTCAGTTGCCCCAGTAATCTTCAATTCCGGCGTGAAAATGTCGCGAGACGGGGATTGCGGAGCTGGCCAGCAAACGGATAATTGAAGGCATGAAGAGAGTTCGCAAGGCAGTTTTCCCGGTCGCCGGTCTCGGCACGCGGTTTCTCCCGGCCACCAAGGCCGTTCCCAAGGAGATGCTGACCGTCGTCGACAGGCCGGTCATCCAGTATGTCGTCGATGAGGCGCGCGAGGCGGGCATCGAGCATTTCATCTTCGTCACCGGCCGCAACAAGGCGGTCATCGAGGACCATTTCGATATCCAGTTCGAGCTCTATGACACGCTGGCACAGCGCGGCAAGGACGAGCAGCTTGCTCGCCTGCAACGGCTGCAGCCGGCGCCAGGGCAGACCAGCTTCACCCGCCAGCAGGTGCCGATGGGTCTCGGCCATGCCGTCTGGTGCGCGCGCGAACTGGTCGGCGACGAGCCGTTCGCCCTGTTGTTGCCGGATATGATCATGCAGTCGGAGAAGAGCTGCACGAAGGCAATGGTCGAGCTCTATGAGGAAACCGGCAACAACATCATCGCCGTGCAGGAATGCGATCCGGCGGAGGCGCATAAATACGGCATTGTCGGGCGCGGCGAAGACACGCATCACGGGTTCCGTATCACCGAAATGGTGGAAAAACCGAAGACCGGCACGGCGCCGTCCAATCTCTACATCAACGGCCGCTACATCCTGCAGCCCGAGATCTTTGGGATTCTGGAGGGGCAGGAGAAGGGCGCCGGCAACGAGATCCAGCTCACCGACGCGATGCTGAAGCTGGAGAAGCAGCAGGCCTTCTACGGCTACCACTATCAGGGCCGCACCTTCGATTGCGGTTCGCCGGAAGGTTTTGTCGAGGCCAATGTCGCCTTCGCGCTGTGGCGCAGCGACATGAATGAGAACATGGCCGGCGTCATCCGCACGCTTCTCGACGAGGTGAGCCCATCCGAGCGCCGCGGGGCCGCATTTTAGTCACCGCACTTTCGTCATCCTCGGGCAAAGCAGGAGCGTAGCGACGTCGCGGAGACCCCAGGATGACGAAGCTTATAGGCCTTCAGCGCTGCACTTTCACGCCGAGGTAGATGCTGTTGGCGGTGTAGTCGCGGCCGGGCAGGTTGCTGGTCAGCTTCTCGGTTCTCACCCGGGTGGTGAGGCCGGCATACCGGTTCAGCCACCAGGTCAGTCCGGCCTCCGCGCTCAAAATCCTGTCATGGCCGTCGATGCCGACATAGTCGCGCCAGTCCAGGCCCAGAGCCGCATTCGCGGTAAGATTGGATCGGATCACACGTTCGCCCGTCAGGCGTCCGGAGTAGAGGATATCGCCGCTTTCGCCTGACGTGGTCGTGGTCTCGACAGTTGTCTTGCCGGTCAAGCCGATCATGGTGCCGCGTTGCGGTGACCATTTGACATCCGCGTTGACGGTGGCCCCCGAAATCGCTTCCAGGCTCTTGTCGTCGACCGCTTCCCTGAGCCAGCCGGCCGAGAATTCACCCGACAGCTTCTCGCCCATGTCGAGCTGCAGGCCCGCGCGGGCGCCAAGCCGCGTCGAGGAGCGCTCGAAGCCTTCATTGTCGATGCGCTGGTCGTAGGCCCGGCGGCCGACCTCGATTTCGGTGAAGGGCGTGAGCGCCGGGGAAATCTCGTAGCCGGTGCGCAAGGTTGCTGTGTAGAGCGTGTTGTCCTGGTCTTTCTGCGACAGCGAGGTGCCGTCCGAGAGCTTGGCGTCGCCATAGAAGTCGTGTGAGACCGCCCCGGTCAATGTGTACTGCATCTTGCCGACCGCCTTCTCGACGCCGATGCTGCCGTCGATCGACTGCCGCAGGGGCTGGGTGCTGACGCCGGCGATGGCATCGGGCGAAGACGCGGATTCCGGCACAGCTTCGTAGCCGAGCTTGGCGATGGCGCGCATTTCCTTGTCGAGGTCGACATTGAGCTGGCCTTCGATGCGGCCCTGCGCATCGTGAACCCGGTAGCCCGACACCGTTTCGCGGAAAATGCCGTAGCCGTCGATGGTCGCGGAGTTTTCACGCCAGTCGGAAGCGGCGGTAAAGCGCAGCGCCGTCTCGGACAGCAGCGCCGATGTGCCGGCACTGCTCGAGTCGCCGTTCGTCGTGGCCGTCAATCCCTGTTCGATGGTCGGCCGGATGACGAAGGAGCCCCATTTGACCCCGGTGGCGGCGAACGGATCGTCTTCGGGTTTCTTGTTCCGGCCCTCGATCGCAGTGGTGCGCTCGGCGCCAGCGTCGAGTTTCTGCCTGTCCGCACTGTCGATGGTGAGTGCACGGCGGTTGGCCGCGTCCTGATCCGCCGCGATGCTGTCGGTGTCGTCCGTTGTGGCCGTCGTGGCAGTGGTGGTTGGATCCGTAGCCGCCGTAGTGCTCTTTTTCTTCTTCGACTTGTCGGCCGCCCTGTCCCTTGCCTTGTCGGCCGCATTCTGCCTGGCGATCGAAGTGCGGCGCGGCTTGGGCTGCGTGGGCGCATCAGCGGAGGTATCGTCGCTAGCCTGGGGCGGGTCGAAGACGCTGGTGGTCGAGTTCGCGGCGTCCGTGTCGTCAGGCACGGCGTCGGCGCTGGCCGGCAAATAGGTGCGCGCCGGCGCATTGTCCCGCGCGTCAGCGTTGGCCGCCGTTTGCTGGGCGAGAACCAGGCTTCCCGCCTTGCGCTGCTGGTCGGACAGGATCGCCGATTCGGATACTTCTCCACGCAGTTCCGTTTCCTGGGCATGGAGGGGCGCAGGGCGCAGCAAGGCAAGGATGCTGGTCGCCAGCAGCAAGGCGCAGGCCGCCTTGTCCCGTCGTCCTCTCAATTTTTCTGGCTGGACCCCGGACATCGCCACCACTGCTTGCGCGGCGCATGCGCGCCATACTTACCGAACCGTAAATGGGGATGGTTAATGGAGGGTTGAGGCGGCACGCATCCCCCCGGCTCGAACGCGATTTTCGCGGGCGACAATGCGGGTCCGGGTCGTGCCTCTGTCTTGATCCTTGTCCTTGCTCCAACCGCCGCACACTCGACCTTGATGCCGGAGGGCCATTTCCGTTGGACAGGCGGGCGGCAAAGCGCTAATCGCATGATCCATGCATGCGAGACCTCTCGATAAGAAGCCTCTGGACAGGCAAGCGTCGATCGAATCGGCGCTGAGAACGGTGGCAACTGAACAGGCCGGGATCGCGGCCCTTGCCGAGGCACTCGAGAACGGACTGGCAGCACCCTTTGCCCAGGCCGTCGAGATGATCTCGAAGATCGAGGGCCGGCTCATCGTCACCGGTATTGGTAAAAGCGGCCATATCGGGTCGAAAGTCGCGGCGACGCTGGCCTCGACCGGCACGCCGGCCTTCTTCGTCCATCCCGTCGAGGCCAATCATGGCGATCTCGGCATGATCGCCAAGGACGACGCCGTCATCGCGATTTCGTGGTCGGGCGAGAGCAAGGAGATGATGGGCATCGTCGCCTATTCCAGGCGTTTCTCCATCCCGCTCATCGCCGTGACCTCCGGAGAGACGTCGGCGCTGGCGCGCGCGGCCGACGTGGTGCTGCTTTTGCCACGCACCCCCGAGGCATGCCCGCATGGCCTGGCGCCGACGACATCGACGCTGCTGCAACTGGTCATCGGTGACGCGCTGGCGATCGCGCTGCTCGAGGCGCGGGGCTTCACGCCTGACCATTTCCGCACCTTCCATCCCGGCGGCCAGCTCGGCGCCAACCTGACCATGGTCTCCGAGATCATGCGGGCCGGCGACCAGATGCCGCTGGCTTCGCTCGGCACCAAAATGCCGGAAGCTGTGATGACATTGTCGCAGAAGAAGGTCGGCTGCGTTCTGATCGTTGACGCGAATGGCGAACTGGCCGGGATCATCACCGACGGCGATGTCGCGCGCAACCTGCACCGCAACCTGGCCGACGTCATCGTCGACGACGTGATGACCCGCACGCCCAAGACGGTCGACCCGCAGACGCTTGCAGGCACGGCCATCGCGCTGCTCAACGAGCACAATATCGGCGCGCTGGTGGTGACCAGGAACAACATGCCGCTGGGCGTGGTGCATTTCCATGACCTGTTGCGCATCGGCGCTGCCTAAGGCGTGTCGGTATTCAGGTCAGGCCGGCCTGCGGACGGCAGCCTCCTGCGCTTCCCCGTTCTACTGCGTCGCAGTAGAACTGAGCTCACGGACTTAATGCCCGCTCCGCTCCGGTTCTCGGAAGCCACCATTCTCGGCTCGGCCTGACCTGAATCTCAACACACCTCGTGCCGGTGCTATTCAGGTATTGGGGGCCGGAAACTCAGACCTGTTCCACCGTCAATTCCAGGTCGGTGTCGGCAGCGGCGGTGACGCGCACCTGTGTGCCGGCGGGCAAATCCGGGCCGGAAACCCGCCACAGCGTGTCGCCGAGCTTGATGCGGCCGCGGCCGTCGCGGATCGGCTCGGCGAGCGTCGCCATCCTGCCGATCATCTGCGCACCACGGCGGTTGAGCAGCGGCTGATCGCTCGGCTGGTCGTGTCCGCCCATGAGTTTCTTGCCGGCAAAGGCTGAAACCAGCGACAGCACGAGGAAGAGCAGCACCTGGACCTGCCATGTCCAAATGGCGGCACCCCAGACCAGCAGCGACACCGCGCCGACGATCAGAGCGGCGATGCCGATCCAAAGCATGAAGAAGCCCGGCGCGATGACCTCTACCACCAGCAGCACGAAGCCCAGGACCATCCAGTTCCACGGGCCGAGTTCAGAAACGATGCGGTCGATCATGAGAGTGGCCTATCTCAATTCTCGCTCGGGCGGACCACCGGCGGGCGGGCTGCCTGCCTCTGCGCACCGGTCGTGCCTTCGCTGCGGAAGACCTCCTTGGCGATTTCGCCAATGCCGCCAAGTGAGCCGATCAGAGACGACGCCTCGAAGGGCATCAGCACGATCTTGCTGTTGGTGGCGGTGCCGATCTTGCCCAGCGCCTCTGTGTATTTCTGGGCGACGAAGTAGTTCAGCGCCTGCACGTCACCCTTGGAAATCGCTTCCGACACGACCTGGGTGGCGCGGGCTTCGGCTTCGGCGGAGCGTTCGCGCGCCTCGGCATCGCGGAAGGCGGCTTCCTTGCGGCCCTCGGCTTCGAGGATCTGCGACTGCTTGAGGCCCTCGGCGGCCAGGATCTGCGCGCGCTTGTTGCGCTCGGCGGTCATCTGGCGGCCCATCGATTCGATGAGATTGGCCGGCGGGTTGATGTCCTTGATCTCGACGCGGGTGATCTTGATGCCCCACGGGTGCGCCGCCTCGTCGACGACGCGCAGCAGGCGCTCGTTGATGGCGTCGCGGTTGGACAACAGCTCATCGAGGTCCATCGAACCCATGACGGTACGGATGTTGGTCATCGTCAGGTTGAGGATGGCGTTCTGCAGGCCGGCAACCTGATAGGCGGCCTGTGCCGCATTGAGGATCTGGTAGAAAGCGATGCCGTCGACACCGACGATGGCGTTGTCGCGGGTGATGATCTCCTGGCTCGGAACATCGAGCACCTGTTCCATCATGTTCATCTTGGCGCCGATGCGGTCGACGAACGGCGTGATGAGGTTGAGGCCGGGGCTCAGTGTCTTGGTATAACGACCAAAGCGTTCGACGGTATAGTTGTATCCCTGCGGAATTGTCTTGATGCCCTTGAACAGCACCAGCACGACAAGCGCGACAAGAACAACGATCGCAATATCGAAACCACTGAAATCCATTTGGCTCTCCCTCAGAAGCAGGCCGCGCAAGCCATTCCCGCGCAGCCAACTTCACCAAAGACTTAAGTGTGTTTCAAGAACGTTACAATCAGGTGATGAGGGATTGTTTGCGAGTATACACTCAGCGGTTGAAGGCAAACAGGCTTGCATCCGTGTCTTCAAGCCCGTCGATCGACGCCGAGACGATCTCCGCAGCGATCCGCGAGAAGGTGATGCCATTACCGCCATAACCCAACACGGCGTGGATGCGCGGGTGCCTGGGAATGGCGCCGATATAGGGCAGGCCTGACGTCGTGATGCCGAAGGAGCCGGCCCAGGCAAATTCGGGCCTGACGTCGAGATGCGGAAACATCAGGCCTAGCTTTGCGGCGATGCGTGCGCTCTTGTCGCCGATCAGTTCATCGCGCCGCGTCTGGTCGATGAAATCCTCGTCCTCGCCGCCGCAGATGACCCTGCCGTCGACCGTTGCCCTGACGTAGAGATAGGGATCGGAAGCTTCCCAGATAAACGCCGCACCCGGCCAGAGTTTTCGCGTTTGCGGGCGGGTTGCGATCGCCCATGTCGATATGACCCGGTGAGCAGCCGCCGGCACCATGTCGACCAGTTCGTAACCCGTGGCCAAGACAACATGCCGTGCCGTGATGGCGGGGCCATCCCTGGTTGTCACGATCACCTCGTCGGCACTGTCCTTGATCGCCGCCGCTTCGACCGGCGTATAGAGACGTGCCTTGCGCTCCCGAGCCTTGAGTAGCAACCCGGCCGTCAGCTTGCGCGGGTCGAGCGCGATGTTGCCATGGCTTAGGATGGCGCCAGCGCGATCGATGCCGAATGTTTCGGCCAATGGCGCCGGTGTGAGATAGGTCGCGCCGATGCCGGCCATCTGCCGCGCCTCGGTTTCGTCCCGGAGTTCCGAGGGGCCGAGCGCGGTACCGGCCAAATAGAGCGATTGGGTGCGGCTCATGCCGCATTTGATGCCGAGTTCGGCGATGCGGGCGGCGAGATTGGAAATAGCCAGCCGCGAACGTCGCCAGGCCTGCCGTGCCTGGGCCGTGCCAATCATCCTCGACAGAGCCGAAAGCGGCTGGTCGATTTCGAACTGCACCAGCGCCGTGGTTGCCGCTGTCGATCCTTTCAGCGGCCCCCGCCGGTCGATGCAGATCACGGAGTGACCATCCGCTGTCAGCGCCTCGGCCATCATGGCGCCGCTGATGCCCATGCCGACGATCAGCACATCGGCCTTGACGTCCCGGATCAGACTGCCCGTCGGCACCGCGGGCGCCCGATAGGCGGACCAGACGGGCCGGCCAGTGCTGAGGTCGAGTTTGCGGAGCATTGAATTCTCCGGAGGCGCTGCTCAACGCTTCGGAGCTTGTGTTGTTCCGGCGTCAGACCCAGCCCGACAGTTCGCGCCGCACCATTGCTTCGATCACCGCCATGCCCTCGGGGCTGTCGTTGAGACAAGGAATGTGGGCGAAGTTTTCGCCACCGGCATGATGGAAGGTCTCGGCTGCTTCGCGGCCGATCTCGTCCAGCGTCTCGATGCAGTCGACGGAAAAGCCTGGATTGACGATGGCAATCGATCTGATGCCGTCCTTGGCCAGTTTCTCGACCGTCTTGTCGGTGTAGGGCTGCAGCCACTCCTGCGCCCCGAAGCGCGACTGGAAGGTGGTGATCAGCTTGTTCTCGTCCCAGCCGAGTTTCTCGCGCAGCTGCCGCGTCGTCTCCAGGCAATGCGCCAGGTAGGGATCGCCCTTGTCGGAATAGGGTTTCGGGATGCCGTGATAGGAGGTGATCACCACCTCCGGTTCGAAATCGAGCGTCGCCAGATGCCGTTCGATCGAACTGGCGAGCGCTTCGATGTAGACCGGCTCGGCATAGTAGGGCGGCACACTGCGGATCGCAGGTGCCGCGCGCATCTTCATGAACGCCCGGAACAGCTGGTCGTTGGCGGTTGCCGTGGTGGTCGCCGAATATTGCGGATAGAGCGGAAAGCTCAGGATGCGGTCGCAGCCTTGCGCCACCAGCCTTTCGGCGACGCTTGATGTCGAAGGGTTGCCGTAACGCATCGCCCAGTCGACGATGACATTGGGCAAGTCGCGCAATGCCCCGGTCAGCTTTTCGGATTGCGCGCGCGTGTAGGTGCGCAAAGGCGACTCGTTCTTCTCCCGGTTCCAGATCCTGGCGTAGTTGGCACCCGACTTCTTCGGCCGCGTGGTCAGTACCAGCCCATAGAGGATCGGATACCAGATCGCCTTGTTGAGCTCTATGACGCGCGGGTCGGACAGAAATTCGCGGAGATAGCGCCACATAGGCTTGAATTCGGTACCGTCGGGCGTGCCGAGATTGACCAGCATGACGCCGACCTTGCCGGCCCTGGCCGGCGCGTGTCCCGCCGTCGCGGCGACCGGCTTGACCGTCTTGGGGTCGACAACATTGGTAGGCGTCATAAGGGTTCTCCGGAGACGGCGTGAAACTAGCGATGGCGCGCCGCTTTTCAATGCTGCGTCTGGCCGCACCATACCGCCTTTCCGTCTGGAAAAAGAACACCCGCCAGGTTTCCCAGGCGGGTGTTCTCGCCGGAAGCGAAATGAGGTTACTTCGCGGGGATGGTCAGTGTCGCGCCCGGCACAAGCCGATGCGGCCTTTGACCCTTGTTCGCCTCATAGATGAGTTTCCACCTGGTCGCATCGCCATAGGCTTTCTCTGCCAGATCCCAGTAGGTATCGCCGGCCACGATGACATGGTTGCCGGTGGCTGGCGCGGCTTCAGCGGGCGTTGTCGGTTCTGCTGGCGCCGCCGAAGCGGGAGCGGCAGGCGCGGGGGCGGTCTCGGCAGGTGCCGGCGGCGGGGGTGCCTTTTCCGTCGATATGGCTGGCGGCGTATTGGCGATATCGCCTGAGTTGGCAGGCAGTTCAGGCATCGCCGGTGCGGCCGGTTTGGCGGCTTCGGCCGGTGCCGGCGCTGCCGGTGCGGTCTCCGCGGGCTTTGCTGGTTCGGCAGGCTTGGCCGGCTCGGCGGCGGGAGCTGCCGCTGTCGTCGCGGCGATCTCGGTGATACGGCCGTCGAGCTTTGGCGTATAGGGCCGGTGGGCGCCGAGATAGTCGGCGACGACCTGTTCGAGGCCAGGGCCGTAATCATAGGCATTCCTGGCCTTTTCGGCGAAGACCTTGTAACCGTCGCCGCCCTGGCGGACATAGTTGTTGGTGGCGACCAGATAATCCTTGTCGGGATTGATCGGCGTCCAGGCGCCGTTTTCCATCACCTCCACCGACTTCACGCGGCCGGCATTGGGCGCGACCGACCTGTCGAAGGAATATTTGAGCCCCGCGACCTGCGGGAAGCGGCCGGCGCCGTCCTCGATCTGGCTGAGACCGGCTTCGAGCCCGGCGACCAGATCCTTGCCGGAAATCTGGAAGGTCGCCAGCGTGTTCTGGAACGGCAGCACGGTCAGCACCTCACCCATGGTGACGGTCCCCTTGTCGATCGAGGCGCGCAGGCCGCCACCGTTGGAGATAACGATCTCGACGCCCTGTCCCTTGACGCGGTCGAGTATGGCGTCGGAGACGAGATTGCCCATCTCGCACTCCTTGGCGCGGCAGCTTTCGCGGCTGCCGTCGATCACGTCGGTGGTCTCGGCCACTTCCTTGTTCTTCAGCGCCTCGATCGGCGCGCCGAGTTCCTTGATGCGGGCGAGCACCGCGGGATCGGGCGTGATCGACTTGTCGAGATAGATCGGGTCGCCGCTCGCCGATTTGACGACGCCATTGTCGTCGAACACCACCTTGAACTCGCCGAGATATTTCGAATAGGACGCCGCCTGCACCACCGGAACCTTGTAGCCGCCAGGGTTGTCGACCATGGTCGGATAGGGGCCAGCCGCCTTCGGATCGGTGTTGGACAGGAGCGTGTGGCTGTGGCCGCCGATCACGACGTCGATGCCGGGGATCTTGGCAATGATGTCGCGTTCCCTGTTGTAGCCTATATGGGTGACGGCGATGATCTTGTTGACGCCTTCTCCCTTGAGTTTCTCGACTTCGGCCGTGATCGACTTGACGTCGTCCTCGATCGTGATGTTGGGGCCGGGGGAGGCGAGTTCGGGCGTGTCGTTGGTGACGGCGCCAATGATGCCGATCTTCTGGCCGCCGACCTCGATCACGATCGACGGCTTGACGCGGTCGCCGAGCTTGGACTGCGCGTTTGCCTTGACGTTGGCGCCGAGCACCGGGAATTTGATCATGTCGAGGAAGGGCGCAAGGGCGGCTTCGCCGTCGTCGAATTCATGGTTGCCGAGCGCCATGGCGTCGAACTTCATGTCGTTGAGGAACTCGCCTTCGACCTTGCCCTTGTAGGTCGTGTAGAACAGCGAGCCTTGGAAATTGTCGCCGGCGCTGAGCAGCAACACGTTCTGGCCTTCCAGCTTCTTGCGTTCCTGGGCGATGGCGGTGATCAGCCGGCCGGCGCCGCCGATGCACTCGCCCTTGGTCTCCTCCTCAGCAGAGCAGGTCGACTCATATTTGTTGTTGCCTTCGATGCGGCTGTGCCAGTCATTGATGTGCAGGATGTTCAGTGTGTAGTCGGCAAAGGATGCCCCGGCCGACAGGCCAAGCGTCGACGCGGAAAGGGCGGCAATGGCGGCAAGCTTCTTCATCTTCGTCTCCCGGTAGGCTGATCGGACGCGTCTACGCCCTTGCTTGACTGGGATATTACAGCCAGCGTTTCGATCATGTTCCCATCGCGTTCCGGCTGACGCAAGCGGAAATGCGGCGGTATTTCCAGACGCAAAAAAGGACGGCGACCAAGCGGCCGCCGTCCTTTGTGACTGGAATGTTCGCCGGGTTCAGGTGCGCCGCGTCAGCACGAAATTCTGGCCGGCGGAGCTGGTGCAGTTGAGCTGGCTGGTAGACACCATCAGACAATTGAAGCTCACCGGGGTTTGGCGGATCAGCGAGGTGCCGTTGATCTGCACCGACGTGGCGCCGGTCATCGTGTAGCTGCCGTCGGCAAGCTTCTGTCCCGTGTCGGTGGCGACGGTCGTGAAGGTGCCGCCGCCGGTGAAGGTCGACAGGCCGGTACCCTTGGCATCGATCCAGGAACCTTCGACGCCTTTGGGCGTGGCAGCCATCGGCGGCTGGTCGGGACCGCTGGTGGCACAGGCAGCAAGCATCGAGGCAAGGGCACCCGCCATGCCCATCGAAAGAACTTTGCGCGCAATCGTCATATGAAATCCTCTCCAAACGCGTCGGTCCAAAAATCGGGCCGATTTCTGGGAAGCACGACGCGAACGTCCAAAGTGCTGGGGTATGCTTTAAGCGTCCAACGGACGCACATCGCCACCCCAGGCCGCATCCCTTCAATCGCCCGATTTCCGGGCGATTGCAAGGCAATGGCACATGGTCCGGGTGATGCTATCGGACGAGGATGTTGCGGAATTGCCACGGGTCGCTGCGGTCGAGGTCTTCCGGGAAAAGGCCCGGGCGTCTGTCGAGCGGCGTCCAGTCGGTATAGTAGCCCTTGACCGGTCCGAGATAGGGCGACTGCACGTCCAGGCAGCGCTTGTAGTCCATCTCGTCGGCCTCGACGATGCCGGCGGCCGGATTTTCCAGCGCCCAGACCATGCCGGCCAGAACCGCCGAGGTGACCTGCATGCCGGTGGCGTTCTGATAGGGGGCCAGCTTGCGCGCCTCGGCAAGCGACAGCTGGGAACCGTACCAGTAGGCATTCTTGTCGTGGCCGTAGAGCAGGACGCCGAGTTCGTCGACACCGTCGACCAGTTCGTTCTCGTCGAGCACGTGGTGCACCGGCTGCGGCTTGCCGGCGGCACCGAACATCTCGTCCAGCGACAGCATGGCATCGTTGCAGGGATGATAGGCGTAGTGGCATGTCGGGCGGTATTGAACCTTGCCCTTCTTGGAGTGCACGGTGAAGAAATCGGCGATCGAGATCGCCTCGTTGTGCGTCACCAGCAGGCCATATTGCGGTCCCGGCGTCGGGCACCAGGAGCGCACGCGGGTGTTGGCGCCAGGCTGCTCCAGATAGATCGCGGCCTTGGAGCCGTGCTTGTGCTTCTTGCCGTTCTTGGGCATCCAGGTCTCATGCGTGCCCCAGCCGAGCTCGGCCGGCTGCAATCCCTCGGAGATGAAGCCCTCGACCGACCAAGTGTTCCAGAACACATCCATCGGCTTGGGCTTCTTGGTGCGCTGGGTGTCGCGTTCGGCGATGTGGATGCCCTTGACCCCGGCCTTCTTCATCAGTTTCCCCCAGCCCTCGCGGTCTTCCTGCGCCGGCTCGGAGAACTCCATGCCAAGATCGGTGGCCAGATTAACCAGCGCCTGCTTGACGAACCAGGACACCATGCCGGGATTGGCACCGCAGGTGGAGACGGCGGTGGCGCCGCCGGGCTTGTCGTGCTTTTCCTTGAGCAGCGCCTCGCGCAACGCATAGTTGGTGCGGCTGGCATTGTCGGCCTTGGCGTCGAAATAGAAGCCAAGCCAGGGCTCGACGACGGTGTCGATGTAAAGCACGCCGAGCTTGCGGCAGAGTCGCATCAGGTCCACCGAGCCGGTGTCGACCGACAGGTTGACGCAAAAGCCCTGGCCACCGCCATTGGTCAGCAGCGGCGTCAAAAGCTTCTTGTAATTCTTCTCGGTCACCGCTTCCTGGACGAAGGTGATGCCGCGCTCGTCGAGCAGCTTGCGATCGGTATCGCGCGGATCGACGACCGTCATGCGCGACTTGTCGAACTTGAAATGGCGTTCGATGAGCGGCAGCGTTCCGTGTCCGATCGAACCAAAGCCGATCATCACCACGGGGCCGGTGATCTCACCGTAAACGGGCCAGTTTTCATTCGCCATTTTATCGAGCACTCCTTCAAAACCCAGGAAACCGCGAAACACGCGCAAAACCGGGCATTTTTTGGCCGGCGGCCATGCGCTACATCACAGATCATTGTCACAAACCAGCAAAAAGCGCCAACCACAGCCCGAGCACCATTGGCCACTTGGTTAAGGACGCCAACCTGCCGCGGCCGACTGGGCCACTGCGCTCTCGATGCGCTTTCCTGGCTATAATTGGCCAAGCAATCGTGCAAATTCCGGCTTCAACAGGGCGCTGGCATCGGCGGCGGGCAATTCCAGAAAGTCGCCTCCGCAGACCTGGATGGCATGAGGAAGACTTTGCAGTCCAAAGACCAGGCGTTGCGTGTCGCCGTCGCGTTTGACGCTTGCGGCGAGATATTCGCCAATCAGTTCGTCGGTGCCGCATTCAGCCTCGAAACCGGCATCCGTCGGCTCCGTTCGCTTCTTGCGCCGTTCGTCGACGAAGGCGATCAGCGAGGGGCCGGGCTTGCCGTTGACGGTGTCGGTAAACATGTCCTGGAGACCGAGCAGAGCGCCGCGGCGGATATCCATCGTGTAGGCGGCCGAAAAGTTGTTCGGATACGCGCCACCGCAAAAGAGGCTGCCGGATTCCCGCCAGCTCATCAGTTGCGGGGTCAGCGAAGTGACCTCGGACGTGCTGTCCTCATAGCCGCCGAGCGTGCCATCATCCGTGGTGGCGACAGGGCTGCCCTCGTAAAAGCCTGCGTAACGAAGGGCGGCACAGTTCAATGCGTCGAGGCTGGCGTGCCAGTGCCGGTTTTGCAGCAAGGCATTCGCCGCTTCGGCCGACGTCTCACCTGACAGTTCGACGATGCGCGGCATGGCAAATTTGGTGCGGGGATCGACGACGTAGCTGTAGGAGGCATCCGGCCAACCGGCCTTGTTGCCGACCTTGGGCGCAAAATCCAGCCGCAGATAATCGTAGGGCGACGCTTCCATGGTGATCGGCGCGTCGTCGCCGAAGAATTTAGTTTCGGTGAAATCATGGAGGTCGAACGGGCGCGAAGCCGGCGTCTGCGTCTGTTCGCGGGCCGAGATCCGGGTCAGTTTCACGGGCCGCGTCTTTTTGCCGTTCCAGGTGCCTTCCAGCGTCTTGCCCTTGTCAGCCGAGGCAAGGCGCCAGATGGCTGCGACGGGTGCTGCCTGACCATTGCCGCATTGCTCGGCGCCGCACACTTCCTCCTCCGCCAGTTCGAACCGGCGCCCTTTGCGCGGCCTAGCCTGCAGTGGGATGTCGACACCTTGCGAGCGGTAGAAATAGCGTCCGGCGAGCGGCCCGTCCGACGCCGACGGACCGCTGGTGAATTCGACGACGATGTCGGCTGATCCGATTTTGCCGGCATAAGTCACAGGCTCGGCTTGAGCTGCCGCGACAACGAAGACAAGCGCGCCGACAAGCGGTGGCAGATTGCGAACAGACATTTTACCCCCGGGCCATGGCTTTCAGATAATCCGCCAGTCTGTCACGGTCGGCGGTCAGGCCCTTGTAGTCAAGCTGCGTCTGGTCCAGCGCAATGAGCTGGTCGGCGAAGGAGACCGCCAGCGTTGCCCGTTCCGGGTGCCGCGCCAGCACGGCGAGCGGGTCGAGATGGATGCGGATGGTGAACAGGACATCGCGCGAAGCCGGCAGTTTGCGCAGCGTCTGACGCTCGACGCGGATGAAGGCGTGCGCCTTGACGTCACCGTCGCGGAAACGCGTCGGCCGGCTGGTCGCGCGGTCGATGCGCTCGACATTGGACAACGGATGGTAGAGCGCGTCGCCTGACTGGATCGACCAATTGTAACGCTCGACGGCCTGACCCTGCAGGCCATCGAACATCCGGTTGATGAGATCGGCCGGCCTTGTGCCCGGGCCGAAGCCCGGCACCGGCTCGTGGATCCGCTGCAGCGGCCTGCCGAATTTTTCGGTGAGCGCCCAGGACGAAGGAAAGCACAGCGAACCCGCGGCCAGACGCCAGCCGTCTTCGCCCCGCCGCATGAGGATCAGGTCTTCCTGGACCAGCAGCGAGGCCGCGACCAAGGGAGCGCCGATGAGGCTGGAAGGGATGGCGGGATGGCTCGTCGTGCCCACGACCGCAACGCCCGCATCGCTGCGCCGGTGGGTGTCGGGAAATCTTTCCGGCAGGTAGGCGGCGAGCAAGTCGAGCACCTCTTGCTGGGCAGCGCGCGTGCCGTCCTCCTCGACGAAGACGCGCGCGGGGATTTCGTCATAGAGCCGGCGCTTTTCGGCGAGATAGGGCAGCAGGTGACCGTCGACCTCGATCCAGTTCGCGGGGTCGAGCGGCTTCAGCCCGATGGTGAAGAGTTTCGACGAGCCATCATAGGGCGTGTGGGTAGGTTGCCGGAAACTCATGCCTCTTTGAACGAGCCCAAACCGGCGGCGGTCATCCGCGCTGTGAATTCGGTGATGTCGTAGTCGGCGGCGCCCGCCTGGGCGAAAGGATCGGCTGCCAACCTGGCATCGAGCACTTCGCGGGAGCAGCGTGCGATGATGACGCCGCCGGTTCTTGGCCGCTTAGGCCCGGACGCAACGAAGATGCCTTCGGCGTAACAGGCTTCCAGCCACTCGATATGGCCTGGCGCCAAGCGGTCGATCTCGGTGAGCGGCACCTTGTAGTTCAGCGACACGACGAACATTGCATTCTCCGGGCTTGGGTCACGCCAGCCTGGCGGGGATCAGCCCGCGCAGCGAATTGCCGACGAACAGCGCCTTGGCGGATTTCAGGTCATCCAAGCTGTAGATCGCTTCAGTGGCGCGGCCTTCATCCAGAAGCACCGCGCGCAATACGCCAGGCAGCAGGCCGCAATCGAGCCGGGGCGTCGCCAGGATGCCGTCGCCGAAATCGGCGAAGACATTGGTGATCGTGCCTTCGCAGATTTCGCCGCGCTCGTTGGCCAGCAACACCTCATCGGCCTGGGTGATGAGATATTCGGAGCGGGCATGGGTGTAGAGCTGCCGCCGGCTGGTTTTGTGGCGCAGCAGCATGTTGCTCGAAGCGAGCCTCGTCCATGCCAGCCGCAGCGCCCACACCTTGTCGGCGGCAAGCGGTTCATAGGGCTGCGCCGAGGCGTTGGCCTCGCCATCGCGCGACAGAGCGAGCCGCGTGCGCATGGCGATGGGTGATCGATCGACTGCGCCGCTCAGGGCTTCGCCGACCTTTTGCGGATCATAGCTGAAGCCCAGTTCCGCCGCCGATGCATAAAGACGTGCAAGATGGCGATCGAGGCGCAGGAAACCCGAGGCGGGTTCCCAGCGCATGGTCTCGATCAGCTCGAAATCGGCGGCGTCCCCGTCGCGAAGCGGGCTTTGAGCAGACATTCCTGGTACTCCTCTTTCGCGACCGAATCGAAGACGATGCCGCCGCCGACGTTGTAGACGGCCTCGCCGCTGGCAAAGAGCGAGATGGTACGGATCGCCACGGAAAAGCGCATCGTGCCGCCGGGTGCGATCCAACCGATGGCACCGCAATAGACGTCGCGGGGCGTGCCTTCGAGATCGTGCAGGATCTCCATGGCGCGAATCTTCGGCGCGCCGGTGATCGAGCCGCAGGGAAACAGCGCCGCGAAGATCTGGCGTATCGAGAGGCCGGGCAGCAGCTGGGCCCTGACGTCGCTCACCATCTGGTGCACGGTCGGGTAGGTCTCGATGCGGAACAGTTCCGGCACCTCCAGCGTGCCGACCTCGCTGATCAGCGATATATCGTTGCGCAGGAGATCGACGATCATCCGGTTCTCGGCCTGGTTCTTCTCGTCGTTGCGCAGGAAATTCTTCTGCCGCTCGTCCTCGTCCCTTGTCGCGCCGCGCGGTGCGGTACCCTTCATCGGGTGCGTCTCGATCCTCCCCGCCGCATCGATCTCGAAGAACAGTTCGGGCGAGCGCGACAGAACGATGGGATCGCCGAGCGCGACCAGCGCGCCATATTTCACCGGCTGGCGTTCGGTCAGCGCGTCGAAGGCAGCGAGCGGATCGCCGGACCATTGCGCTTGCACCGGAAAGGTGAGGTTGCCCTGGTAGCAATCGCCTTGCCTGATGTGCCGGTGCAGCCGCGAGAACCGCTTCTCGTAGTCCTCGAACGACCACGTCGCCCTTGCATCGAAGATCGGGCCGTTGGTCGGCGTGCTTGGCGGCGGCACCGCCTCTTCATCGGGAGCATCGAAGACCCCGAGGCAGACCAGCGGGGCCCGGCGCCGGCCCGGGAGAAGGGGAACGAGTTTCGGCTCGAGCAGGTAACCGGCCTCGTAGGAGAAATAACCGGCCAGCCATTTGCCGGCGTCGTGCGCGGCCTGCGCTGCTTGCAACGCGGCCGGGAAATCCTTGGCCTCGTGCGCGACGATAACATCGGCCGGCCGCTCGAAAACGAGCTGGCGCGCGCTTTCGTCGTTGCGGAAAATTGCGGCGGGCAGGGACATGGGAACCGGGATCGATGTAGCCGACGATCGCTCTATATGGGGGGCCGGGCGCACGCAATCGAGGGAACGGCACCCTGTCCCTCAAAGCCGACCTTTGCCGCATCGAACCTTGCGATCAAAAAGAAGGCGGCGGCGCCCTTGGCGCCGCCGCCACATGGTCCCCATCGTTCAGGTGTTGCTGGCGGTTCCGGCCGTTGGAAACTGCCTGGCGAATTCGGCCTCGTTGCCGGCGGCGAGCAGCTTGGCCTGCTCGATCCAGCGTTCGCGCGCGATGCGGCCGTCGAAGTTCATGACGTCCTCGATCCGCTTGATGTCGGCTGATGTCCAGGCGGCGATCTGGGCGAAGCTGGTAACGCCTTGCGCCTTGAGCAGTTTTTCGTTGACCGGGCCGATGCCGATCAGCCGGCGCAGATTGTCGGGCTTGCCCGACGCCGGCTTGGCTGCTGCTGTTGCGGCCTTCTTTGCGGCGGGCGCTGCCTTGGGCGCGGCCGAGGTCTTCGCCGGAGTTTTGGTTGCTGGAGCCTTGGTCGGCGAAGCCTTGGCCGCCGCTGCCGAAGCAGTTGCGGATTTGGCCGCCGCAGGCTTCGGCGCCGTCTTTGCCGGGGCGGCCTTCGCGGCGGCTGGCTTGGCTGTCGCCGAAGCGGATTTGCCAACGGCAGGCGTCGACATCAGGGCTGCCGGTGGCTGACTTGACGCCTTTGCTCCGCCGGCGCCCAACGAGGCCTGCGCCTCGCGCAGCTGACGCTCGAGATCGGAGCGGGTCTTGCCGCATGCATTGAGTTCGCCGGTCAGGCGGTCGCTGTCGGCGCGCAGCTTGTCGCGCTCGCTGCGGGTGCGATCGACGTCGCCGCGCAAACTGTCGAGTTCACCGCGCAGACGCCCCCAGATGAACCAGCCGACCAACACGCCTACCAGGAACGCCAGGACCACGTAGAAAAAAGTGCCCATTGTCTCTCTCCAGTCAGATCCGTCTGCCGTGGGTCAAGACCTTCGGCGCAGGACTACTCGATGATGGTTCCGCGGTTCGCGGAACAGCCGGCTTCGGTTCGAGCTGTCGGCGATCGGCTTTGCCTGCCCATGGCCAACGGCCGTCGTCGCGTTCGCCTGGGCGCACGGCCGGCCGGGACTTTCCCTCGCCGATCCGCATGCGCTCCGGCTGAGCTTAAAGGGAAAGCTACCATAGAGCTTGCGGAAAGCTATGGGAAAACGTTCCCGGAGAGTTCTTCAAGAACAAATATTTAGGCCAAGAATAGCGCGGCCCAAACATGCATTCCGGCTAAACTGTTCTTGCCGGGCGAGAGGCGACTCAATCGTCCAGCGTTTCCAGTTCGTCGATCAGGCCGCCGATCACGGCGAGCCCGATCTGCCAGAAGGCGGGGTCGGTGGCGTCGAGACCGAAAGGCGCCAGAAGCTGAGAATGATGCTTGGTGCCGCCGGCACGCAGCATCTCGAAATATTTGTCCTGAAAGCCGCGCTCGGCATTCTGGTAGACCGCATAGAGCGAATTCACCAGACAGTCGCCGAACGCATAGGCATAGACGTAGAAGGGCGAGTGGATGAAATGAGGGATGTAGGTCCAGAACACCTCGTAACCCTCGCGCAACTTGATCGCCGGTCCCAGGCTCTCGGCTTGCACCTCCAGCCAGAACTGGCCGAGCCTGTCGGATGTCAATTCACCGTTGCGACGCTCGGCATGCACCTTGCGCTCGAATTCATAGAAGGCGATCTGGCGTACCACCGTGTTGATCATGTCCTCGACCTTCTGGGCGAGCATGGCTTTGCGCTCGCGCCGGTCGGTGGTCCGCTCGAGCAGCGAGCGGAAGGTCAGCATCTCACCGAAGACGGACGCCGTCTCCGCCAGAGTCAGCGGCGTCGAGGCCATCAGCGCGCCCTGGCCGGCGGCCAGCACCTGATGCACGCCGTGCCCGAGTTCATGCGCCAGCGTCATCACATCGCGCGGCTTGCCCATGTAGTTGAGCAGCACATAGGGGTGAGCCGATGGCACGGTCGGGTGGGCAAAGGCGCCGGGAGACTTGCCCGGACGCACCGGCGCGTCGATCCAGTTGCGGTCGAAGAAGGTGCGCGCGATCTCGGCCATCTCGGGCGAGAAGCGGTGATAGGCCGACAGCACGGTGTTCCTGGCCTCGTCCCAGCCGATCACCGCCTGCGGCGTCTCCGGCAAGGGCGCGTTGCGGTCCCAGTGGTTCATCACCTCCATGCCGAGCCAGCGCGCCTTCATGGCGTAGTAGCGGTGCGACAGGCGCGGATAGGCCTCGCGCACCGCGGTGGCGAGCGCATCGACCACGCCGCGCTCGACGCGGTTGGCGAGGTGGCGTGAATCGGCGATGTCCTCGAAACCGCGCCAGCGGTCCGAAATTTCCTTGTCCTTGGCCAGCGTGTTGGTGATCAGCGTGAAGGTGCGCAAATTCTTGCGGAAGGTCGTGGCCAATGCCTCCGAGGCGCGCCGGCGAACATCGCCATCGGCGTCCTGCAGCCGGTTGAGGGCCGGCTCCAGCGTCAATTCCTCGCCGTCGACATCGAAGCGAAGATCGGTCATCGTCTCGTCGAACAGGCGGTTCCAGGCGCCGCGCCCGGTGATCGATTTTTCGTGGAAAAGCTGCTCGACGCGATCCTCGAGCTGATAAGGCTTGTCCATGCGCAGATCGAGCACCCACGGGCGGTAATGCCCGAAGGCGGGGTCGCTGGCCAGCGCGCTTTCGATCGCCGCATCGTCGATAAGGTTCAGCTCGAGCGCGAAGAACAGAAGATGCGCGCTGGCGTCGGTCATCTTCTCCTGGATGTCGCCATAGAGCTTGGCGCGCTGCGGATCGGCGGTGTTGCCGGCATAGACGAGGCCGGCATAGGAGACGATGCGGCTGATCAGTTCCTCGAGTGCCTCGTAGGCGGCAAGCGCCTCGCCCAGCCTGCCGGGGCTGCCGCGCCCGGCCTCGGCGGCTAGTGTGCCTTTCCAGCGGGCCTCGAATACGATGGCGTCGGCGGCCGCTTTGGCAATGTCGCGCTTCAGTTCCGGCGCCTCCATGCCGGCATAAAGATCGGCGAGGTTCCACTCCGGCAGATCGCCAAGCCCGGCCGCCGCACCCTGACCGGACGCTGGCGCCGCAATCCGCCGATCAAACATCATGCGCATCGACATACCTTCTTTGAATCAAGTGACCGGAATTACCGAGCCGGACTCAACGCGAATGGAGAAGCCGGTCAAATCCTAAGGAATTCGTTCACCGGGTTTTTTGAAACCTTATTTAGAACCCTGTGCCAAGATGATCCATGGGGAATTCGGGCCCGGGCAAACCAAGACAGTCATGACAGGTTCCATACTCATAGTCGATGACGATCCCGTGCAGCGGCGGCTGCTCGAGGCGGCGGTGACTCGGTTCGGCCATACCGCAATCATCGCCGACGGCGGTGCTGCCGGCCTCGAAGTCCTCGACGGGCCTGGCGCCCGCGACGTCTCGGTCGTGATCCTCGACCTTGTCATGCCCGGTCTCGATGGCATCGGCGTGCTGAAGGCGATGCGCGAGCGCGACATCAGCGTGCCCGTCATCGTGCAGACCGCACAGGGCGGCATCGAAACCGTGGTTTCGGCGATGCGCCACGGCGCTTTCGATTTCGTCGTCAAGCCCGCTTCGCCCGACAGGCTGCAGGCCTCGATCTCCAATGCGCTCAAGGTCGAGGCGGTCGAGGGCGAGGTCAAGCGCACATCGCGCAAACGCGGCGGGCTGCTGACCTTCAGGGACATGATCACCCACAGTCCGGCCATGGACAGGGTGATACGCCTCGGCCAGAAAGCGGCGGCCTCCAACATCCCGATCCTAATCGAGGGCG
The DNA here is from genome assembly GCF_006442215.1 of Mesorhizobium sp. B2-3-11. Classification (NCBI taxonomy): domain Bacteria; kingdom Pseudomonadati; phylum Pseudomonadota; class Alphaproteobacteria; order Hyphomicrobiales; family Phyllobacteriaceae; genus Mesorhizobium; species Mesorhizobium sp. B2-3-11. Next base: position 361,369 of record NZ_VFVS01000003.1, on the reverse strand, counting down.
AATCCGGCGTCGGCAAGGAGCTGGTGGCGCGTGCCATCCAGGGTAGCGGCGACCGCCGCTCGAAACCGTTCGTCACCGTCAATTGCGGCGCCATCCCCGACAATCTGGTGGAATCCATCCTGTTCGGACACGAGAAAGGCTCGTTCACCGGCGCCACCGACAAGCACACCGGCAAATTCGTCGAGGCGCATTCCGGCACGCTGTTCCTCGACGAGATCGGGGACCTGCCGCTCGACGTCCAGGTCAAGCTGCTGCGCGCGGTCCAGGAGGGCGAGGTCGATCCGGTCGGCGGCCGCTCGACCGTCAAGGTCGACATCCGGCTGATTTCGGCGACGCACCGCAACCTCCTGCAGCAGGTCAAGGACGGCAAGTTCCGCGAGGATCTGTTCTACCGGCTCAACGTCTACCCGATCTTCGTGCCGCCGCTGCGTGACCGCCGCGACGACATTCCCCATCTGGTCACGCATTTCATGGAAAAGATGGCGCCCGCGGACCCGCGCCATCGGCTGAAAGGCATTTCGGCGGCGGCACTTGCGGTGCTGCAGGCCTATGACTGGCCTGGCAACATCCGGCAGCTCGAAAACGCCGTCTTCCGCGCATCGGTGCTGTGCGAAGGCGATGTGTTGACGGCCGATGATTTCCCGCAGATCCGCGCGCAGGTGGAAGGCACTGTCAATCTTGAGGTGGACGACACGTTCGAAACCAGCGGCGCTGCGCCGCCGCTGGCGCCGCACGACGAGGACGTCGTGCCCGACGAGACCGCTCCGGCAACTGTGCAGCCGGCCGGGGCGCAGCCCCGCTTCGGCACGCTGCGGGCGCTCGACGAGCGCGGCAATGTGCGTGCGCTGGCCGATGTCGAACTCGAAATGATCAAGCTCGCCATCGATCACTACAACGGCCAGATGAGTGAGGTCGCCCGCCGGCTCGGCATCGGCCGCTCGACGCTTTACCGCAAGCTCAAGGAATACGGCATCGACCCGGAAACCGGCCGCGTCGACAGGCTTGCATCCTGAACCGCAAGGCCGGGACCAGCTTCCCTCGTCATTATGTGGGCTGACAGAGTGCCTTCCGGACTATCGCGGTCCGAGGCGGCACTCGATATGGGTATTGTTCACGCATTGAGGCCAGTGGTAACAGATCGTGTTCGGCCAAAGCCGGAATCCTGATCTAAACCAGCGGTTTACCAAGAAACCGCGCGGACAATTTTTGACGGGATATCGCCACGGTGTTACCGCATTTCGGCTTCAATAAGCGATGATTAACCATTAGGATCGATATTCGGATGTGAAAACGACACGTCCGTTTGGGCAAATCCGGGGACAAACGGCAGCCTGCAAGGCCTTTTGATTTGAACAGAATCGAACGATTCACAAACGGGCGGCACTATCATTTGAGCGTCTGGCCGAGATGGTTGGCGGCGGTGATTGTCGCATTTGGTTTTGTTGCCGCGGCCGCCACGGGCGCCCAGGCCGAAGTTCGTTCGCTAAAGCTCTACCACCTCCACACGCACGAGAAGGCGGAGATTGTCTACAAGCGCAATGGCCGCTACGTTCCCGAGGGCCTGAGGAAGATCAACATCATCCTGCGCGACTGGCGCCGCAACGAGCCGACCAAGATGGACCCGCGTCTGCTGGATCTGGTCTGGGAGGCTTATCGCGAAAGCGGCGCCACCGATTATATCCAGGTCGTCTGCGGCTACCGCTCGCCCTCGACCAATTCAATGCTGCGCAGCCGCAGCCGCGGTGTCGCCGAGAAGAGCCAGCATATGCTTGGCAAGGCGATGGATTTCTATATTCCCGGCGTGCCGCTAAAGAAGCTGCGCAACATCGGCCTCAAGATGCAGGGCGGTGGCGTCGGCTATTACCCGACCTCCGGTTCGCCGTTCGTCCACATGGATGTCGGCAATGTGCGCCACTGGCCCGGCATCAGCCGCCAGGAACTGGTCAGCCTGTTCCCCAATGGCAAGACGCTGCATGTGCCGAGCGACGGCCGGCCGCTGCCCGGCTATGAACAGGCGCTGGCCTCCTACCAATCGCGCAAGGGTTCCGGCACACCGAATATCGAGATGGCCAGCGCCGGCGGCAGCGGCAAGAAATCCGGCGGGTTCCTCTCTGCCTTGTTCGGCGGCGGTGGCGACGACGAGGCCGACGACAGCGCCGACGTGGAGACCGCTTCGGCCGCACCTGCGCCCAAGGCTAGAAATCTGAAGCCGGCCGCCGCCGCCAAGAGCAGCAACGTGCCTGGCATCGCCATCGTGGCCCCCGAGAATGCCCAACGGGCCGACATTCCGCAGGTTGCCGACGAGCAGGCTCCGGAACCGGAGAAGAACACGCCGGAGACGATTATCGCGGCGCTGCCGGCCAAGGAAATCCCGCTGCCCGATTTCGCGCCGCGGCCGAAGGCCGATGTCGGCGCGCAGCCGCCTGAGAATGTTCCCTTCGCCACGGCGGATGCGACGGCCACCACCGAACAGGCAGTGGCGACGGCTCAGGCACCGGCGAACATGCCTTTCGGCAAGTCCGATCCGGCAGCCATCGCGGAAGCCGCGGCCGCCGATCCGGCGCAGGTCGCCGTCAACAACATCCCACTGCCGACATGGCGCCCCGAGCGCTCGCTGCCGGCGGACCTCGCACCGCCGCCCAGCAAGGATGTGCTGATGGCGCTGGCCGAAACGGCTGACCAGGGCAAGACCGCGACGGATGCGTTCTCCGTGCTGCCGACAGCGCGTCCCGAGCCGACCAAGCCGGACGCCGTCAAGGCCGTGCTCGACCAGGCCAATGCCCAGGTCGGCACCGCCGACGAATATCAGGTGGCCTCGTTGGCCGAAGAACCGCGTTCGGCCTTCAACGATCCGTCTGGTGTCGATGCGGCCTCGCCGCGCCAGGCTGTTGCCGCCCGTCCTGCCGGTTCCGATCCGGTCGCCGCGATCGGCGCTGGTGTGAAGACGACCCGCAAGGAAGCCAGGGCCACCGTCCGCGACCAGAAACCCGGCCCCAGGGCTGTGGTGGTTGCCGCTGCTCCGCAGGCCGCCCGCTGGGCGCTGACCAGCGGCGAAAACGTTGCCACCGTTTCGAGCGCGACGACCGCGCCGGGTTACGCCTACAACATCGTGCATACGCCGCCGAGCGAGGTCTATACGACTGGCTTCCAGGCGGGCAACCAGATGGCCGACGCCAACCGTTTCACCGGCAATGCCGTCAAGTTCCTGTCGGTCGCCCGTTTCCAGACGAAGTAGCGAACAGCCCGGAATATTGCTGAAGCCGCGCCGGGCGACCCGCGCGGCTTTTTGCTGTCCAGAGGTGCGATGCAGGTGGTGCCTGATGCCGCAGGATCACATGATGAAGAAGCACTGCCGCACCAGGGTGGTGACGTGCTGGCGGCACCATCCCAAGCAGACGGTCAACGGTCTGCAACTGATCGCACCCCAGTCAGTCAAAAAGGCCGGGTCGACGCCAGTCGGCCGGGTTTTTCGGGCCGTCCGGAAAGGTTATTCCGCGAGTTTGCTGGCGGCGCGTGCGAGCGCTTCGATCTCGTCCCACTTGCCGGCCTTGACCATGTCGTCGGGCGCGACCCACGAGCCGCCGACGCAGATGACATTGGGCAAAGCGAGATAGTCGGCGGCGTTCTTGCCGGTGATGCCGCCGGTCGGGCAGAATTTGACGTCGGCCAGCGGCGAGGCGAAGGCCTTGAGCGAGGCGATTCCGCCGGACTGTTCGGCGGGGAAGAATTTCAGGAAGCGCAGGCCGGCTTCGCGCGCGGTCATGATCTCGCCGGGCGTGATGGCGCCGGGCAGCAGCGGAACCTCGCTGCCGGCGGCGGCGGCCAGAAGCTCGCGGGTGATGCCGGGGCTGACGATGAAGCGCGAACCGGCACCGGCTGCCTCGTCGAACTGCTTGCTGTCCAGAATGGTGCCGGCGCCGACGATGGCCTCCTCGACCTCGCCCGCCACGCGACGGATCGCTTCGAGCGCATCCGGGGTCCTGAGTGTGATCTCGATCGCGGGCAAACCGCCGCGCGCCAGAGCACGGGCCAGCGGCACCGCATCGGCTACGTTGGCGATCTTCAACACCGGAATGACAGGCTGGCCATTCAGGAGCGACAGGAGTTTCTCGGTCTTGCTGGGCATCTGTCTCTCCTTGTCGAGGGCCGCATCTAGCGAATTTCAACCGATTAGCAGACGGGTATTGCCGTGTCCACGAAACCGGTCGCGGCGCGATGTCACGTATTGTCGCCGAGCTTAAAGGTTCTTTCCCGACAAGGCCATGACGAGCAGCCCGACCCGTTTCGCCTTGAATCGACGTCTACGAGCGTCTAGTTGCTCTGGCGATGACAACTCTGCCCGCGCCATCCCAGCCAGTCCGCGTCGCCGCGCTCTACCGCTTTGCCCGGCTTGACGCTTTCGAGGCATTGCGCGCGCCGCTTGCGGCCTTCTGCTGCGGGCGCGGGATCAAGGGCACGCTGCTCCTGGCGCATGAGGGCATCAACGGCACCGTCGCGGGCAGCGAGGAAGCGATCGCCGCGCTCATCGAATACATCGAAGCGATCCACGGCCTGTCGGGTCTCGAGGTCAAATACAGCAGTGCCGCGGCCATGCCGTTCCATCGCATGAAGGTGCGGCTGAAACGCGAGATCGTCACCATGGGTGTCGAGACCATCGACGCGGCGAAAAGCGCGGGCACCTATGTGGAGCCGGGCGACTGGAATGCGCTGATCTCGCAACCCGATACGATCGTCATCGATACGCGCAACGCCTATGAGGTCTCGATCGGCACCTTCAAGGGCGCCGTCGATCCGGCGACGGCGAGCTTTCGCGAATTCCCGGCCTGGGTGGAAGCGCACCGGGCAGATCTCGAAGGGCGCAAGGTGGCGATGTTCTGCACCGGCGGCATACGCTGCGAAAAGGCGACCGCTTATGCGAAGTCGCTCGGCTTCGAGGATGTGTTCCACCTCAGGGGCGGTATTCTCAAATACCTCGAGGAGATTCCAGCGGAGCAGAGCCTGTGGGAGGGCGAGTGCTTCGTCTTCGACGAGCGGGTTTCGGTGTCGCACGGCCTCGCGGAGGGCGACGCGGAACTCTGCCGCGCGTGCCGCCATCCGCTGACGGAGAGCGAGCTGGTGTCGCCGAAATATGCCGCCGGGGTTTCGTGCCCGCACTGCTTCGATGCCCGCTCGGATGAAGACCGCGAGCGCTACGCAGAGCGCCAGCGGCAGGTCGAGCTCGCGCAAGCCCGGGGCAGGGGACCGCATATCGGATCCTGATGGAGGCGCGGGGCCGGGCAAACCGGGGCCGTCTGTCATTGCAATGTCAAGCTTTGGAACCTACGTCTTCGGCGTCGAAACCTGCCCGTTCGGCCGGGCAAATCCTGGAGGCATTGATGTTCGATCCCAAGAAGCTTCTCGACGATCTGCTCGGCTCGCAAATTCCCGGCACCAGCGGCACGGTCCGCGACAAGGCCGGGCAAGCGGTGCAGATGGCCAAGGACAATCCGCTGGCCGCCGGTGCGCTGGCTGCCGTGCTGCTTGGGACCGGCGCCGGCCGGCAGGTGACGGGTGCCGCGGTGAAGCTCGGCGGCTTGGCCGCCATCGGCGGTCTCGCCTACAAGGCCTATCAGAACTACAAGGCCGGCAACGCACCGGAACAGGCGCCTGCCGCCGGCGAGCCGGAATTGTTGCCGCCACCCAAGGACACCGCCTTCCACCCGTCGCAGGCGCCGCAAGGCGAGGATGAGTTCACGCTGACCCTGGTCCGGGCGATGATCTCGGCGGCCAAGGCCGACGGCCATGTCGACGACGAGGAACGCCAGAAGATCGCCGGCAAGCTCAACCTCGCCGGGATCGGCACCGATGCGGAAAAATTCCTGATGGCGGAGCTGGAGAGCCCGCTCGACCTCGACACGCTGGTGGCCGGCGCCAGGACCGACGCGCAGAAGCTCGAGCTCTATACGGCGTCGCGCCTCACCATCGACCCCGACACCCGCGCCGAGAGCGGTTATCTCGACCTGCTTGCCGGGCGGCTTGGCCTGCCGGATGCGCTGATCGACCATGTCGAGGCGACGGTTTCGGCGGCGAAAGTGCCCGCCGCCAAGGGTACGTCACCCAATCCGCAGAGGTAGTCCGGATTGGCACAGAGGGCCCTGGAGGCGTTTACCTTTCGTTAACTCAGGAAGCGCATCATTCTACACAGTCGGATCGGCTTTTCCTCCTCCCAAGCCCGGTTCAGATCAGGGCGGTCGCCAATGACCGCCCTTTTTGTCGGCGCGCTCGCCGGCTTCCCTCCAAAGAAACGGGTTTCACTTTTCGAGGGCATGTCCCGGTGGCCGCGCTTGCCATCGCCGCCATCATTTGCGATGCCTTCTCCACCCGAACCAAACTTGTAGATCAGGCGAGCACGCACAGCGCTGCCGGAGGACAATTGCCATGACCGAGCAAAAAACCGCCATCGTCACCGGCGCCGGCACCGGGATCGGCAAGAGCGTCGCCACGGCATTGCTCAAGGCGGGCTGGAACACGGTGTTCTGCGGGCGCCGCAAGCCGGTGCTGGATGCCGCGATCGCCGAGATCGGCCCGACCGACGCCAGGGCTTTGGCGGTTTCCTGCGACATCAGCAAGGCCGGCGAGGTCGACGATCTGTTCGAGACGGTGGCGGAGGCTTTCGGCCGCGTCGACCTGCTCTTCAACAATGCCGGCATGGGCTACAAGTCGACGCCGATCGACGAGATCCCGGTCGAGGTGTGGAACGACATCGTCGGGGTCAACCTGACCGGTTCATTCCTGTGCGCCCGCGCCGCTTTCGGCGCCATGCGCAAGCAGCGGCCGATGGGTGGCCGCATCATCAACAACGGCTCGGTGTCGGCCTACGCGCCGCGCCCGGGCTCGGTGCCCTATACGGCCACCAAGCATGCCATCACCGGGCTGACCAAGACGCTGGCGCTCGACGGCCGGCCCTATGACATCGCCTGCGGCCAGATCGACATCGGCAACGCGCTGACCGACATGGCGCAGCCGATGACAGTCGGCGTGCCGCAGGCCAATGGCTCGATCGCCGCCGAGGCGGTGATGGACGTCCAGCGCGTTGCCGACGCCGTCGTTCACATGGCCAGCCTGCCGCTCGACGCCAATGTGCTGTTCATGACGGTGATGGCCACCAAGATGCCGTTCGTGGGCCGCGGCTGATCAGGCGCCCCCCAACGGTGCGCCAGGCAGATAGAGCGCGATAGGACGGATCTCGTAGACGGCGGTCGGATTGACACGGCGCAGGTCGCGCGCGATGGCGATGGCGTCGTCGCGCGTGGCGCAGTCGACGACGTAGAGACCAAGAAGCTGTTCCTTGGTCTCGGCGAACGGCCCATCAATGACGGTCCCCTCGCCTGGCCCGCGCAAGGTGAAGGCCAATCGTGTCTCGCCCAGCCGCGCCGACGGGCCAAGGCTGCCGTCCGCGTAGAGCCCGTCATGGATCTTGAGCAACTCGGCCATCAGCGCCGCATCTTCCTGCGGCGTCAGCGCCTTGATCGCGTCTTCCACATGATAGGCGAGAATTGCATAGAACATCCGATGTCACCTCTCTTGTCGTGACTGTCCTGGAAAGAGCCCGTCGGCTCACTTCGCCAGAAACGTTCCGATCCGCTCCAGCGCCCGCAAAATGTTCTCCTCGGAATTGGCATAGGAGAGCCTGATGTACCCTTCGCCAAGAATGCCGAAATCGGGGCCGCCGATCAGCGCCACACCGGCCTCGTCGAGCAGCGCCGAGGCGAGCTTCTTGGCCTTCCAACCGATCTTCGAGACATTTGGGAAGGCATAGAACGCACCCTTGGGCGTAATGCAGGAGACGTTTGGCAGGGCGTTCAGGCCTTCGACCACGATCTTCCGGCGGTTGTCGAAGGCGCGCATCATCTTGTCGACGTCGTCCTGCGGGCCGTCGATCGCGGCGATGCCGGCGAACTGGCTCGGCGCGTTGACGCAGGACCAGCAATTGACCGCCAGCTTGCGTACCTTGTCGTAGAGATGGCCGCCCTTGTCGCCGTTCGGCCAGATCGACCAGCCCATGCGCCAGCCGGTCATCGCCCAGCTCTTCGACCAGCCGTTGAGCACGATCAGCCGGTCGCGGATCTCGGGAAAGCCGAGCAGCGAGCAATGCGTCTCGCCGTCATAGGTCATGACGTCGTAGATCTCGTCGGAGAGGATGGCGACGTCTGGGTGCTTCTCCAGCCCCTTGACCAGTTTTTCAATCTCGGCCCGGGGCGTGACGCCACCGGTCGGGTTGGCCGGCGAATTGAGGATCAGGAGCTTGGTCTTCGGCGTGATCAGCGCCAGCGTCTCTTGCGCCGAGAAGGCGAAGCCGTTCTCCTCGCGCATCGGCACGGGAATGGGGGTCGCACCGGTGAATTCGATCATCGAGCGGTAGATGGGAAAGCCGGGGTCGGGATAAAGGATCTCGGCGCCCGGTTCGCCGAACATCAGGATGGCGGCGAACATGGTCGGCTTGCCGCCGGGCATGATCATCACCGCCTCGGGCGAGACCTCGACGCCGGTGGTGGTCAGCGTGCGGCGCACCACCGCCTCGCGCGTCACCAAAAGGCCGTTGGCCGGCGTGTAGCCATGGTGGCCGTCACGCAACGCCTTGATCGCCGCCTCGACGATGTGCTGCGGCGTCTTGAAGTCTGGCTGGCCGATGCCGAGGTTGACGATGTCGCGGCCCTGCTGGGCAAGTGCCGTTGCTCGCGCCAGCACCGCGAACGCATTTTCCTCGCCGAGACGGTCGAAGGCCGAAATCGTGTGGAGCATTTTTCCCGTCCCTGTGGTTCTTACTGTGCGGCAGCGTTTTTGTGAGCGTCCGCTCGCAAAAGTCAACGGATTGGAGCTTTCGGTGTCGGAAAATCTCAAAGACTGGCAACCGCGTCCGCGCCCGGAGCACAAGGTGCTGGAGGGCCGCTATGTCAGGCTCGAGCCGCTGAGTGCCGCGAAGCACGGCGACGGCCTCTATGCAGCCTCGGCCGTCGCCGATGTCGACGGCCGCTTCGCCTGGCTGCCCGATTATCCGCCGGAAAACCGCGCCGCCTTCCAGCCCTGGCTGGACAAGGTGGAGGCCAGCGAGGATCCACTGTTCTTCGCGGTCATCGACAAGGCCAGCGGCAAGATCGCGGGACGCCAGACGCTGATGCGCATCGATCCGGCCTATGGCGTCATCGAGATCGGCAACATCTACTGGGGACCGCTCATCTCGCGCAAGCCGGCGGCGACGGAAGCGCAGTTCCTGTTCATGAAATGCATCTTCGACGAACTCGGCTATCGCCGCTACGAATGGAAGTGCAACAACCGCAACGAGCCGTCGAAGCGCGCGGCGGAACGGTTCGGCTTTAAATTCGAGGGCATTTTCCGCCAGCATCTCATCGTCAAGGGTGAAAACCGCGACACTGCGTGGTATTCGATCATCGACAAGGAATGGCCGGCTCTGCGCAAGGCTTATGAAGCCTGGCTCGATCCAGCCAACTTCGACGCCGATGGCCAGCAGAAGCGCCGCCTGGAGGATTTTCGCGCGGAATTCGGCGCCTAACGGGAGTTTGCCATTTGGCGCATACCCACGACCACAGCGGGCACGACCACGGCGGGCATGACCACGGCGCCGGCCATGTGCATGGTTCGACCGACAAGAAGCGCGTGCTGATCGCGGCTTGCCTTACCGCCGGCTTCATGGTCGCCGAGGCGCTCGGCGGCCTGTTTACGGGGTCGCTGGCGCTGCTGGCCGATGCCGGCCACATGCTCGCCGACGCCATTGCGCTCGGCCTGGCCTGGTATGCCTTCCATCTGGCAGGCCGGCCGGCGACCGGCCAGCTCACCTACGGCTTCGGCCGGGTCAAGACGCTGGTGGCTTACACCAACGGCATCGCCATCTTCGTCATCGCGCTGTGGATCGTCTACGAGGCATGGAATCGCCTGCTGACACCTGCACCGGTGCTGGGCGGTCCGATGCTGGTGGTGGCGATCCTCGGCCTGCTGGTCAATATAGGCTCCTTCCTGGTGCTGCATGGCGGCGATCGAGACAACCTCAACATGCGCGGCGCCATCCTGCATGTGCTTGGCGATCTGCTCGGCTCTGCCGCCGCGATCGTGGCGGCACTGGTCATCCTGGCGACCGGCTGGACGCCGATCGACCCGATCCTGTCCGTGCTGGTCTCGCTGCTGATCCTGTCCACCGCCTGGTCGCTGATGCGCGCCGCCGCCCACGTCCTGCTCGAAGGCGTACCGCCAAGCCTCGATCGCGACCTGATCGCCGGGGATATCCAGGCAACGGTCAAGGGCGTGCGCGAAGTGCACCATATGCATATCTGGTCGATCGACGGCACGAGCAGCATGGCGACGCTGCATGCCTGCCTTGACCAGGGCGTCGATGCGCATCAGGCGGTCAGCGCCATCAAGAAGCGGCTTGCCAGCGAGCACGGCATCAGCCATGCCACCGTGGAACCGGAATTCGGCCACTGCGCCGACGATGGCGACGGCCACGACCATAAGCATGAGCACGATGCGGCTCCGCATCACGGCCACTATCACTAGGTCCGATCAATGATCATTGATCGGACCTGCCTCAGGAGTTCTCCAGCTTTGAAACTCAGCCCGATGAACGATCGCCGCTCCGGTCCGGCATGATGGACCGCGACACGCGCAATGCGGCCATCGCGGCGGTCTGGATCATGCTTCTGTTCGGCATTGCCGCTTTCTACCTGCCGACCGTGATGTTGGCACTCGGCAACTATTCGACCGTGCTGGCGGGTATCTTCGGCACTGCCTTCGTGCTGGCGTTCTTCTTGGTGTTCTGGCTGCGCGCGCGCAGCCAGCGCAAAAATCGGAAGTAAGGGATATCGGACATGCGCATTCTGATCACTGGCGCGGCGGGCATGGTCGGCCGCAAGCTCATCGCCCGGCTGGCCAAGGACGGCACGCTGCGCGGCAAGAAGATCACCGCGCTCGATCTGCACGACATCGTGCCGCCGCAAGCGCCAGCCATGGACGGCGTCAGCGTCGCACCGCACACGGGTGACCTTGCCGAAGCAGGCGCCGCGGAAGGCCTGGTTGCGTCGCGGCCCGATGTCGTCTTCCACCTCGCCGGCATCGTGTCGGGTGAGGCGGAAGCGAATTTCGAACTCGGCTACCGCGTCAACCTCGACGGCTCGCGCGCGCTGTTCGACGCCATCCGCCTGGCGGGGTTCGCGCCGCGCGTCGTCTTCACCTCGTCGATCGCGGTGTTCGGCGCGCCGTTCCCGGATGTCATTCCGGACGAATTCCACCCGACGCCGCTGACCTCCTACGGCACGCAGAAGCAGATGAGCGAAGCGCTGCTCGCCGATTATTCAAGGCGCGGCTTCTTCGATGGCATCGGCATCCGGCTGCCGACGATCTGCGTGCGGCCGGGCAAGCCGAACAAGGCGGCCTCCGGCTTCTTCTCCGGCATTATCCGCGAACCGCTGAGCGGGCAGGAGGCGATCCTGCCGGTGCCGCGCTCGGTGCTGCACACCCATGCCAGCCCGCGTTCGGCGGTGAATTTCCTGATCCACGCGGCTGGCATCGACGGTGCCGCCGTCGGGCCGCGCCGCAACCTGACGATGCCGGGCGTCGCCGTCACCGTCGGCGAGCAGATCGAGGCGCTGGAACGCATCGCCGGATCGAAGGCGGCAAGCTTAATCCGCGAGGTGCCCGACGAGACTATCTGGGCGATCGTCAAGGGCTGGCCGACCCGGTTCGAGGCGCGGCGGTCAAGGGAGCTTGGCTTTAGTGCCGAGAAAAGTTTTGACGAGATCATCCGCGTTCATATCGAGGATGAGCTGGGCGGCAAGATCGCCGGTTAGGCGTTGCGGCGCCTATCCCGTTCCAATGGGTTGGATGGGTCTAGACGCCGCCCGTCAGGCTCGCTGACAGCAACAGCAGTCCAAACAGGAACACGAAGGCCGCGCCGCCGATCTCGACGATCGAGTGGATGCGGTTGCCCATGCGGCCGCCGCCGGCGAAATAGACCGCCCAGTTCTTGGCTGTCACGGCAAGCGTCGCCAGCGCCGAGACGGTGATGGCGGTTCCAATCGACATCGCCAGCACCGACAGCAGGCCGCCGAGCCAAAGCCCGTTGAGAAGCGCGAAGCTCAGCACGATCAGCGCGCCGGAGCAGGGGCGGATGCCGACCGCCGCCACCGCCGACCAGGCCGTGCGCCAATCAAAGCGGTCGCCGGACAGCATCGCCGGATCGGGCGCATGCGAGTGGCCGCAGGTTTCGCAGACCTCGCCGTCGGCGTGGTCGTGATGCGCATGATCGTGCGCGCCATGGTCGTGATGATCGTGCGAATGGCCATGCGCATGATCACGATCGTCATGCGCGTGAAGTGCATGGGACTGTGCGTGCGCAGCATGGTCGTGGGCGCCATGCGAATGGCCGCCGACATGAGAATGGCCCGCGTGGGAATGACCTGCGTGAGCCGCGGACAGGCTGTAGGCCGGCCCCTTGCCAAACAGGCGCAGGACGGAAGGACCGAGCTTGCGCCACAAAAGCCAGGCGCCAAAGAGGGTGACCAGGGCAAAGCTCATGATCTCCATGAACCAGGCCGCATCGGTCATCGAGATGGTGGTGCCGCGCAGGACGAAATAGGCAAGCAGCATCACCAGGATCGCCGTCAGGCCCTGCAGCAGCGCCGAGACGAAGGACAACAGGATGCCGCGCTTCAGCGCCACTTCGTTTGCCACCATGTAGGAGGAGATCACCGCCTTGCCGTGGCCGGGGCCGGCGGCGTGGAAAATGCCATAGGCGAAGGACAGGCCGATGAGCACCCAGAGCTTGCTGTTGTCCTGGCGCATCGCCTTCATGGCTGTCGCCAGCGCGCGATAGAATTCCTGCTGCCTGAGATTGATCCACATCAGGATATGGGCGAACGGACCGGTGGTCGGCGCCATGCCGTCATTGACGCCGATGCCGAGCGAACTCTGGGCGTGCGCGGCATTGGCGAAATGCATCACGGCAAAGGTGAGGGCCATCAGGCCGAATGCCAAACGCAAGGACGGTTTCGAACAGTTCCCGATCAGGTTCACCGGATCTATCCTTCTGGCTGGCAGGTCAGTTCGAGCTTGGTGGCAAAGATCTTGCTCATATCGGTGCCTGTCGGATCGTTGAAGAAAGCATCCGTCAGGGTCTTCTGGTTTTCCTTGATCGCCTCGTCGGGGTCCGGCCGGATGACCTTGCTCGTGCAATTCGACGGCAAGCCTTCAACCGTGATGTTGGAATCCTCGGTGAAGTCGATCGCCGTGTAGAAGGTCGGATCGTAGACGCCGATGTCGATCGTGCCGGTCAGCTTGATCGGCACCTTGGGTTCGGACTCGAACAGGATGATCAACTGATCGTTATCGAAATTGGCCATCAGATGCGGCGGCGGCACCATCGTCACGTCCTTGCCGTTCTGCGTGACGAGCTGGAAATAATTGAACTCGGCCAGCGAGGCATGAACGGTATCGGCGACCTCTTTCAGCTCCTTGTCGTCAAGCTTCAGGTCGGAGTTCTTGTCGAACTCCATCATCACCGTACTCGAAAACAGGTCGTCGAAGCGCCACAGATGACGCAACGCTTTCACACTTTGGTGATCCGGGGAGAGGATCACGTCGAGGCGTGCCTCGGCGAAGACGTGCGGATGCACCTGGGCGGGTCCTGTCGCGGCAAAGGTCGCCGCCAAGGCCGAAGCCAGCATGATTGCGTGCCGTTTCAAATGCATTCGCGGTCGCGATTCCCTTGGCTTTCGGAGAGAGTTGTCGAAGGTTACCAGAAAGGGGGCGAAATTGGGACCGCCAGTGCGTGTCGCCCAAAAGTGCGACGCGGTTTTGGGACGACGACACGCACACAACAAAGGCGTGTCGCCCAAAGTGCGACGCGGTTTTGGGACGACGACACGCACACAACAAAGGCGTGTCGCCCAAAAGTGCGAAGCGGTTTTGGGACAACGACACGCACGCTGAAGCGGGGTCAGGCGCTCTCGCGCGTCCTGAACCACTGCACCAGGAAATCGACGAAAACGCGCACCTTCGCCGGCAGATAGCGGCGGTGTGGATAGACGGCGAAGATGCCGCCGCCCGACAGGATGCGGTCGTCGAGCACCGCCATCAATTGGCCGCTCTTGAGGTCGGGCGCGGCGATGAAATCCGGCAGGATGCAGAATCCAAGCCCCGACAAGGCCGCGGCGCGCGCCGCCATCGGGCTGTTGACTTCGATCGGGCCCGACACGGCGATGCTCACCGGATCGCCATTGTCGCCCTTGAACGGCCAGTTGTTCAGGCCGCGGCCATTGGTGTCGACGATGCAGGGCATGTGGCCGAGATCCTGGGGCCGTGTCGGCATGCCATGCCTGGCGATCAGTTCGGGAGAGCCGCAGAGCTTGATCGAAAACGGTGCCAGCCGTCTGGCGATCAGCGACGAATTCTCCAGCCGCGAGATGCGCACCGCGAGGTCGAAGCCTTCCTCGACCAGATCGACGAAGCGGTCGTCGAGCTGGATGTCGAGCACGATGTCGGGATATTGCTTGGCGAAGTCGATCAGCGACTGGCCGATCGGCGCGTCGGCGAAGGTGCGCGGCGCCGACAGCTTGATCCGGCCGCGCACATCGCCGGAGGACTCGCGCACGGCGTCGGCCAGGCTGTCGACCTCGCGCACGATCTCCGAGGCGCGACGGTAGTAGGTGTGGCCGGCCTCGGTCATCGAGAACTGGCGCGTGGTGCGGTTGAGCAGCAGCGCACCGAGTTCGTCCTCCAGCTCGCGCACATATTTCGACAGCAGCGCCTTGGAGCGGCCGATTTTGCGCGCCGCCGCCGAAAAGCCCTCGGCCTCGACGACATCGATGAAGGCGCGCATGCGGGTCAGTGTATCCATTGTTCAGGCTCTTTGTGCTGCGTCGAGAAGTTTTCGGCCGAGCCGTATCAGGGCTATGTCGCTGCCGGAAGGGCCAAGCAGCGACAGGCCGAAAGGAGCGCCGGCGACCGAGCCGATCGGCAAGGTGATTTGGGGAAAGCCGGAGAGCCCGGCCAGGCACAGAAGATGCAAGGCGCGCTCGCGATAGGCCTGGAACTGCTCGGGTGTGCTGTCGACGTAAGGCGCCGGGCCTGGCACCGTCGGCAGGACAAGGAAGCCGTCCTTGCCGAGCAGGGCACTCAATTCGCCGCGAAAGGTCAGCCGGCGCACTTTTTCGGCCTGTGCCGTCCGGTCGTCGACGGCACGGCCGAAGCCGAAACGCTCCTCGACCCCGGGGCCAAGATCGCGCTCGCCGCTGGTGATCCATTCGCCATGCACCGTCCAGGCCTCACTGGCCTGCAGCCGGCGAAAGCACCAGTAGAGTTCATCCGGGGGAGAGCTGAAGCACGTCGTCGGCGTCGCCGGCGTGCCGAAAACCGCGCTCGCCAGCGCCTTCATTCCCGCATATTCTGCGAGTGCCGGCCGGGCGACCATTTCGTCCAGCCAGCCGAGCGTCAGCGGGCGGTCGAGCGCATGCTGGTGCGGGTCGCGGCCGAGCAGCAGCTTGCCGACTGTCTCGTAGGTTTCGATGCCGTCGGCGAACCAGCCGAACGTGTCGAAACTCGGCGCCAACGGCATGGTGCCCTCGAGGGAAATGCGGCCATGCGTGGTGCGGAGCCCGATCAGCCCGCAGAAACTCGCCGGCGCGCGGATCGAACCACCGGTGTCGGACCCCGTGGCGATGTCGACCAGCCTACCCGCCACCGCGGCCGCCGACCCGGACGACGAGCCTCCGGTGACGCGGTCGGGAGCCGCGGGATTCGCTGGAAACGGAAAATGCGCATTCTGGCCGAACAGAGCGAAGGCGAGCTCGTCGGTCTGGGTCTTGCCGACGAAACGCGCGCCCGCGTCGAGAATCATCTGCACGGCGGGTGCCGTGCGCGAAGCGGCGTGGCCTTCGGCGAATTTCCGCAAATTGCCGCAACCGGTGCGATAGCCGGCAACATCGTAAATGTCCTTGACCGCCAGCCGCAGGCCGGCCAGGGGCCCAAGCTCGGCATGCGCCACCGGTATCTGGCGAAGATCGAGAAAGGCGTTGAAGGGGCCGTGCGTGCCTGTCATCGTTCGATATCCGGATACGGTTGCGCCAACATTGTTCGATGCCAGATATTTTACAACCTGGGATACGATTTTTATTGATTGTGAAATGCTTCGCCCCTATATCGCGCTTGCCCAAAGTCGCACGTGCCTGTGGGTGTCCGCCGATCCTCGAATGGTGAGGGAAATCGGTAAGGTAACTGGAGCCAACCCCTCCAGTCGGTTTAGCGGCCAACCGCCAGACCGAGGACACCTTGAAGCAACGACGGTGCGGGCCTTTCTGGTTCTCTGCCGGTTGTCCAAAGACCGGGGTTACTGAAGAGGCACACCTTCATTGCCGGCAGTGCGGAACGGGGTTCTCCCAATCCAAGCCAAGGCAGACAAAGCGAACCGAAGCCGGGCAAGGCCAAGGTTCATCGCCGCGAGACGGCGTTTCATGGTTCCGGGGTCTCCACCGGCTGGTTCCATGGATTTTCCGTCCCGCCTTTGTTTGACCGCGTGTTCGCGAGGCCGAAAGCCCGTGTCCGCACCCCTGTGCGCGCCGAAAGGCGCGATGGAGAAACCCGATGGCTACACAGCGCATCCTCGACTTCCTCGCCACCCGACGTCCGTCCGGCCCCTGCCTCGTCGTCGACCTCGATGTCGTGCGCGACAATTTCCGCGCCTTCGAGAAGGCTCTGCCCGATTCCAGGATCTACTATGCGGTGAAAGCAAACCCGGCGCCGGAAATCCTGCGCCTGCTTGCTGCGATGGGCTCGTCCTTCGACACCGCTTCCGTTGCCGAAGTCGAGATGGCGATGGACGCCGGTGCGCCGGCGGACCGCATCTCCTTCGGCAACACCATCAAGAAGGAGCGTGACATCGCACGCGCCTACCAGCTCGGCATCAAGCTGTTCGCGGTCGACTGCGTCGAGGAGGTCGAGAAGATCGCCCGCGCCGCTCCAGGCGCCCGCGTGTTCTGCCGCGTGCTGACCGATGGCGAAGGCGCCGAATGGCCGCTGTCGCGCAAGTTCGGCTGCGTGCCAGCGATGGCCGTCGACGTGCTGCGCCATGCCAAGGGTCTCGGCCTTGATGCCCATGGCGTGTCGTTCCATGTCGGCTCGCAGCAGACCGACCTGACCGCATGGGACCGTGCTCTGGCCGACGCCAAGAAGGTGTTCGCGACGCTCGCCGAAGAAGGCATCGTGCTCAAGATGGTCAATATGGGCGGCGGCTTCCCGACGCGCTATTTGCGTGACGTGCCGGCGGCGCAGGCCTATGGCCAGGCGATCTTCTCGGCGCTGCGCAAGCATTTCGGCAACGCCATTCCCGAGACCATCATCGAGCCAGGCCGCGGCATGGTCGGCAATGCCGGCGTCATCAAGTCGGAAGTCGTGCTGATCTCGAAGAAGGCCGACAACGACAATGTGCGCTGGGTGTTCCTCGACATCGGCAAGTTCGGCGGTCTGGCCGAGACGATGGACGAGGCGATCCGCTACCCGATCGTCACCGCGCATGACGGCACCGAGACCGCGCCTTGCGTGCTCGCCGGCCCGACCTGCGATTCGGCCGACGTGATGTACGAGAAGACGCCGTATCCGCTGCCCTTGTCGCTGACCATCGGCGACGAGGTGCTGATCGAAGGCACCGGCGCCTACACGACCACCTACTCGGCGGTCGCCTTCAACGGCTTCAAGCCTCTCCGATCCTACGTGATCTGACGGCTCGTTAGAGCTGTTCAGATCATCCGGCGCGGGCGAAGTGATCGTCCGCACCGGCTCGCCTGTGGAACAGATATCCGCTCGTGAAGGATTGCGGAAATGGACGTTGCGAATTTCATTGTTGAAGCTGGACAGCGCGATTGGCTGATCTCCCCTATCGAGGGGGAGACGGCCGCCAGGCCAGAGGGGGTCTCCTCCACTGCTGCGGCCTCTCTTCGCGCCGGCGCTCTGCGCGCACCGACCCCTTCTGTCACCTTCGGCGACATCTCCCCCTCAAGGGAGGAGATTAGCGTCGTCGCAGAGACCTCGGCCGACCTTGCAGCGCGCGAGGCACTGCTCGACGAGGCCATGGGGCCGAAGCGCAAGACCAAATCGTCGGAGAAGTTGCGGCGCGGCCGCCGGCCCTCGGAGGGGCTGGCCTTCGTTGCGCGCGATGCCTCGGGCGGCTTGGCCGGCACGGTGCGGCTATGGGACGTCACGCTGGGCGAGGGCGGTCCGGCGCTGCTGCTTGGCCCGCTCGCCGTCGACCCGTCGCTCAAGAGTGCCGGCATCGGTTCGGCGCTGATGCGCCATGCCATCGCGGAAGCCGCGCGCCTCGGCCACGCGGCGATCCTGCTGGTCGGCGACGAGCCCTATTATGGCCGCTTCGGCTTTTCGGCCGCCAGGACCGGTGCGCTCGCCATGCCGGGACCTTACGAGCGGCACCGCCTGCTGGCGCTGGAACTGGTGGAGGGCGCGCTCGACGGCGCCGAGGGCACGCTGAAGGCGTCCGGCCGCAAGCTAAAGGCACAGGCGCCGATCCTGGCGCGTGAGGCTTAAGCGCGACTTGCCCTTCAAACAAAACGCCGCCTGAAAAGGCGGCGTTTTTATCACCTAAAGCCGCTTCTGGCGGCCGCGTCCGTTCAGCCGATCAACTGGCTCAGCGCCATGGCGACGGTCATGTCGCCTTCGACCTTTATCTTGCCGGTCATGAACGCCATGGTCGGGTTCAGGTCGCCCGCGATCAGCGAATCCAGATCGTCGAGCGACAGCTTGATGGTGCAGTCGGCGGGAGCGTCCGTGGTCGAGACGGTTGCGCCGTCGATGACGATGACGCCGTCGCTGCCGGTGTCGAATTTCACGGAACGATCGAACCCGCTGCTGGCCACGCGCGACTTGATCTTCTCGGCAATCTCCTGAACGCTCACGCTGTTCTCCTGTCTGGTTGCATTCTGTCGCGCAACGGCACTTCGGTCCAGCCGAAGTCCATGCGGGCATCACTGGCGATCACGATCGCTGCCGCATATAGCTTTGGATTGACGTTTACGTCAACGCGAATTGCAGGAATCGGCCCCGACGCCGACTGCTATCGGGACCACCGGCACCGGGCCGATAGTTCAATGCGCGCCGACCGGCTTAGGCGTCGCGGGCGCAGGGGTGCTGGCATCCTGCCGTCGGCGCAGCCAGTTGTCGCGGATCTCATCCTTGCTCAGGAAATTGACCTGGTCGATCAGGACCTCATGCACCAGGGTTGCGCCGACACGTGTGTTGATCGTGTCGCGGATGGCGGCGCGAAAGGCATCGAGGTCGACCGTCGCCTTCTTGCTGAAGTCGATCTGGGGGTGGGCGTAGAGATAACTGTAGACCTCGTCTGTAATCAGCGCCTCGGCTGGGATCGACAGCTTCTTTATCTGTTCCGGCTCGACGGTATAGACGAGCTTGGCCAGGAAGTAGCCGTCGATCTTGGAGTCGTGGATCAGCGGCACCGAAATGACGTCGGTCTTGACGTAGTCCAGCCCGCCCAGCATCGGCTTGGGTTTTTCGCCTACGCCGCGTTCGCCAGCGGCCTGGAACGAATAGAACACCGCGCCGAGCGTGGCGGCGCAGATCCAGACCGCTATGGCGATGACTTTGATCATTTTGAACCCGAGCCCGGCATCGCCGCGCTCTAACCTTTCTGCCTGCCAAACTCGCCGGCGGAGTAGGTGCCGTCGGTTTCGGCGCGCTGGATGGCGCTGCGCAGCAGGCCGGCAACCTCGTTGACGGCGCTCAGATGCGCCAGGATCGCGGCCTCGTTCTTCGCCAGCTTCTGGCGCAGCCGGGTCAGGCCCTCGCGGTGCTGCTCGAGGAATTCGGCCTCGCTGCCGCCCTTCATGGCGCGGGTCAGCTCGTAGAGATAGCGGCTCTTACGGGCGTTCGACGCCTTGAGGTCATAGCTTGTATCGCTGCGGATGCCGGCGGTCTCTTCCTCGACCACCTCCTCGATGCGGCCGATGATGGCGGCAAGGTTTCCAGGCCGCGCGAAAGGGGTCGGTGCGTCCGACGCTGTTGCTCGCGCTGGCAGGTTGGCGGTGAATTCGGAAGAGTCGGCCATGGTGTTTCCCAGTCTAGATCTCGATGTCTGTTTTTATGGTTGTCTCGTCGCCGGTCATCGACCTGGCGGCCTTGCGCTGCAATTCCTGGACGAGCGAGGTGGACAGACGGGTCTGCTGGTCGATCTCGGTCTTTTCCGGTCCATTCGAAACCGGGCCGATCGGTACCGTGCGCTTGCCGTCCATGTAGTGGTCGGCAAGCAGCGACTTGGCGATGCCGATGCCGCCGCGATCGGCCACGACGTCGGCGACGCGCTCGGCGAGCTGCGATTTCCACATGTCGCCGGCGAGACCCGTGCCGTAGACGCCCTCGGTGTCCTTGGGCAGCATGTTCTGGATGAAGGTCTGCAAGACCATCGCCTCGAACTTCTTGAATTTCTTGGCCGGGTCGGCCGTCGCCGCGGCCTTGTCAGCCGTCGCGCGCGACAGGATCGAGCCGGCATCGACCGAGGCCGCGGTGTCGACCGAAAACGTGCCGGCGACGTTCCCGGCGCGCTTCGTCAGCGCGGCGCGGGCAGCCTCGATATCCATCGGATCGGCAGCTCGGGCGACATCCATCACGATGTCGCTGGGTGGAGAAATCGCCAAGAAGGTCCGCCTTTTGCCGGGTTTCCTTAGCCATGACCATGCCTCAACAAGCTTGTGGCAGGCTTGCGGGGAGGCGGGCTTGATCTGGTTTCTCCGGGTCCACGCCGCCCTGCCAGCTTCCGTCAGGAAGCAGGAAGGCCAGCTCTCGACAACATTTCAAGGAATCTCGCGTGATGATGATCCTTCACATAGCGCGGCACAAAGCCGGGGCAGACATTGCCCAGGTTGAGATGAGGAAGTTGTGACAGGCAATGGTGTATGGCCCGTGAGGCTTCTTCGTTGTTTCCGGTCGCCGACGCGGACGCGGCCCAGTAAAGGGCACCGCGAACAAATCCCGGCTTTGTCCTGACCACCCTGCGGGCGACTTCGAGCGCCCGCCGATCGTCGCCGCCCGCGAACAGTGCGACAACCAAGCCATGATGACGCCAGAAATCGATGACGTCATGCGTTCCGAGCCGGATTGCCTCGTTCGCCTCACGCACTGCTTCGTTTACCTGTCCGCGCAATGCAAACAGCATCGAAATGTCGCCGTGGCCGGTCGGATAGCTTGGATTGAGACTGATCGCGTGCTGACATTCGGCGATCGCTTCGTCGATGCGGCCACAGCTTTCGAGCGCGAATGACAGGATGCAGCGGGCAATTTCGTCGTCAGGCACCGCCCGTACCGCCGCCGCCGCAAGCTCGACCGCCCGCTCGATCTGGCCCGGCTCCCTGGGCAACGAACCGAACGCCACGCCCATTGAAATTGTAATCGAGAGCGTCCGCTTCGCACGAGCGTTGTCGGCGCCTATCGAGACAGCTTTCTCCGCAAGCTCTAGCCCGATCAAAAGCGAGTCCCGGGTCATCTCAAAGTACTTCATCAAAGCTTCGTTCACCAACCTGCGCACTTCGGGGGGACCAGGCGGGCTCTTGTCGCGGACTTTCCAGTTGGTCAGTTGAAGGTCGAGGATCACGGCCAAGACAACAGACTGTGCGATCCTGTCCTGGAATTCGAGCGCATTCTCGGAGTGCCCGTCGAACTTCTGGGCCCAGACGTTGTGGCCGCCAGCGGCATCGACAAGCTGGATATTCACCCTCAGCCCATTGCCCGATCTCTGGACGCTGCCGCTAAGCACGTATCGCGCGCGGAGCGTTCCCGGGATCTTTGTTCCTTCGGCACCACTTTTCTCCGCGGGTGGCGGCGCGGAGAGCACGACATAGTCAGCCACTTCGGAAAGAGCCGTGGTGATGTCCTGCACGAGCCCCTTGGAGAAAAAGTCGTCGCCTTGCTTTCCGGTCAGGTTGATGAAGTCGGCAACGCTGATCGATGGGCGCCCGTGGCGCTGGTTGGCTGGAACAGCATTTGCCGACTGTGTATTCGACGCCGTGTCGGCAGACAGCATGGATTGCCAAAGCGCTCGCGTCTCCGGGCCGACCTCGACCCCGAACTCTTTCTTCAAAATGCTTTTGCAAACTTCGTATGTCCTGATCGCCCTGTCGCGTTGACCCGATGCGAGCAGCAATTCCATCTTGAGCCGATAGGACTCTTCCCGCGTCGGCTCCATGACGAGAACGCGATCGACCAGTATGATTCCGGTTTCCGCGTCAACGAGACGGGCCAATTTTTCGAAAGCTTCAAGTGCGCGGCTCAGCAATCTGTCGCGTTCGGATGTGACCCAGCCATCGAACCCATCGCTTCCCAGATAAAGCCCGTCGAGGAACGGCCCGGTGTAGTTCGCCAGGGCCTTTTCGAGCTCCGGCACGGAACGGGCCGTGAGGCCTGCTTCGAACTCGTCCACGTCAACCCGAACCGCGTCTGGCGTGAGGCCAATCGATTCCCCGCGGGAATGGATAAGATTCACGCCTGCCCGCGATAAATCCCGGCGCAGAATACTGAGGGTTTGCCGCAGACTGTTGCGGGAGTGCTCGCTGTCGCTGTCACTCCAGAATAGATCAGCCAGTCTCTCCCGTGTCGCTGCCATGCCTGGAGACCGGGACAGATAAGCGATGATCGCAGGCCCTCGTTTTCCTGTCAGCCGGAGCGAATCCGCCGTGGCATTTTCGATCCTGAAACCACCGAAGAGCGAGATTCTATTTGTCTCGCCCTTATCTTCATTTTGCATTTGCTCTCCCCGCCTGACGAAATTCTAACTCAAAACTAACGCTTCGCAAACAGTAGCGCACCACCCTCAAGCGCTGCCGTGATGCAGGATCGTCTAGATCCGGCGAGTAAGGGCGGCCGAGTCATCAAGACCTTGGCTTGAGGGGGTGCCGGGTGTCTGAGACCAGAGCCAATTTGCTGCTGCTGTTGGCGGCCGCTTTATGGGGCCTCGGCAATGTCGCGCAAAAGACGGTGCTTGCTCACCTTGATGCTCTGAGTGCCGTCGGCCTGCGTTGCCTGATCGGCGGGCTGCTGGTGCTGCCCTTTGTCTTGAAGGAAAGGAGACTGCCTGCAGGGCCAGGCTATTTCTCCAGCCTGACCAAGGTGGGTGTGTTGTTCGCGATCTCCATCACGCTTCAGCAGCTTTGCTATCTCGGCGCCACGGTCACGAATGCAAGCTTCCTCGTGAGCACCGCAACCGTGATGACACCACTGGCCGCCTGGCTGCTCATCGGCGAACGCCCGACGGCGAACCTTGCCGTAGCTGCCGGTTTGACCGTCCTTGGTGCCCTGCTTTTGTCCGACGGAATCGACGGTTTCGGCGGCGGCGATCTGACCGCTATCCTGTCGGCCGCCTGCTATGCGCTCTGGATGGTCGAACTTGGCCGGCACATGCGGGCCCATCAGCGACCGTTCACCGCCTCGGCGACACAATTCCTAGGGGCGGCGGCCTTCACCCTGCCGCTCGGAGCGCTGCAAGGCAAGCTATCGCCGGCCGCTGTATTCGCGGCTGGCCCGGAATTGGCGGTCCTCGGCGTGTTCTCCACCGCGATCGCTTTCGGCATACAGACCGCCGCCCAACGCTTCACCACCGCCAGTCATGCCGCCGTGATCGTCAGTGCCGAAAGTGTCTTCGGGGCGCTCGCGGCGACGATCTTCCTTGGCGAACGGAGCTCACCCGCGGGCGCACTGGGTGCCGCGATCATTCTCGGTGCGATCCTGTCCGTCGCAGCGAACGGAACGCCGCGTGCCCGCGCTGGCCGGCCCGATTCCTTTGATGCGGCGCCTGTCGTCGTGGCCGCGCCCGCACTCAGGGCGGGCGATCGTTCCGTCCCCAATTCAGGTTCAGTGGAGATACGTCATGATCCTTGCCGTTGATCAATGCGTATTCCAAATCCGACCGCCACTCGGCATGGCCTCAAACGACCCGGCAGCGGTCGCTGCCGGGCTTGTCGCGAGGTCGCCGCGATGACCGCTCGGGCAGCTCCGATCGCATATCTGGTGGCGGCGCTTCGCGCCCGCGTGAAGGGACCCGGCGGCTATTACAACAGCGGCAATGCGCTCGGCATCGTCGTGGGTGTCGCAATTCAGATTGCCACGGTGCCGGTCGAATTGCACGAGGGAAGCGCCGTCACCACCGCGGTGATGAACTGTTTCGCCGGCAGCCATGGCAGTGTTTCGCTGACCCTGGCTACCCTGGTTTTCTTCTTGGGCGGTGAGGCCTATCACCGGGCATGGTCAGGGCCGGATGCTCCCGATCCCGCCCTCAACCGTCTGGGCGACTTCCTGTCAGGCATAGGTGCGCTCGGGCTCGGCGCTGCCCTGCTGCTGCTCGGCGATCCCTTACTGGCGGCGACTTCCGGCCTGCTGCATGCGTTGGGTAAATTCGGCAGCGCCATTCATGGGACGGGCACGCCGCTTCCGTTATGGCCGGTCGCCTGGCCCGATCCCTTCCGTAGCGCAGTGCTCGCCAGCCGGTTGCCGGCAATGCTGGCGACAACCGTAGCCCTCGGGGGGACCTTCCCGCGGGTCTGGTCGGGCGAGTCCTTCGCGGCGCTCGCGATGCAACTGACTTTGCTGGGCTGTTACCTTCTATGGACCAAGGCGGATCTGCTGCTGCTCGGCGCGCGGAGCAAGGCTCTTCGCGAGATTTCCACACGTTGAAAAATGACTGTTTGAAAAAATGCCCGTTCTTGAGATGGAGAATAACATGTTGGGTAGTATGCATCGGGGCGTAGGTGCCCTGTCCGTAGCGGCCTCTTTTCGCGAGCAGGCGTGCGCGATATGCAGGGGCACCCTGACATCGGCGACAGAGCGGTCAGCCGAAGGGCCGGCAAAGCGTGCCAGCCTATTTTTGGCGCTGGTAGGGACACTTGCAGCTTCGGTGGGTTGGGCGCCGCGGGCCTGGGCGGCCAATGTCGATGTTGCCGTAGTATTCGCTGTCGATTTCTCATCCTCGATTGATCCAAAGGTCGCCGATCTACAGCGCGAAGGTCATGCCGCGGCACTCACTTCTCCAGAGATCATCGCCGCCATCGCGCGCAATTACGTCGGCTGCATCAGCATTGCCTACTTTGAGTGGTCAAGTCCCGGACACTCACGCGTCGTGCTGCCGTGGACAAACATCTGCGGGCTGGAAGACGCCAGAGCGGCCGCGTCGGTGATCAGCAAGAAGGGAGATACCGGCTTCGCTCGCCGGGGGCGGAGCGGAACGTCCGTATCGTCGGCTATTGACGTCGGTAGCCTTCTGCTCGATCAGTTTCCGGGAACGGCAGCAAAGAAAGTAATCGACATCTCGGCCAACGGCGAGAATAACGATGGGCTTCCTGTTCAGCCGAGCAGGCTGAACGCCGTTGCCAAGGGGTATACGATCAACGCGATCGCCATTCCAACGCAGGATGAGGATCCCGATCAACCGTTGGCATCCTATTTCGCCAAATCGGTCATTGGCGGTTCCCAAGCCTTCGTTATAACGCCGAAGGGACCGAGCGACTATGTGATGGCCCTTCGCCGCAAGCTGGTTACGGAAGTAAGCATGGACGTTAGCCGGCAGGCGGATGGACTCTCTACGCAACCTTGATGAGTTCGGGCCAACGATCGGGCTCCGGCACTACTCCTCGCCCCGCTTCTGGGCGATCAGGTCCAGGCGCTCGCGGTCTGATCTCTCGCGTTCGTCGCGGTTGCGCACGTCCTTGTAGGCGCGCTCGACCATGTTGGTGCGGGCGCTTGCCGCGGCGATGAGGCCGGCCTCTTTCCTCGCGCTTTCCAGGCTTTCCTCCTGGCGCACGACGGCCTGGGCGATGCGGCGATGATAGAGATCGGGGAACAGGCCGGAGAGGGAATTGTCCTGGTCGAAATGGCCGATCAATTCGCGGGCTTCGGTCTCGGCGGCGTTTGCCGCGGCGACGAAGGCGGCGTGGCGGGTTTCGTGCAAGGCTTTCAGCTGTTCCTGCACCTTGACTAGTTTCCTCAAGCGGTCCTTGCGCGTGCTCATGTCACCTTGCCAGTGTGAGGTCGACGAAGCCGTCGACGAACAGCGACAGCATGGTGCCGATGGCGAAATAGAAGATCAGCATGCCGCCGGCGATGACGAAGGGCTGGGAGATGAAATAGATCGGGATCTGCGGGGTCAGCTTGTTGACGAAGCCGATCGTCAGATTGACGAGAATGGCATAGGCGACGAACGGGCTGCCGAGGCGGATGACCAGGAAGAACGTGTCCGACACGGTGTCGGTGATGTCGACCAGTGCGGCCTGCGGGTTGAAGAAGACATTGACCGGCGCGACCGTGTAGGACGTTACCAAGGCACGGACGATTTCGTGGTCGAAGTCGAAGACGAACAGCATCAGCAGCGCCGAGAACGAGATGATGGCGGCAAGGGCCGCCTGGGGTTCCGGCTCCTCGATCGCCGGTCCGCCGGAGCCGCCATAGCCGATCAGCATGGCGATGGCCGAGCCCATGAAGCGCAGCGCTTCCATGTAGAGCCTGGTCATGGCGCCGATCAGCCCGCCGACCAGCAGCTCCGAGATGATCATCGGCACCAGGATCTGCGGGCGCGGATCGACGAACGGAAAGATCTTGTCCCACAGGAAGGCGAGCAGGCCGCCGGTGGCGGCGACCGCGACGAACAGCCTGACCTGCGCCGGAACGCGGGCGCTGGACAGGCCCGGCATCAGCATGAAGCAGGCGCCGATGCGGCAGAAAGCGAGAAACGCCGCGATGACGACGGCCTGCGAGAGAACGCTCACGATATGGTCCCGAGCACCCTGATCTCGACGCCCTTTGCGATTTCGACATGGGAGAGCACCGGCAGCGTGGTGAACAGGCGCTCGATGATCATGCGCACATAGGGGCGGGCGTCGGGCGCTGTCACCAGCACGAAGCGCTCGCCGGCTTCCAGATGTTTCTTGATCGCCTTGGTGGCGTCCTGGCCGAACTCCTCGAGCTGGCGCGGATCGATGTCGAACTCGCGCACCTCGCCCTTGGCGTCGCGCTTGAGGCTCTGGTGGAAGGCAAGGTCCCAGCGGTTGCCGAGGCGCAATACCTTGAGGACGCCGCTTTCCGAGAGATCGCCGCAGATCTGCTGGGCCATGCGGATGCGCACATGTTCGACGATCTGTTCGGTGCGGCGCACATGCGGCGCTATCTCGGCAATGGCCTCGATGATGAGATGCAGATTGCGGATTGAGACGCGTTCGGCAAGCAAGAGCTTCAGCACCGCCTGCAGGCCGGGATAGGAGATGTGGGTGGTGCAGATCTCGTCGGCGAGTTTGCGGTATTCCTGGTCCTGGCGTTCGAGCAGCGCCTTCATGTCCTTGTAGGAGAGGAGCTGCGGCAGGTTGTTGCGGATGACTTCCGAGAGATGGGTGAGCAGCACCGACATGTTGTCGGCGAAGGTGAAGTTCTCGCGCTTCAGATCCTCGGCGAAGGTCTCCATGACGGAGTAGGCGCGCATGCCGAAGGCGGGCTCACGGATTTCCTCGCCGGGGATTTCGGGGATGTCGCGGTTGCCGAGCAGCACCATGATCTCGCCGACGCGCATCGAATATTCGGCGACCACGGTGCCGTGCACCTTGATCTGATAACTTTTCGGCGGGATGGCGAAGTCGTCGGCGACGCGGACTTCCGGCACGACGAAGCCGTATTGCTGGGCGAATTTCTTGCGCATCTTGGACATGCGGAAGACCAGTTCCTGATGCGAGACCAGCAGCCGGGTCGAAAGCTGCTTGCCGATCAGGAGTTCGATCTCGGCTGTGGCGAGCGAGGCCTTGACCGAATTCTTCTCTTCCTCGGCCTTGCTCGCTTTTTCCTGGCTCTTCAGCGCCTCGGCCTCGGCGGCTGCCCGGTTGTGGCGCATCGGAATGACATAGCCGAGGGCAGCCATGCCGGCGGCGAGCGCGAAGAACGGGAACAGTGGCAGGCCGGGCATCAGGCCGAGCAGCACCAGCAGTGCGGCCGCCACGTAGAGCGCGCGCGGATGGGCACCGAGCTGGCCGAACACGGCCTGGTTGGTCGAGCCGCGCGTGCCGCCCTTGGACACCAGCAGGCCGGCGGCCAGCGAGACGATCAGCGCCGGAATCTGGGTGACCAGACCGTCGCCGACAGACAGCTTGATGAACACGTCGGCGGCCTCGCCCATGCCCATGCCGTGCCTGATGTAGCCGATGGCGATGCCGCCGACGATGTTGATGGCGGTGATGATGAGGCCGGCGATGGCGTCGCCGCGCACGAATTTCGAGGCGCCGTCCATCGAGCCGAAAAAGGAGGATTCCTCTTCCAGTTCGCGGCGGCGCAGCTGCGCGGTCTTGTCGTCGATCATGCCGGCGGAGAGGTCGGCGTCGATCGACATCTGCTTGCCGGGGATGGCGTCGAGGGTGAAGCGTGCGCCGACCTCGGCGATACGGGTGGCGCCCTTGGTGATGACGATGAAGTTCACCACGATCAGGATCATGAAGACGATGAGGCCGATGACGAAGTCGCTGGCCATGACCAGCTTGGAGAAGCCGGCGATGACATAGCCGGCGGCGTGCGTGCCCTCATTGCCATGCGACAGGATCATGCGCGTGGTGGCGATGTTGAGAGACAGGCGCAGCATGGTGGCGATGAGCAGCACGGTCGGGAACGAGGAGAAATCCAACGGCCGCTGGATCCACAGCGCCACCATCAGGATCAGCACCGAAAGTGCGATCGAGAAAGCCAGCCCGATGTCGATGAGAAAGGCCGGGATCGGCAGGAACAGCACGGCCAGGATGATGACGATGCCGAGCGCGAAGAAGATGTCGCGGCCGTTCTTGGCCGCCACGCCGGGCTGGATGCTTTCGCTGATCGCCATTCTCGTCCTCGAACCACAGGGCTGCCGAGCATGCGACAGCCCGGCGAGGGTAGCTGGCCAAGCTTGCGCGAGGGTGGGAGAGTGGCCGGATCGACTCTCTCGCGAAGGACAATTCATGCTGCTGATCATCGGTACGATCCGCCTGCCGCCCAACAGGCTCGACGAGGCCAGGCCGGTAATGGAACGCATGGTTCGCGCCAGCCGGGCCGAGGACGGCTGCCTTGAATATTCCTATGCGCAGGATGTGCTTGATCCCGGCTTGATCCGGGTCACCGAGGCATGGCGCGACAGGCCGGCACTCGATGCGCATTTCCGCTCGCCGCACATCGCCGACTGGCGCGGGAGCTGGCCGGGCCTCGGCATCGGCGAACGCAATCTCATGCTCTACGAGACCGGCGAAGCCATGCCGACCTGAGCGGTCCGGCGCCCGGATCCTTGCCGGCCGCCAGCAAGCAATCAGGTCTCGGCCGTGTCTGCGGTGGCAACGCCGACCAGCCACCGCCTGACGGCTCGTTCCTCCGGCGCCGACAGGCCGGCGGTCAGTTCGCTCTCGATCGCATGCACACGGTCCCAGCATCGCCGCAGCAGGGCCTGTCCGCTGGCGCTGAGCTCGATATGATGGATGCGGCCATGGAACAGCGTGCGGCTTGCGCTGGACAAGGGCGTGCCCGGCATCTTCAACGTGGCCGAACCCAATGAGGCCGTCTCGACGCGAAAGGCGGCCGAGGAACTCGGCTGGCGCGCCGATTTCCGCTTGCCCGCCTGAACCAATCCGCCCGGAGACATCGACATGATCAGCAATCAGGCCCGTTTGCGAGCGATCCATCTCGTCGCCGAGAATGCCAGCACCACCGAGCCGGCCGAACTGCTGGCGACCTTTATTGCCTATGACGATTGCGGCCGCTGACGATCCCGGATTGACCACCGCGCCGGTGGCTTTCCACGCCCGGGACGGGAACGGCCGGGTCAGGCGGCATCGCGGCCATATTGGCGCCTTTGATGTCGGCATTGTGGTTGTCACGACGTGCCGCCCGGCGTATCAGGCGGGTCTTCCGTTGCCTTTGATATCGGCGAGCCGTCCCGGTGCTTTCCAGAAACCAACCCCAAGTCTACGCCCGCCGGCTGCGCGCGGTGCTTCTGAGGTCAGTCCCTCTCTTGGAGGCGCGCGGCATCGCCGTGGTCATCCTGGCGGGCGTTGTCGGCATCATGGCGGGCATACTGGTCACCGCGATGAGCCAGATCGTGCAGGACCTGCACGGGCTGCTGTTTGGTGTCCAGCCCGGCGGACGCCTGTCTGGCATGTTCTCGCTTGCCAATCCGATGCAGGCGCTGATCCCCGCGATCGGCGGCATCCTGCTTGGGATATCGGTGGTCTGGCTGAGGCTTCGGAAATTCCGCACGCCGGTCGACCCGATCGAGGCCAACGCGCTCTATGGCGGGCGCATGTCGCTCACCGATACCTTCATCATCGTCGTGCAGACGATGATTTCCAGCGGCTTCGGCGCTTCGGTCGGCCTGGAGGCCGGTTATACGCAGATCGGCTCAGGGGTCGCCTCGCGGCTGGCGCGTGCCTTCCGATTGCGCCGCAACGATGTCCGCATCCTCGTCGGCTGCGGCGCCGCCGGCGCCATATCAGCCGCCTTCGATGCGCCGCTGACCGGCGCCTTCTACGGTTTCGAGCTGGTCATCGGCATCTACTCGGTCGCCAATGTCGCGCCTGTCTTGACCGCCGCGATCTCGGCGTCGCTGACAGCGGAAGTGTTCGGCGGCGTACCGTTTCCGCTCGAGCTTTCAGGGTTGCCGCAACTCACCGCCAGTCAATATGTACCATTCCTGTTGCTCGGCCTGCTTGGCGGCGCGGCCTCGATCGCCATCATGCATCTGGTGACGCTGATCGAGCGCGGGTTCAACAGGCTGTCCGTCGATGCCTCGCTGCGCCCCGTCATCGGCGGTGTCCTGGTCGGCCTCCTCGGCCTGATCACGCCGCAGGTCCTGTCCAGCGGCCACGGCGCGCTGCATCGCGAGTTCGCCATGAATTACGGGCTGGCGGTGGTGGCCAGCGTCTTCGTGCTGAAGCTGGCGGCGTCGGCCATCTCGCTGGGCTCGGGCTTTCGCGGCGGACTGTTCTTCGCCTCGCTGTTCCTTGGGGCGCTGCTCGGCAAGTCGTTCGCCGGTGTCATGGCGCTCGTCTCGCCGGCGACCGGCATCGACCCTTCCGTCGCCGCCGTCGTCGGCATGACGTCGCTCGCCGTCGGTGTCGTCGGCGGCCCGCTGACCATGACCTTCCTGGCGCTGGAATCGACCCGTGACCTGACGCTCACCGGCGTGGTGCTGGCCGCCTCGATCATGGCGGCGATCCTGGTGCGTGAGACCTTCGGCTACTCGTTCTCGACCTGGCGCTTCCACCTGCGCGGCGAGACGATCCGCAGCGCCCACGATGTCGGCTGGATGCGCAGCCTGACCGTCGGCTCGATGATGCGCAAGGACATCAAGACCATCGACGCCTCGACGACCCTGGCCGCCTTCCGCAAGGAATTCCCGCTGGGTTCGGCCCAGCGCGTGATCGCCGTCGACCCGGGGGACGAGTATGTCGGCGTGCTGATCGTGGCCGAACTGCACAGCGATCCCTCCGGAGGCGAGGTGCCGGTGCGCGATCTTGCCCAGTACAAGGATGCCGTCCTGGTGCCCAGCATGAACGTGCAGGCCGCCGCCGAGACCTTCCAGCGCGCCGGCGCCGAGGAACTGGCCGTGGTCGAGGACTTCGCCGACCACATTGTGCTCGGGCTTCTGACCGAGGGCCATTTGATGCGGCGCTATGCCGAGGAACTCGAAAAGGCGCGCCGGGACCTGTCGGGGGAAGGGTAAGGAGCCCGCGGTCTCCGAACTCGTCAGTGCTCGATCGGTCCCTTGGCCGGCACCAGCGCCGTGCCGGCGGTTGTCGGACGCTCGATGACGCGGCGCACGCGCGGCGGCTCGTCGCCTGAGTGCAGCGCCCGCAAGCGTTCGCCGACCATGGCGTCGGCATGGGTGATGCGGCCATTGTGCCTGACATATTCGAGCCAGGTCGGCGTGTGATAATGCTCGATCCAGATCGACGGATTTTCGAGATCGCGCGCCAGCGTCCAGTTTCGGGCGCCGTCGCGGCGGCGGATGCGCCCGCGCTCGGCCATGGTGGCGAGGAATTCCGCCTCGTCCTCGCGCCGGATCACATATTCGATCATGATGGCGATCGGACCGCTGCGCGGCTTCAGGTCGAGGGCGAGGTGCGGCTCCTTGAAGCGGTTGAGCGGGTCCAGGTTGAGCACCTGCTGTTGTGGTAGCGGCAGCACTAGACCGATGGCACCGCCGGCCAGCATGGCGATGGCCGCGGCGATCAGCGCCGTCTCGGCGCCATGCGCGTCGGCGACCACACCCCAGATCCAGCTGCCCAACGCGATGCCGCCGAAGGTGGCGGTCTGGTAGACCGACAGAACCCGGCCGACCACCCAGCGCGGCGTCGCCATCTGCACGGTAACGTTGAAATGCGAGAGCGCAATCACCCAGCAGGCACCGCCGACCAGCAGGCCGAGCGAGGTCTGCCAGGCATGCTGGCTGATGGCGGCGTTGAAGGCGCAGGCAGCGAAGCCGGCGAAGGCACAGCGCACCATCGTCTCGCTGGAGAGCAACTGCCGAAGCCGCACGCTGATCAGCGCGCCGCCGACGGCGCCGATGCCGAAGGCGCCCAGCATGATGCCGTAGGTCAGCGCGTCGCCCTTGACGACGTCGCGCGCCACCAGCGGCAGCAGCGCCAGCACCGCGCCGGCGCTGAAGCCAAAGGCCGCGCCCCTGACCAGCACCTTGCCGATGTTGGGCGACATGGCGACGTAACGCAGGCCGGCGCCCATGGCGGCCCCCAATGACTCGCGCGGCAGGGTCGAGACCGGTAGATCCGGATTCCAGCGTGCCAGCACGACGATGAGGCCGACATAGCTCACCGCGTTTGCCGCGAAGGCGGCGGCCGCACCGGCGGCCGCGACGATGATGCCGCCGATCGCGGGGCCGACACTGCGGGTCAGGTTGAAGCCCATGGAATTCAACGCCACGGCGGCAGGCACCTTGTTGCGCGGAACGATGTCGCCGACGGAGGCTTGCCATGACGGGCTGTTGAGCGCCGTGCCGCTGTCGATCAGGAAGGTGAAGGCCAGCAGCGTCCACGGCGTGATCAGGTCGAGATAGGTGAATACGGTCAGAAGCACCGAAACGACCAGCATGAAGGTCTGGGCGACCAGCATCACCTTGCGGCGGTCGAAGCTGTCGGCGATGGCGCCCGCGACAAGCGCGAACAGCATGATCGGCAAGGTGGTCGAAGCCTGGACCAGGGCGACCTGATAGGGCGAGGTGGCGATGGTGGTCATCATCCAGGCGGCGCCGACGCCCTGGATCAAGCCGCCGAAATTGGAGACGAGACTTGCGCCCCAGACGGCGCGGAAGATGCCGTGCCGGAACGGCGCCAGCGCCGAGACGCTTTCGCTATCCGGCTTTTCGTCAATCATGGGCGGGTTCCTGCCACGGCGTGCCGATCCTTGCGGTGATCCGTTTCCCCGCATGATTTGCCGAAACTATGGCATCACGGCGCAAAGCGCGAATGCCTTGCGGGCAAGATCATGGTCCAACAAGGGGATAGCGAAGGGCCACACGCTCGTGCCGGAAGGCGCCGAGCACCCTTTCTGGAATCGCTCAGAAACCGTTCTGGATGCGCTCGAAGATGACATTGGTGAAGGCCGATATCTGGCCGCCGATGAAGGGGCCCGTAAGCGCCACCACCAGCATAATGGCGATGATCTTGGGCACGAAGGTCAAGGTGATTTCCTGGACCTGTGTCAACGCCTGGATCAAGGCTATGCCGATGCCGACGGCCATTGCGACCAGCACCACCGGCGCGGATGCCGTCAGCACCGTCCAAACCGCGTACTGGACGATGTCGAGAGCGTCGGCTTCGTTCATGTCGGCGGTTGGCCTAGCTCGCCGGCTTGATCGACACGCCCGCGCCGACGGGGACCTGGGTGCCGTCCTGCAGCACTGCGATCAGTCCGCTGCTGGCGAGCGTCACCGAAGCCACTATTCCGGTGGTCTTGCCGTCGGCCGACGTGATCGAGCGGCCGATAATAGCGTCGGCCTGCGACAGCGCCGAGGACTGCATGATCTGGTCGAGCTTGGTGTTGCTCTGTACCGATTGCTCGACCTGGGAGAAGGTGGCGAGCTGGGCGACGTACGCCGTCGAATCCATCGGCTTGGTCGGATCCTGGTTCTTCATCTCCGCGATCAGAAGCTTCAGGAAGGACTGATAGTCGACCGCTGTCTTCGAGGTCGACTTGGTGGTCTGGTTGGCGCCAGCCGGTATCGTCGTCGTCATGTCCACGGTCATCAGTATCGTGCCCCCACGGCCAGCGGGCGCGCGGCACCCGGAACGTCGTCATTGCCGCCAAGCGCGCGGCGTTCGAGAGGATAAAGCGAACGGATCGCCTTCAAGGCCTCGTAAATGTGATCCTCGCCGACCATGCGGTCGACCTGTTTCAGCGCGTTGCTGATCTCGGCGTCTTCGAAACTTGCAATGAGCAGCGGCAGCGAGCGGCGGAACATCTCGCGTGCTTCATCGGCACCAGCGGGGTTCATCAGCATGACCTGCACGATGAAATAGAGCTGCCGCAATGGCGTCGACGCCTCGTCGGCCTGGATCACATGGCTCTCGAGCAGGAACTGCACGTCGTTCATCAGCTCGACGGTGACCTTGCGGTCGACGCGGAGGACCGCGCCGTTGATGTAGATCTTCTCATTGGGCTTCAGCGATATCTTCAGCGTGTTCGTCATTGAATGCCGTCGCGGATGATCTGGGACACTTCGATCAGCCCCTCGAAATTGTCGGTGCGGCCCTGGCGGATGTCCTCGGCCTCGCGCAGCAGCCACAGGCCGATGGAAATCAGGTTGGCGCGCAATTCCTTGGGGAGCGCATTGTCGCTGGAGCCAAGGTCTTGGACGAAGACAGTCCAGACGCGGTTGGTGAAATTCAGTGCCTCCACGGCCTCCATCGAATCCTGGCCGGCCACCGCCGCAGCCGACAGCATGTCGATCGAGCGGGTCAGCAGCTCGCGCTCACGGTCCTTGGCGTCCGTGACGGAGGTGCTTTGGACGTCGGCGTAGGAGAATTGGTACATCGTTGGCTCTACCGTTCCGGTTCAGAGTGCTTTCAGGTCAGGTAATTCAACAGGCTGAGCTGCTGCAGGCGCGCCGTCAGAGCGAAAGACGTCTCGATATGCTGCGTCAGGTCGGCGACGCGGGTCGCGGCTGCGGCCGGATCGACTGCTTCGAGATCCAGAATGTGCCGTTCGAACAGGTCGATCTGCGTCTTCATACGGTCGCTGGCGTCGGAGACGCGCTTCTGGACGATGCCGGTCTGGGATTGGACCTGCGCGATGCCGCTCAGCGCTTCGCCAACCAGCACCTGCGAGTGGCCGACGATGCTGTCCTTTGCCGCCCGGCTGATATTGGTGGACATCAGGCTGGAGATCAAGGCCGCCGCCATGGCGAGCTTCCTGATGCCGTCGCTGTTGGCGCCGGTCGAGGTCTCGGTGGTTTCGTTGAGCGCGATGCGGCTGACGATCTGCTGGTCGGTGGCATTCGACATGTTGGTCTGCCAGCCCGCGCCGAGGAACTGCGGCGTGACATCGTTGGTGATGAAATCGTCCATTTGGGCCGCGGTGATGTTGGCTGCGGCCGGGTCATTGGGCGTGAAGCCGAATTTGGCGACGAAGGAGGCGTCGAAGGCAGCCTTGGCGGGAGAACCGGGGGCCGTGAAATCGTTGATGGGCTTGACGTCGGTGTTGGTGCCAGCGAACAGATATTCGCCGTTAACGCTGGTGTTGAGGATCGACGTAAGCTGCTGGATAGTTGTCTGGCCGGTCGATTGGGTCAGACTGTCGGAGTTGTCACCCGACGATGCGGTGGTCAGGCTGGACAGGAAAGTCTGCGCGACGTTGGAGAGCTGGCCGAGCGAGGTCTGGGTCGATGAGAGCCGGGCGGCCACCAGTCCGTTGGAATCGACAATGACGTTGAGCCGGTCGAGGTCGCGCGAAAAAGTGACGGACTGGGCGGTGCGCCCACCAAGTGCCAGACCGACATCGGCGACCTTGCCGGTCGAGGACTCCTTCGTGGCTTTGACGAGATCGGCCTGCATGCGCATCTGCTGATAGCGCATGGCATTCGTGAGGGCAGCAGAGGAGACAAAGGTCATGGCTTATCCCACCGCGTTCAACAGGGCCGTCATCATGTCGTCGACGGTCTTCATCATCCGGGCGGATGCCTGATAGGTGTGCTCGAGATCGAGCATCAGCGACATCTCTTGATCGACATTGACGCCGGTTGCGTTGGACAAGGCATCGGCACTGCGCTGTGCCAGGGCTTCCTTGGCGTCGGCGGCGGTCGAAGCCTGCTGACGAACGCCCTGCAACCAGCCGATCGAATTGGCGGCGTAGTCGGCAACGCTGGAGGTTGCCGAAATCCCGGCCGAGGAATCGAACGTCATCGGCTTGTCGAGCTGGTCGCCATAGGCGACCAGAAGGTTGGAGTATGAAGCTCCGCCAGTGTTGGCGACGTAAGCGGCGCCGTTGGCGCCGCCGTCGCGCAGCAATGTCGGGTTGCCGCCGGTGCTGGGGTCCATCGCGGCATTGATCTTGATCGTTCCAGCAAGGCCATCGACGAGCGTGCCCGCGGCTGGCACCGCCGGTGCGCCCGACCAGGTGAACAGGCCCGCCGCGTTGGGCATCGACGGTGCGGTTTCGGCAAAGGCGGTGATCAGGCCGCGCGCGGTTTCGTCGAGCTGGCTCTGCATGGTCGAGGCGACGCCGTCGCGCAATTGCAGCATACCGGCAATCGTGCCGCTGGCGGTTGTGTTGCCGCCGCTGCCCGCCGAGACCGGCACATTGTCGATATAGACCGTGTTGCCAGCCGCACCCGCGGCATAGCCCGAAGATGGGGCGAAGCTGACGGTACGTGGGATCGTCTCGAACAATGTCGTGCCGTCGCCCGTAGTGATGACCATGTCATTGTCGCCACGCGTGAAGGTCGATACCGGAATGTAATTGGCGATCTTCTTCAACAATGCGTCGCGTTGGTCGAGCGCATCTGAAACGTCGGTACCGGAACGGGTTCCGGACATGACCGCCGTGTTGGCATCCTGGAACTGGTTGAGCAGCGAGTTGAGATCTTTGACGGCGGTATCGATCTGGCCGTCGGTCTGGGTACGAAAATCCTGAATGGCCTTGGAGCCTTCATTCAGGGACCGCACGACCTGTTTGGCCGCGTCGATGACACTCGAGCCCAGATTCTGGTTGGACGGCGAGGTGGCGTATAGCTGCAGCGCCTGCTGCAGATTGGCAATGGCGGTCGAAGGTGAGGAGGCGTTGTCGACGCCATTCACTGAAACGTCGAGCTGATCCATGCCGCTGTAGAGCGCATTCTGGCCAGCGTAGGCGGACAAAGCGCCGAGGTTCTGGCGAAACAGCAGGTCGTTGGCCGCACGCTGGACATCAACCGAACGCGCGCCGGGCGTCGTGCTGGTGACGAGCGCGATGCGGCGCGAATAGTTCGGATTGTCGGCGTCTGCCACGTTGCGCGTGACGACGCTTGTCTGCCGCGAGGTGGCTAGAAGCGCCGATTGGGCGATGCTCAGTGCGGAGGAAAGCGACATGCTGGTCTTTCACGGGCGGAGCCCGGTTTATCTCTTCAGGTTGACGAGGACGTCCATCAGATCGGAACCGGTCTGGAAGACTTTGGAATTGGCGGTGTAACTGCGCTGAGCCGCGATCATGTCGGTCAAT
Organism: Mesorhizobium sp. B2-3-11; assembly: GCF_006442215.1. Taxonomy (NCBI): domain Bacteria; kingdom Pseudomonadati; phylum Pseudomonadota; class Alphaproteobacteria; order Hyphomicrobiales; family Phyllobacteriaceae; genus Mesorhizobium; species Mesorhizobium sp. B2-3-11. The sequence goes on along the minus strand of NZ_VFVS01000003.1, from coordinate 323,626 downwards.
TCCTCCGCGATATCGACGTTGGAATTTTCGAGCGCGCCGGAAATGATCGAACCAAGCTTGCCTTCATTGGCAAAACCGACACGGATGGCACCGGAGTCGGTGCCTTGGGCGTAGACATTGCCAGGCAGCGCCTTGAGCTGGTCGGGGCTCTGCACGTCGGCCAGCGGAATTTTGTAGAGCGGCTTGGAGGTGCCGTCCTTGTACTGGGCGTAGATGGTGCCGTCCTTGCTGATCTGCACCTTGTCGATGGTGCTCGGCGCGTTGCCGTTCACCTGGGCGTCGGAAACGGTGAAACCGGTGCCGAGCTGTGTGAGCGCCGACAGATCGAGATCGAGGCTGGCGCCGCCCGGCACTGTGAACGAAACGTCGGTGGGGGTGCCGGTAAGCTTGCCGGTGGTGGTATCGAAGGTCAGGTTGGCCGTTCCCAGTGCACCGCCGCCAGCGTAGGGGAAGCCAGTTCCGGCCGTCGCCTTCGATTGGTCGAAGACCGCCACCTGCCAGGTGCCGGCGCCGGTGTTGGTGAAATAGACGTCGAGCAGCCTCTTGTTGCCGAGATTGTCATAGGCGACCATCGACGATTTCGAGGTGTACTGCGCGCCTGCGGTGTTGGTGGTGGGCAGGTTGCCGGCGGCGACCGGTGTCGCACCTGCCGGCAGATTGCCACTGAAATTGCCCTGGGTGCTCGGCGTCGCGGTCAGCCCCTGGTCGGAGATGACAACGGGCTCGAGACCTTCGAAGCCGTTCACGGTCGCTGCCGGCGTGCCGTTGGCGTAACTGTAGGCCATCAGCTGGAAACCGGCGGCATTGACCAGCCGGCCCTGTGCATCGGGTACGAAGGCGCCGGCGCGGGTCAGGAAGGGCGTGCCGCTCGGGTCCTGGACGACAAAGAAGCCATCGCCGCTGACGGCAAGGTCGGAGACCGAGGTCGTGTATTGAAGTACGCCCGGATCGCTGACCGCCTGGCGGATCGTGGTGGTGACGCCGCCGGAATTATAGGCGCCGCCGGTCGACGGCATGATCAGCGTCGAAAATTCGGCCGAGGACCGCTTGTAGCCGGTGGTGTCGGAGTTGGCGATGTTGTCGGCCGTCGTCGACAGGCGGTTTGCCTGGGCGTTCATGCCGGAAACGCCAGTCCGCATCATTCCGTAGAGGCTCATCGAGATGTCTCCGCAATATCCTTGCCACTGGCTTCGAGGCTAGGCCTCCTGTCTTGCGCGAGGCTGGCGCGGTGCCGCATCAGAACACCAGCCGGTAGCCGAGGAAGCGCTTGGAATCGATCGGGTCGGTGCCCAGCTTCTCGCGCAGCTTCTTGCGCAGTTTGCTGATGTGGCTTTCCACCACGTTCTCCTCGACCTCTTCGTCGAAAATGCCGTAGATGGCGTTGAACACCTGGGTCTTGGTGACGCGGCGGCCGCGATTGCTCGCCAGATATTCCAGGATGCGGCGCTCGCGGCGTGGCAAGGGCAGCGGTTGGCCGTCGATCTCGGGATCGCGGCCGTCCATGAAGATGCGCATGGCACCGATCTCGGTATAGGCGACGTCCTCGCTGGCGCGTCGGCGGATGGCGGTGATGCGGGCCAGGATTTCGCGGATGTGCACCGGCTTGCGGATGACGTCGTCAACGCCGCTCTCGAACAACCGCAGCGTGTTTTCCAGCGAATGTTGCTCGCTGAGCGCAATGACCGGAGCTCCGGTGCGGTCGCGGATCTGGCGCGGCGAGATCGCGCCGTCGCGACAGTCGCCGATCAGGAAGGCCCGGACCGATCGCAGATCGGTGTCGGCGGCCGAGTTGACCCACTCGCCGAATTCGCCCGGCGCGAAACCGGCGCAGGCAATCCCCTCGCGGTCGAAAAGTGAATTATAGCCCTCTGTCACGAGCTCTCGCTCGTCAACGATAACGATCATCGGCCCCGCCTCCGAATCAGCACATTTGCCCCGTGGGGAAAGGCGTATCCGCTGGCGAGAATCCTGAACAACCGTCATTTCTTGTAACTAGTTTCTTGGGAGTCTGGAATCGGAGCGGTTGCATTAGCGCGCCGCCAGATATGTTTGTGAGCCCAGGTCGAATGGACCGCTTCGCATCCAGGGAGTTGACGTATTAGAAGCAGAAAATGCGCTTATGGGTTGCAGAAGGCGCGAGCGTTCGTGGTCCATTTGCCGAAGCCGGTGGCCACCATGTTGGCGATCACCCTGCAGACATAGACCTTCTGCGCCGGATCGTTGTCGGGACCGGCATGATAGCGGGCGACGGCCATCGACCAGGTCACATGGCGGGCATGGAGGCTGGCCAGGAAGCTTGCCGCGTAGTCGACGTTCTGGCGTGGGTCGAGCATGTCCTCGACGCTGCGGAAATGCGAGGCATGGTAGTGATGGTTGATCTGCATGCAGCCCAGATCGATCAGCGTCTTGCCCTCGCGCTGGGCGTTGGCGAAGGCGGCAAGCGCTTCGGCCCGGCTTCTCGGGAAGACTGCTTTTCCCTCTATGTTCAAGGCATTAGGCTGAAGACTGCCCTTGTTGCCGGTTTCCGTCAATCCGACGGCATAGAGGATGCCGGCGGGTACGCCATAGCGGTCGGCGGCACGCAGGATCTCGGGTTCGCAAGGATTGGTGGCGGCGCCGGCGCTGCTCGCGAGGCTAGATAAATATATCGCCAGCGCGCTCGCGAGAAGGCGAAGCGGCGCGGCCGTGTGCTTGCGCTTCATCATGGTTACCCCTTGCGGATTGCTGACCCGACTGCTGGCCGCCGGCTCCATTATTGCCGCCGCCGGAATTTCCGGGCTGGAAGGATGATGGATCGCGGCCGGGTGCAGCGCTCACGGAGGCGGTTGTATCCGTCCGGCTTGTAGAGGGAATTGCGACCGAGGGTTGCATGATGGTGACCTTATCAACCTCGAAGCCCAGCCCGCGCAGCGACTTGACGATCGCCTCGCTGTCGCTGGAAAGCCGGCGATAGGCATCGTGTGTTTCGGGTTTCAATTCAATCGACAGTTGTTCTCCGGAGAGCCGAAGATGGGCCGTGACCATGCCCAGTTCGGCCGGGTGAAGTTCGATCTTCAACACATGTGTCGGAACGGCAACAGAGCCCGTCAGTTGAGCTGTCGCGGAAGCCGTGGAAAGCGTCTGGTTCGGGCCCCCATCGGCTGAAATGGCGCCGATCACGTTGAGGGCTGCCTGGCTCATCGGTGCCTGCGGCGGCGCGGGAAAGCTGCGTTCGGAAACCACGTCGATGCGTGCCGCCGCCGACTGCTGTTTTCCCGGCTCGGACCGCAATGAGGACTGAAGGTCGGCGATGGATTTCAGCTGTGGCGGCGCCTGTTCCGTCTCCATGCCTGGCACCTCCGCGGGCGCCTCGGGCAGCGGGCCGGCAACGATGGCATTGTCGTGTTTCGGCGCGCCGGCGGCATCGCGGACGAGCTTGCCGTCGAGTTTCGTCAACGGCCCGTCGACGAGCGATACCCGCTCAGGCTCGGACATGGGTTCAAGACCGTCACGCCCCGCAGCGGATTTCTGTCGATAGGCCTTCGACGGAAGCTGTCCATCGATAGCAGAGCCCTGTCCTGTTTCGCTCGCGCTCGAGTCGGCCGACTTGGTCGATGTCGAGAAATGGCGCAGGTCATGAAACGCCATCAGCAGCGGCAGATGCCCGTCGAGCGGCGTTGCGCCCGGATCGGCGGCGGGCGCTTCGGCATCGGCATCCTTGTCCGTCCCGGCGTCCTTGCCGTCCTTCATGGATTTCGCGGCAGACGATCCGCTCGGCGTGGCCCTTGCCTTGCCGGCGGGCATCGGCTTGTCCTCGCCTGCCTTTGCCGCAAGCTCCGCGGCAAGCCTGGTCCACCGCGGATCGCGGGAGCCCGCCTCGGCCGGTGGCTGCTTCTCCGAATGGGCAGGGCTCGCGCCGCCGTGCACCATCTCTCCGAAACCGGTGTCGTCCTTCTTTCCCGACGCGGCCGGCTGCTCGGCCGTGCGCACGGCGGTGAATCCTTGCAGAGCCGGACCGAGGCTGGGGGTCATTTCGGGGCGGCTCCAAGCATCTGGTCGATCAGGTCTAGCTGTCGACGGGTTTTCGTCATGGCGGCGTCGGTCGGGTCTGTCGTGTCGGCGCTGGCCGAGGCCGCCGGTGCCGGTAGGACGGTTGCCGCATCGGTTGCAGGCGTGGATGCGTTCGGCGCAGCCGCTGCTGCGTCCAGGGATGGCGTAACGGCGGTCTGTTCAGGGACAGCGCCCTCGACAGGTGGCAATCCGGCGGCATCGGTGGCCGCAACCTCGGGTTCGGGCGATGGCACAACCGCGGCGGGCGCCGGATTTGCGGCCGGAGGGGAGGCAGGCGGCGCCACCACTTCACCGGCGATGGTCTGGGCCGCGTCGAGCAAGGCGCGGTCGCCGTCCGACAACCTGCTGCGGTCGATCTTGCCCAGTTTGGCACGCACGTCCTCGATGGTATCGGAGGTCACCGTGGACAGGCTGGAATAGAGCAGGGCGCGCGGATCGCCCTGATTGGTGTTGCCGTCGCGACCCTGCTCGGCCCGTGCCGAGGCGAAGGCCGACAAGTCGCTCATGCCGTCAATCGCGGCGCGGCGGGCGATGCGCAGATAGATCACCTTCTCGCGCTCGGGATCCATCATCGAGGTGATGTCGGCAAGCTTGTCCTGGCTGATCGACATGTGCAGGGCGATGACGCCGGAGACGAAGGAGTCGGCGAACTGGCTGGCGTAAGGCGAATAGAGATAGCGCTCGACATACTGGGTGGAGGCAAGCGCGAACCGTGCCGCGTCGCCTTGCGTCACGGCAATGCCGACCGAGCGCCGCAACGCCGCTTCCTCGACCAGAGTGCCGGGGCTGAGCAGCTTGGCCTCGTCGAACAGCGTGAGTGCGGTCGCCGGCTGGTCCGTGGCAAGCAGCGAGCCTTTGACCAAGGCGAGGAACGCGCCGAGATCGCCTGGCAGAGCCATCGGATCGATCGGCCTCAGGGCTTCGATCGCCTCGCCGGGCCGGCCGTTCAGGTAGTCGATCACACCTTTGGCCATGGCAAGGTTGCGCGGATCGGAGGCGGCGCGCGACACGGCCGCCTCGACGGTTACCGGATTGCCGCCGCTCATGCCGTAGACCAGGAGCGCGCGAAAATTCCTGGGATCCTTGAAATCCTCGGCATCGGCCGCGCGCAACCGCGCATCGGTCATCTCGAGCAGCTTGGCCTGCATCGGCATCGCGGCGTGATCGCCGGCCGCGATACGGTCCTGGACGAGCTGCAATGAGCGCACCAGTTGATAGGGCTGCAGCATATCCTGGGCAAAGCCCGCCGACGGATATGCCGTGGCCAGCAGCAACAGGCCCATCAGGCGGCTGGTCAGCGCCGGCCGCTTCATCCGCCGGTCGCCATCAGGATCTCGATGCGGCGGTTGGCCGCCGACATTGGGTCTGCCGGATCCTTGGGCTGGCGATCCGCGAAGCCGGCAACCTCGGTGATGCGGCGTTCATCGACGCCGCCGCGCACGAGCATGTAATAGGCGGAGTGCGCCCGCGCCGTCGACAGCCGCCAATTGTCGTAGCTGGCGCTGCGGAAAGGGCGCGCATCGGTGTGGCCGTTGATGCTGATGGTGCCCTTCTGGCTGTTGACGATGTGGCCGATCTTTTCCATCGCCAGCACCAGCTCGCGACTCGGCACCGCCGACCCGACCTCGAACATGCCGAAGTCGAGCTGGTCGGTGATGGAGATGACGACACCCTTGTCGGTGGCTTCGACCGAGACCCCGTCATGCAGCTTGTCACCGGGCTTGAAGGCATCGGCGAGCTGCTGCTTGACGTCGGCAGCCGCCTTCAGCGCGGCGGTGGTCGGAGCCTTGTCCGCCGCCTCGGTTTTTGCGGCCTCCTGCTTTGCGACCGCATCAGCGGCCTTGTTGTCTCCAGCGTCGGCGTTGCCCGCCTTGGTATCCCCCGCCTTGGCATCGCCGGCCTTGGCATCGCCCGTCTTGGCATCGCCCGTCTTGGCATCGCCCGTCTTGACCATTGTCGCGGCGGTATTCCTGCCATCTCCGGCCAGGGGCTCGAGCGGTGCGTCCTTGACCGGCGGTGCGGGCGGCACGGCCTTGACCTTGGCGACCCGAGTCTCGGCCGCCTTGTCGCCGGACTTGAGCGGGTCGCCCTCGATCTTGGGCCGCTGGGCGCTCGCCTCGGCGCCGGGCGCGGCGACCTGCTGCGACCAGAAGTCCGGCTCGAAGGGATCGCGGTAGGACGCGCCGCCCGAGGCACCCGTCGCCGGGCCGGAATTCTGCGCGCCGCCATCGCCCTTCTGGCTGACATTCTGCATGACGCCGGTATCCGTGGCGATCTCCGAGAGCACCGCATAGGGGTCGGCGAAAAGATGCTCGTCGGATTGTGGCGACTGCTGCGGCTCCTGCTTTTCCTGCTTGCGGTCGAATGAGCCCGCGGCGCCGCTGCCGTCCTGCCCGGCCTTGGCTGTCGCTTCCTGCGGGTCGTCGGCCATCAGCCCGACCGAGCGCGGCCCATTGCCGAGATCCTGGAGGCCCTTGCGGCTCGACTCACGGTCGACCAGCTTGACGGGATTGAAGTAGCTGGCGACGGCGGCCTTGGTCTGTTCGTTGGCGGCATTGATCAGCCACATGACCAGGAAGAAGCACATCATCGCGGTCATGAAGTCGGCGAAGGCGATCTTCCAGACGCCGCCATGGTGACCTTCGTCGTGGTCGTCATGCCCGCGCCGCACGATGATGATCTCGTGCCTGCCATGATCGGCATCGGCGACGCTCATGACAGCACCTCGGAAAGTGTTGCCGACCATTCGGCCATGCGCGTCTCGAACACGGCCTCGTCGATGGTGACCGTCAGGTCGAAGCCGGGCGCCTCGATGAAGTCGAGATTTTCGGCACGCGGCCCAAGCGATGCCTTCAGCGTTTCGAACAGCGAGAGCGGCCCGCGGACCGTGATGCGCACGGCTTCGCCATCGCCGACGGCTTCGCGGACCGCGCCGGCGAGCGCTTCAAGCGAGCGCTTCCGCAGATCGTCGCTGACCACGCCGCCGATGATGCGGGCGACCGTGGCGCCGACAAGATCCGTCACGCGCGCCTCCATGGCGTCGAGCCGCGACGAGACCGCCTTGCCGACATCGCCACCGAAGCTGTCGAGAAAGGCCTTCGCTTCCTCGGCATTGGCCCGGCGTTCCGCTTCCAGCGCTGCTTCATGCGTCGCGGCAAGCCTTTCGCCGAGCGCTGCCTCCGACTGGGCAACCGCTTCGGCGATCAGCGTGCCGATATCGGCCGGCGGTGCCGCCTCGGGTTTGTGCTCGGTGGCGGCCTGGGGCTGGCTGGCGCGTTGCGCGCGCGTGCCGAAATCAGGGAGAAGATCGAAGAGGGCTGCGGAGGGCATGGTCTACGCTGCGACTTCCTGGGCCGCCCATTTGCGCAGGATCTGCGCGGTGCGTTCCTCGTTGATGTCGACCATGCGGGCAAGCCGCTCCTGCGGGGCCGGCCTGATCTTCTGGCGCAGATCGTCGAGCGGGGTGGCGCCGGCACGCGTGCCGGGCAGGGCGCCAATGGCGGCACCCGCATCGACGGAAGCGGCTGCCTCCGGCGTCGGCAGAGAGCGCTGGACTTCATCGAAATTGGGGCCTGCTATGGCGGGCGTCGCCCTGGCCGTCAACGCGGCCGCCATCGGCCGCAGGCCAAAAAAGGCGACCAGGAACACCACGACGATGAAGGCGCCGGCATTGATCAGCGTGCCGGCGTGCTGGCCGATGGAATCGAGCATTCCCGCCTGGGGCACCGCCTCGCCGTCCAGCCCGTCGATGAACTCGACGGCCGAGACGTCGATGACGTCGCCGCGCTTGTCGTCGAAGCCGGTGGCGGAGCTCACCATCTTCTGGATTTCGGCGACGCGCTTGGCGATCTGCTCCGGTGTCGCATCCTTGCCCAGGATCGTCTTCAGCCGATCCTGGTTGACGACGACGGCAATCGACATCTTGGTCACTGAATAGCCGTTGGAGACGGTGGCGATCTTCTTGGAATTGATCTCGTAATTGGTGATCTCCTCCTTGCGGTCGTTGGCCGAGGAGGTCTGCGGACCCTCGGTGCTGGTCGCCTGGGTTTCGGGCAGGTTCTGCTCGACGCTGGCGGGAGTTGAAGCCTGCTTCTGGTTGCTGTTCTCATTGGCGCGCACCGATTGCACCGAGCGCTCGACGCGGGAATTCGGGTCGAAGATTGTCTCTTCCGTCTGACGGGTGTCGGTGTTGACCTCGGCCTTGACGCTGGCGCGGAAATTGTCCGGGCCGAGATAGGGTGTCAGAGCGCGGCGGATGTTGTCACCGATCTGCGCCTCCACGGTCTGCTCGATGCCGAGCGTGCGGGCGGCACTGGTATTGGAGGGATCATCACCCGCGGCCAGCAGATTGCCGTTGGAATCGAGCACCGTCACCTTGTCGGCCGACAGGCCAGGCACGGCAGCGGCGACGAGGTGGCGGATCGACATGGCGCTCTTCTCCGCGTCGATGCCGGCATAACGGATGACGACCGAGGCGGAGGGCTGCTGTTCGTCGCGGCGGAAATTGGCGCGCTCGGACATGACGATGTGGACGCGCGCCGCCTTGATGCCGGCGATGGACTGGATGGTGCGGGCGATCTCGCCTTCCAGCGCACGCACGCGGGTGATCTGCTGCATGAAGGAGGTGAGGCCCATCGCGCCGACATTGTCGAACAGCTCATAGCCGGCATTGGCGCTGGTCGGCAGGCCCTTCTCGGCAAGCAGCATGCGCGCCTGCGCCGTGGTGCCGGCCGGCACCAGTACGGAGGTTCCGTCGGCGCCGACGTCGAAGCCGATGCCGGCTTCGCCCAATACTAGGCCGATCTGGTTCACGTCGGAGCGGTCGAGCCCGACATAGAGCGTGTCGTAGGCCGGGCGGTTGAGGTAGACCGAGGCAACGCCGATGACGCCCATCACCAGGACAGCGATGCCCGCCAGCATGGCGAGGCGCCTGACGCCAAAGCCGCGGAGATTCGAGATGATGCTCTGGATCTGTTCCGGCACGATTGAGCGACTCCCAGCATGACTGTCCGCCGGAACACTAATCCTCGAAGCTTGTGCGAAAATGAAATCGGGCCGCGCTTGCGACGCGGCCCGTGAATTGGAAATCGACGTATCCGTCGGCTAAGGTTGAATTAGCCGTTCTTGAACAGCGACAGGATCGACTGCGAGGAGCTGTTGGCGATCGACAGCGACTGGATGCCGAGCTGCTGCTGCACCTGCAGCGCCTGGAGGCGGGTTGATTCCTTGTTCATGTCGGCATCGACGAGCTGGCCGACGCCGCGGTCGATGGAGTCCATCAGGCTCTGCGTGAAGGTCTTCTGCAGGTCGATGCTGCTCTTGGCTGAACCGAGGATGGTGGCGGAGTCGGTCAACTGGCTCATGACCTTGTCGATTTTGCCGACCATCTGGGTGATGATGTCGTCGGTCACGCCGGCCGCCGTGATATCGAGATTGTAAGCGGAAACATTGTCGATCCTGGGAACCACCGCACCGGCCGCGGTCTGGCCGGCGGTGTTGGCGGCAATGTCCGTGCCGCCGCCGGCGATTGCGGCCGCATAAGCGGTATCATACAGGTTCTGGGCGGCCGCCGTGGAATAGACCGAGGTCTGGCGGTCGAGCGTGCCCTGGTTCTTGACGGCGGTGGAGAGACCGGAATCGAACAGCTTGGTGCTCTCGACATCGATGTCGATCGTGCCGAGCGAAATGGCGCCCGAGGAGGAGCGATTGAAGGACGAGACGATCTTGGCGTTGGCCTGGACGCCATCATTGGCGGCGGCGACCTGTGTCGATGTCACCGAAAGGTAGTTAGAACCCGAAAAGGTGGCGGCATCGGCAAAGGACTTCATCTGCGCCTGGAGGGCCGTGATTTCGGTCTGTGTCTTCGCCTTGGCAGCAGCTGTCTGGCCAATGGTGGAGAGCAACTTGGTCTTGATCTTGCCGATCGTGTCCAGCGCATTGTTCATGCCGGTATAAGCGGTATCGACTTTCGAGGCGCCGAGGCCGAGCGCGTCCTGCACGGTCGAGAGCGCCTGGTTGTCGGAGCGCATCGTCGTGGCGATCGACCAGTAGGCCGCGTTGTCGGATGCTTCGGAGACCCTGTAGCCCGTCGAGATGCGGGCCTGTGTCTGCTCAAGCGACTTGTTGGTGGCGTTGAGGCTCTGAAGTGCAGTCAACGCCGCAGCGTTCGTCATGATGCTCGCCAAGAAACTCGCTCCTTTTTTCCAGACCGGTCTTTCTCAAAAACCGGCGTTGCCCTCGCGAGCCGCTCGACCCGCCCGTGGATTGCCGCCGCCCCGATCGGACCGATTCGGTAATCCGTTGTAAGTCATTGGTTAACCATGACTAGCGCGTTATGGTTAACGGCCTGTTAAAAGCCGACTTTAGAGGGTTAAGGAACGAGAGTTGCGCGGGGCTGGAGCAAACGCGAAACGGACCGCGCTTCTGCGCGGCCCGTTTGCCTGGTTTGGTCGGTCGAGAGCGATCAGCCGCGGAAGAGCGACAGGATCGACTGCGAGGAGCCGTTGGCGATCGACAACGCCTGGACGCCGAGCTGCTGCTGAACCTGCAGGGCCTGGAGGCGGGTCGATTCCTTGTTCATGTCGGCATCGACGAGCTGGCCGACGCCGCGATCGATGGAGTCCATCAGGCTCGAGGTGAAGGTCTTCTGCAGGTCGATGGAGCTCTTGGCGGCGCCAAGCTTGGTGGCGGCGGTCGTCATGCCCTTGAGCGCGGCATCGACGACGTTCATCATCTGCTGGATCTGGGTATCGCTGGCAGCAGTGGTGCCCGAGAAGATGGCCAGAGAGGCGACCGAATAGGTATCGGTGGCCGCAGCGGCAGCGCCCAGGGTCGGGTTCGATGCCGTGGTAACCGCGGCGCCGGTGGTGCCGAGACGAGCCGTGTCGAGGATGCCCTTCGCAGTCGGGGCAGCACCGGCGTCATAGAGCTTGATGCTTTCCACATTGACGTCGATCGTCGAGATCGAAACCGCGCCGGCGGCGCTGCGGTTGAAGGCCGAAACGACCTTCACGTCGGCCGCCGTGCCCGAGGCGGTGGACACCGACAGCATATTGGTGCCGGAGAAGGTGGCGCCATCGGCATAGGCCTGCAGCTGCTTCTGCAGAGCGGCGATTTCGACCTGGGTCTTTTCCTTGGAAGCATCCGTCTGGCCGTAGGATGCGGTCAGCTTCTGCTGGATCTGGTTAATGGTGGTGATCGCGCTGTTCATGCCGGTGTAGGCGGTGTCGACCTTGGAGGCGCCGAGGCCGAGCGCGTCCGAGACGGTGGACATGGCCTGGTTGTCGGAGCGCATCGTGGTGGCGATCGACCAGTAGGCGGCGTTGTCCGAAGCCTGGGAGACGCGATAGCCCGTCGAGATGCGGGACTGGGTGGTGTCGAGGCTCTTCTGGGTGGCGTTCAAGCTCTGCAGCGCGGTCAACGCTGCGGCGTTGGTCATGATACTGGCCATGGCTACTCGTACCTTGTTTTTACAGGTGTTTTTTGCATACCGGTTTGTCCGGTATGACGGAGCGGCATCATGCCAATGACCGTTGCGTTTGGGTCACCCGCCATCTGCGAGCGACTATGGCGGCGAGTCCCTACCAAAGGACTAAATCGGACGGTTAATCGAAAATAATTCGGAGAAAATTCGATGATGCTCGCGCCGCCCGGTTCCTGGGCGCGCGCGGTGCCTGATGCCGGGCGCGGGCGCTCAGGTGAAAGAGCGCACCAGGCTGCCGACGAGCAGGTTCCAGCCGTCGATCAGGACGAAGAACAGGATCTTGAACGGCAGCGACACGACCGTGGGCGGCAGCATCATCATGCCCATCGCCATGGTGATGGTGGCGACGATCAGATCGATGACCAGGAATGGCAGCACGATCAGAAAGCCGATCTCGAAGCCGCGCCGGATTTCGGAGATCATGAAGGCGGGCACCAGGATGCGCAGGTCGACGGTCTCCTTGGCAACGACCTGGCCGCGCTCGCGCGCGAGATCGGCGAAAAGATCGAAGTCCTTGTCGCGCACATTGTGCAGCATGAAGGTGCGGAACGGATCGGAAATCTTCTCGAAGGCCTCGGTCTGGCTGATCTGGTTGTCCATCAGCGGCTTGACGCCGGTATTCCAGGCCTGATCGAAGGTCGGCGCCATGACATAGAAGGTCATGAACAGCGACAGCGAAATGAGGATGAGGTTCGCCGGCGTCGATTGCAGGCCAATGCCGGCACGCAGGATCGAGAAGGCGATAACGAAGCGGGTGAAGCTCGTCACCATGATCAGCAGCCCCGGCGCCACCGACAAGACGGTAAGCAGGCCGAACATCTGGATGATGTAGCCGACGGTGGTGCCATCGGCCTTGCCGATGGCACCAAGGTCCAGTTGCTGGGCCGCCGCGACGGAGGTGGCGGCACCGATCAGTACCGCGGCAAGAAGGAATTTTCTCATTCGAGCAGCAATGTCCTGATAAGAACCTGTTTGACGTGCCCCTGGCTGCGGATCGAGGCGCGTTCGTCGAGATCGGCCTTCAGATGCTGGTAGCCGCTGGCGCCTTCGATCTGGTGCGTCTTCAGGGTACGTACGAAAGCCAGAAGATCCTGTTGAATGTTCTCCGCCATGGCCGGCGGCTGCGGCGCGTCATAGACCACGGATACTTCCATCCTGATCCAGGTATCCGCGGGCGAGGCGATGTTGGTGGTGATCGGCGCCAGTGCGACAAGCGTCGGGCCCGTGCCAGGCTGTTGTGCGGCGGCGGGCTGGGCGACCTTGCCCTCATTTTCAGGCGCAACCGGCACCGATGGTGGTGCATCGACGCCTTTGAGGTAGCCACCTGACATCCAGCCCATGCCGATGGCGGCGGCAGTCACCACGAGCAGCATGGCGCCCTGGATGGCAAGGGAAGGACCCTTGCGAGGCTGAACCTGTTCGACATCGGCCATGGCGCTTTGCTCTCCAATCCCCAGATTGCCAAGAACTAGAACGGAAGAACCTGGTCGAGGACCTGCTGGCCGTAGGCCGGCTGCTGGACCTCGCTGACGCGACCGCGGCCGCCATAGGAGATCCGCGCCTCGGCGATGCGTTCATAGGAGATGGTGTTCTCCGCGCCGATGTCAGACGGGCGCACCATGCCGGCGATGGTGAGCACCCTGAGTTCGTAGTTGACGCGCACTTCTTGTGAACCCCTGATCATCAAATTGCCGTTGGGAAGGACCTCGGTGACGACGGCGGCGACGTTGAGCTCGAGGTTCTCCGAGCGCTTGATTTCGCCGTCGGCGTTGGTTTCGGTGCTGGAACTCAAGCCGGCGTCGCCCTTGCCGCTCGTGCTGCTGCCTTCCCATCCGAGCGTGACGTCATAGCCCAGCTTGCGCGCGGCAGTGCGGCTCCTGTCGTTCTGGTTCTTGAAATTGGCCTTGTCGTTGAGCTTGATCCTGACGGTCAGGATGTCGCCTTCGCGCAGCGCCCTGGGATCGGTGAACAGCCGGCTCTGGCGATCGTCCCACAGAGAGAACTTCTTGACCGGCGTGGCGGGCGGCTGAGGATAGCTGTAGGGCGCTGCCCCGTCGCTGCCGATGCCCGATCCGACCGGCGACAGCGCCGGTTCCCTGCCGATCTCCTTGAAGTTGGTTCCACAGCCGGACAAGGCTGCCACCGCGCACAGGATGAGCATTCTGCGGATCATGACGGATCTACCCTTCGGGCTGCGCTGGCCATGATGCCGGTGAGCGTCGCCGCCGCCTTCTGGTCCATTTCGTTGAGGATGACGCCCGCCTTGCGTGAATCGAGCTTCATCAGGATGGCCGCGGCCAGGTCTGCGTTGACGATCGCCAAGCGTTCGGCCGCCGCATCGGGCTTCATGCCGGCATAGATCTTGACGACGCCGTCCTCGGCCCGGGCCAGGAACACTTCGCGCCGCTTCAGCCAGGTCTCGTATTCGGCTTTCTTTGTGTCCAGAGCTTTCATGCGCTCGTCGATGCCGGCCTGGAGCTGTTTCAACTCCTCGGCCTGCAAGGCATAGCGGCGGTCGCGAGCGGCGTCGGCGATATTGGAGCAGAAGCGCTCGATCTCGCTTTGGTCCGGCGCTTTCTGCCGCGTCAATTGCGGCGGCGCGACCACGGGCTGCGCACCGGGCAGAACCTGGCGCACGGTATCGTCCGCGTGTGCGCCACCAAAAACAGGCATGACCGTGAGGGCGGCCGCAAACAGGAAGGTGCGGGAGCGGCGTCTTTCACGGGACGAGAGGGAGGAGATCATCGGCATCGCCTATTGGAGAACCAGATCGGCTTGCAGGGCGCCGGCCGACTTGATGCCTTGCAGGATGGCAATGATGCCGTCCGGCTTGACGCCGAGACGGTTGAGGCCGGAAACAAGGGTTTGCAGGTCGGGCCCGTCGAGCACGGCGACGCGGGCATCGGGCCGGCTGGCATCGATTGCGGTGAACGGCTCGATGGCGGTCTCGCCCTTGGAGAAGGGTTCGGGCTGCACGACGCGCGGCGCTTCCGTGATGCGCACCGTCAGCGTGCCGTGGCTGATGGCGACACGCGAGATCTTGACGTCGTTGCCGATGACGATGGTCCCGGTGCGCTCGTCGATAACGACGCGGGCCGGCGTGTCAGACTCGACCACCAGATTCTCGATCTCGGCATAGAAGCGGGCCGCCGAAACGCTCTTCGGCCGCCTGATCTGCACGGTTCGGGAATCGCGCTCTGCCGCTACGCGCATGCCGAAGCGCTGGGCGGTGTAGTCGTTGATCGCGTCGGCGATGCGGATAGCGGTCGAAAAATCGGGATTACGCAATTGCAGCGTCAGCGTCGACTGGTCGTCGAACTCGGCCTTCACCTGCCGCTCGACTATGGCCCCGTTCGGCACGCGGCCGGCGGTCGGCACGCCTTGCGTCAACTGCTCGGCCTGGCCTTTAGCGATGAAACCGGAAACGATGACCGCGCCCTGGCCGACGGCGTAGATCTCCCCGTCCGCCGCCTTCAGCGGCGTCATGATCAGCGTGCCACCGGCAAGCGAGGTGGCGTCGCCCATCGAGGAGACGTCGATGTCGATGCGGGCGCCGGACTGCACATAGGGCGGCATGTTGGCGGTGACGATGACGGCGGCGACGTTCTTGGCGCGTGCGCTGCCGCCTTCGGTGGCGATGCCGAGATTTTCGAGCATGGCGCGGATCGACTGTTCGGTGAACGGCGAATTGCGCAGGCTGTCGCCGGATCCGGCGAGCCCGATGACGAGGCCGTAGCCGACGAGCTGGTTGTCGCGCGAACTCTGCAGCTGCGCGATGTCCTTGATGCGCGAAGCGACCTGGCCTGGTGGCAGCGAACTTGGCCCGGGCGAAACGCGGAACATGCGTGTGGTGGTGGCCGGATCATATTCCGGATCGTCGTAGACACCGCCATTCCTGGCGGCGAGCTCGCGTTTGGCCTTGGGCGTCAGGCCATCGGCCAGCGCCGGCTGCAGGCCAAGTGCCGCCGCGAGCAGAAGGGCAAATGGGCGCATCATGAAGCGCCGACCTGAATTGTGCCGTCGGCCATCACCGTGCCGGAGAGGATCTTGCCGCTGTCGCTGTTGCGAACCTTGATGAAGTCGCCGGCCGAGCCCGGCTGCAAGGTCACGGCGGTGGCCGTTATCGTCAGCCCGCCGGCGACGAAGAAGACCTGCACGGCGGCACCCTGCTCGACCAGCCAGGCCTCGCGGATGGCGGTGGAAGGAATGTAGCGGCCCGGCAGCAGCGTGCGCTTGGCGATCTTGCCCTGGAGTTCCTCGGAACGGGTCGCCACCGCATCCGGCTTGTGCTTGCCCGGGATGAGGGTCACCTGCTTCAGGGCGCCGAGTTCGATCGTCTCGCCGGGATAGATGACGCGGTTGGGGATCAGCACGACCTCGCCGGCAGGCTGGTTGCTGGCGATCTGGGTGGTCGACTGCCCCGTCGATTGGCTGGCCGATTCCTGGGCGAAAGCCGGCATGCCGCCGGCCACCAGCGCAAGGGTCAGCGCGGCGCGGCGGAATGCGGAGCAGGAGATCGGCATGGCCATCATCCGTTACCTGATGTTCTTTGAGACGACGGAGGCCATGTCGTCGGCGGCCTGGATGACCTTGGAGTTCATCTCATAGGCGCGCTGCGCCGAGATCAGTTCGGTGATCTCCTTGACCGGATCGACGTTGGAAGCCTCAAGATAGCCTTGCTGGATGGTGGCGAAGCCGGGATCGCCGGGCACGCCGGCATTGGCCGGGCCGGAGGCGGTCGTTTCCTGGAACAGATTGTCGCCGAGTGGTGCCAATCCCGCCTCGTTGGCGAAGTTGACGATCTGAAGCTGGCCGAGAGTTTGCAGGTTGGTCTGGCCGTCGATGCGGGCAAAGACCTGACCGGTCTTGTTGACGATCACCTCGACCGCATCGGTCGGCACGGTGATGGCCGGAATGACATTGGCCCCGTCGACCGTCACCAGCTGGCCGGTGGCGTTGGTGTTGAAGGCGCCGGCGCGCGTATAGAGCGTGCCGCCATCGGCACCCTCGATCTGGAACCAGCCCCTGCCGGTGAGCGCCATGTCGAAACTGTTGCCGGTGCTGGTCAGCTCGCCCTGTGTGTGGACGTTGCGCACGGCGGTCGTCTTGACGCCGAGACCGATCGAAACGCCTTCCGGCACCAGCGAGGCGTTGGAACGGTTCGGTACACCTTGCGTGCGGTCGACCTGGTAGAGCAGGTCGGAGAATTCGGCGCGGGCGCGCTTGTAGCCGGTGGTGTTGATGTTGGCGATGTTGTTGGCGATGACTTCCAGATTGGTCTGCTGGGCATTCATGCCGGTAGCGGCGATGGCGAGTGCTTTCATGGCGTGCTCCTCAGATGCCCATGCGACTGACTTCGAGATAGGCCGAGACGACCTTGTCGCGGATGGCGACGGCGGTCTGCAGCGCCTGCTGGGCGCTCATCACGGCATCGACCACCTGACGGGTGTCGGCGTCGCCCTTGAGCGCCTGGAGCGACACCTGCTCGGCATTCTGCATGGTGCTGACGGTCTTGGAGGCAGCCTGGCTCACCGCTTCGGCGAAGGAGGTGCCAAGGTTGCCCGATGCCGCCGGCGCAACGCCACCCTGCAACAGATCGGTGGCTGTATTGCCCAGTCCAGGCTTCAGGTTAAGCGCGCCGATGCCGTTGACGATCATTGGTTCCTCATCAGGTCGATGGTCATTGAAATGAGGTCGCGCGCCTGCTTCACCACTTGCAGGTTGGCCTCGTAGGAGCGGTTGGCCTCGGTCATGTCGGCCATTTCGATCAGCACGTTCACATTGGGCATCTTGACGTAGCCCTTGTCGTCGGCGGCCTCGTTGCCGGGCTGAAATTCGACGGGAAAGTTGCTCGGGTCGCGGTCGATCGAATTCACTTCAACCGTCGAGCTGCCGGAAGCCCGGTCGAGTTCGGAGACGAAGCTGATGGTCTTGCGGCGATACGGGTCGGCGCCCGGCGTGGTGCCTGTCGACTGGGCGTTGGCGAGGTTTTCCGAGACCACGCGCAGGCGCTCGGACTGGGCGCCGAGGCCTGATGCTGCGACTTTGAGGGCTGCGGTCAGTGCGTCCATGATCAGCTCTTCACCGCCATCATCATCATTGAGTGGAATGCCTTGACGATGGCCGTGTTGAGTTCGAAGGAGCGGCGTACCTCGCCGGCCTTGAGAAGCTGGTCTTCAAGCACGACCGTGTTCTTGGACGGCATGATCACGCCGTCGTCTTCCTGCGGCTTGATGGTGAAGCCGGCATTGGTGGCAGCACTGCCGAGATGGCCGGGCTCGGTGATCTGGAGCGACACCGCGGTGCGGTCGAGCACCTTCTCGAACGGCTCGACATCATTTGCCGTGTAGCCCGGCGTGTTGGCATTGGCGATGTTGCCGGCGACCGCCGACTGACGCACGGACAGCCACTGCGCTTGCTTGGCGGCGAGATCGAAAAGGGAAACAGGCTCCATGGGAATCTCCGGGCATGTGCCCAAAGACTAGGCCGCCAGTCTTGCGCGGACCTTGCGGACGGTCGCTAGAAAATGACGGCGAAAAGCATGAAGCGGCTTTTGGACGGCATCTTGCTCCGTCTCTTGAATTGGATCCAGCTCTGGCCAAAGCCGAACCGCCTTACCGGGAAAGCTCGATCACTTGGTTGGCGCTGGTGAGCATGACCCATTTGCCGTTGCGCTGTTCGATCGCCGATACCTTGCTGGAATCCGGCAGCGTCGAACCCCGCTGGACCATCCACAGGCCGGTGTCGTCCTCGATCATGGCGCGGCCGTTGGCGACATGGACCATGCGGAACTTCGCGATATCGGCGGGAAAGGGTTGGTCGCCAGGTGGGTCCGCTTTGGAATCGTCCTGCACCGTGCCGGTGGCAAGCAGGTCGACGCTGGTGTTGGGAACGTCCTTGGCGGTCAGCGGCGCGCTGCGTGCGGCGACCACACCGCCGCCCGCGCGTCCCGAATTGGTGCCGGTGCCGCCGAACTTGATCGCCTGCACGCCGAACTGGTCCTGGTTGAAGAAAATGTACCAGGGAAACAGGGCGCAGGTCAGGCCGAGCGTGATGCCGAGCGCGGCGATGACGACGTCGCTGCGACGGTCAGCCTTCTTTCTCAATTTTGGAAATTGCGCCTTTGGCGGTTGCGGCCATTCGGTGGCGGCGAACAGGCCATCGATCAGCGATTCGCGGCTGGCCTGCGCCATCTCGGGAGTATCGACGCCGGGAACCACATGCGTTGAGGAAAGGGCGGTCCGACCCAGAACAGGTTCGGATCTGGGGAGAGCCGGTTTGACGGCCCTGGCCAGAACAGCCGCGGTCCGGGCGGCTATGGCGCCGGCGGTGTTTGCCTTGGCGACCCTGGCCTCCTCCGCTCGAGCCTGCTCCGCGGCGTTCGCCTCGGCGATCATCTCGTTCAGGAGGCGCTCGGTGTACTGGCGTTCAGTCTCCTGGTTCGGCATTCTGTTTTCCCTTGAGATAGCGGGCAAGGTCGGAGAACGGATCGGCGGACGGACGGTCCCTGGGCGATTGCGTCAGCGCCTCGTAGATCAGGGGCACCTGGCGCACGGCCATGTCGAGTTCGGCGTCGACGCCGCCCTGATAGGCGCCGAGCAGGCGGATGTCGCGCGTGTCCTCGAAGCGGGAGATCATCGACTTCAGCCGCGTCACCAGGGCTCGCTGCTCGACGCTCCAGGCCTTGCCCGCAAGTCGCGATATGGACGACAGTGGATTGACGGGCGGGTAGCGGCCCTGTTCGGCGATCGCGCGGTCGAGCACGACATGGCCGTCGAGGATGCCGCGCACGGAATCGGCGACCGGATCATTGTGGTCATCGCCATCGACCAGCACGGAAATGATGGCGGTTATAGAGCCCTTACCTTCGGCTCCGGGTCCGGCGCGTTCGAGCAGCTTGGGCAATTCGGTGAAGACCGAGGCGGGATAGCCGCGGGCGACCGGCGGCTCGCCCGTGCCGGTCGCCACCTCGCGCAGCGCGTGGGCGAAGCGGGTGATCGAATCCAGCACCAAAAGCACGCGGTGGCCCTGGTCGCGGAAATGCTCTGCCACGCGCATGGCGGTGTCGGGCGCGCGCCGGCGCATCATGGCGCTCTCGTCGCTTGTGGCGACGACGGCGACGGTCTTGGCCATGCTGTCGCCGATCGTGTCCTCGAGGAATTCACGGACCTCGCGGCCGCGTTCACCGATCAGCGCCACGACGACCGTGTCGAACGCGTCGGCGCCGGCGAGCATGGCAAGCAACGTCGACTTGCCGACGCCAGAGCCGGCGAAGACACCCATCCGCTGGCCGAAGCAGAGCGGCGTGAAGATGTCGATGACCTTGACGCCGGTCATGAAGGTTGTGCCGACACGCTGCCGCGCCATGGCGCCGGGCGTCGCGGCGGTCGCCGACATGTCGTCGCCCCTGATCAGAGGCGGACCACCATCGATCGCCCGGGTGAGCGCGTCGATGGCGCGGCCGCGCCACGAGGCATGCGGCGCCACCGCGAGCGGACCCCTGCGGAACACGGCATCGCCGATGCCGGCGTCGGCGCTGCGTTCGAAGGGTGCTATCACAACCTCGTCCCGGCTGATCTTGACAATCTCGCCGCGGCGCGCGCCGGCCTGGCCGCGCTGCTCGACGATGTCGCCCAGCCTGGTGAAATCGGAAAGGCCGCGCACCTTGTAGTGCGTGGGTGTGACTTCGGTGACGAGACCGCCGCGCTTGACCAGCCCGTCGCCGTCGCCGAAGCGCCTGATAATCCGCTCCAACCCGGCAAGCCTATCCTTCGGCGCCGGCTGGAGCTGTCTTTCGGGTGCGCGGATGGATGGTTGCTCCGACGACATGCTACGACTTCGAGCCGAGCGTCTTTATCGCCTCGTCGGTGGAAGAATCGGTCTGCCGCATCAGCGCGGCGGTGTTCTCGAAGGCCCGCTGAACCATGATCAGCCGGGTCATTTCCAGCACCGGATTGACGTTGGATTCCTCGACGAAACCTTGCGCTATGCCGACATCGGAACGGTCGGTGACTGGTTCGGGCGTGCGTGCGGGCACAATGCCGGAATTGCCGTAGCGAACGAAATTCTGGCCCGGATCGAAATTGTAGAGGCCGATCGAGCCGACGAGCTGTTCGTTCTGGCGCAGCGAGCCGTCGGCGCCGGCCTTGGGCGGGCCGTTACGGGGATCGAGCTGGATCGGCGCCCCGCCGGCGTCGAGCACCGGATGGCCCTCGACCGACATCAGCTCGCCATTCTCGTTCATCGAGAAGCGGCCGTCGCGGGTCATGACGGTGCCTGCCGGCGTGTCGATGGCGAACCAGGCGTCGCCCTGGATGGCGAAATCGAACGGGTTGCCGGTTTCCGTCATGGCACCGTGAGCCCCCGACAGATAGGTCTTGCCGGAGGAAGCGAACGATACCGACTTCTGCCCTGCACCCGACACCACGTCCTCGAACTTCACGCCGGTGGCGCGAAAGCCGACGGTGCTGGCGTTGGCGACATTGTCGGCGATCGTATCGAGCCGTCGCTCGAGGGCCATCTGGGCGGAGAGGGCGACGTAGAGACTGTCTCGCATGATCAGAATTTCAGTTTCTGCATGGCCATCATCAGGTCGGTGGAGATGCCCGATGTGACCGGTTTGGCGAAGAGCACGCTGATCGATGTCACGGCCGTCGAGGTCGGATTGTTGATCTCGTACATGCTGGTGAAGCGGGTCAGGAACTTGTTGAGTTTCACGGGATCCGTGAAATCCGAGATGTCGAGCTTCTGCTCGAACAGTTGCGCCTGCTTGTCGATGTCGGCGGTGGCGAAGGAATCAGGCAGCCCAAGCGCGGTGCGCACCACGCTGGCCAGCGCGGTGTCGGCCAGCACGTCGTACCAGCTGGTGATGGTTGACGCCTTGCGGTTGAAATAGAGTGCCAGGCGCACGCCCTCATTGGTCTGGCCGGCGTCCTCCTCGAGGGTCTGGCGCATGTAGCTGTCGACGGTCGGTTGCTGCGCCGGATTGATGGTGGTGGCCGCTTCGCCGTACTGCTCGAAGTTGAAAGCCGAGGCCAGTGCCGCGTAAGCCGGATTCGTCTGTTTGTTGGCGACGCTGTCGGGATCGCGCACGCCGCCTTGCAGGACCTGCTTGATGAGGTCCTTGTCCTCGGTCGCCGAATCGAGACCGAACGCCGCCAGGGCATAGGTGTAAAGCCGGCTGTTGCCCATCAGATCGTCGACGGACTTCACCTTGGTGATGTTGGCGAGATAATACGTCGTCTCGCCCTTCACATAGTCTGAATTCGGATCGAGGCCTGCGATTTGCGCCTGCGTGGCATAGTTCTTCGTCACCAGTTGCTGGGCCTTGTTGTAGATCGTCGCGTCGGCGCCGTTGGCAGCGAAGTTGAAGGCCCTGACGAACGCGGCGTAGCGCTTGTCGGTCAGCTTGTTCGCGAAACTGTCGGGATTGGCGACGCCTTCCTTGAGCGCCTTGATCATGAACGCCTTGGCGTAGTCCATGTTCTCCAGCCCGTAGGCCTTCATGGCATATTTGAACAAGCGGTCGTTCTTGACGAAATCGTCGATCGATTTCACCTTGGTGATGTTGGCGAGGTAATATTGGGTATCGCGATCGACCGTCGGCTGCTGCTCGATGCGGTCGATCGACTTGTTGATGTCTCTGGTGATCAACTGGTAGCTGGTATAGGTACTGAGCAAGGACGCGCCTCCGGCCGAAGCTATGCCAGCACAATAAGCTCACTTCCTTGCGCGAAACTGAATCGCCAACTTTCGGTTCCATGGCGGCTCCGATTCAAGCCTCACACAAGGCACAGGGACTATCCATTCTCCGACGTGAAATGCGGAAGGACCGGTCGTGGGCATTCTGATTGGACTTGTGGTGACGCTTGGCTGCGTCCTTGGCGGCTTCATGGCCATGGGCGGGCATCTGCACGTGCTGGTGCAGCCATGGGAAGCCGTGGTCATCTGCGGTGCCGCGCTCGGCACTTTCCTGGTCGCCAATCCGATGAAGACGGTCAAGGATACCGGCAAAGGCATACTGGAGGCCTTCAAACAGGCTGTGCCGAAGGAGCAGGACTATCTGGAAACCCTTGGCGTTCTGCACAGCCTGATGCGCGAGTTACGCTCCAAGTCGCGCAGCGAGGTCGAGGCGCATATCGACAATCCGGAGGAATCGGCGATCTTTCAGGCCTTTCCGACCGTGCTCAAGAACCACGATTTGATGAATTTCATCTGCGACTACTGCCGCATCATCATCATCGGCAACGCCCGCTCGCATGAAATCGAGGCGCTGATGGACGAGGAAATCCAGACCATCAAGTCCGACAAGATGAAGGCCTATCACGCGCTGGTCGCGGTTGGCGACGGCCTGCCGGCGCTCGGCATCGTCGCCGCCGTGCTCGGCGTGGTCAAGGCGATGGGTGCGCTTGACCAGTCGCCGGAAATCCTCGGCGGCCTGATCGGCGCTGCGCTGGTCGGCACTTTCCTCGGCATCTTCCTGTCCTACGCGGTGGTCGGACCTGTCGCCACCAAGATCAAGACGGTGCGCGAGAAGAAGAACCGCCTCTACATCATCGTCAAGCAGACGCTGCTCGCCTACATGAACGGCGCGCTGCCGCAGGTGGCGATCGAGTTCGGCCGCAAGACTATCTCCTCCTATGAGCGGCCGAGCATCGACGCCGTCGAACAGAGCACGATGAACACCGGCAGCGCCGAGAAGAAGGCCGCCTGAGCGATGCACGACAGACCGGTGCCAAAACTGTCATGACGGGTCCGGGCAGCCCCTCGCAAGCGCGTTCTTTGATCATCGAGCGTCTGGTCGGCGACAGCGGCGAGGCCGATCAGGTCATCGACGCCGGACGTGCCATGGCCGAACGCGCCGTGCCGCTGCTGCAAAAGGCGATCTCGGGCGAGCTCGGCATTCCCGTAATCGTCGACCTCAAGGCCGTCGAGGTCAGCCGCGTTCCGGAGGCGCGCTCGCGCGCCGGCGACAATTTCGCCATGACCGTCGTCGGCTCCCCGGCGTCCTCGGACGCGATGACCCTCGTCATCGACGCTCCCGCGATCGCGATCATGGTCTCGACGCTGTTCGGCGGCGATCCGGACATGCCGGTGTCGCCGATCGAGCGCGACCTGTCGTCGATCGAGGCCGATGTCTCGACCATGGTGTTCCAGGAGGTTGCGCAGGCACTGAACGGATCGGGGCGGCGCTCGCTCGAGCTGCGGCTGCCGGCGCCGCGGGCCATGTCGGGCATCGAGGCCAGGCGACACGTGTTGCGCGACGGCGCCGCGATCCGCATCGTCCTCGGCATCTCGACGCCGGTCGACAGCGGCTCGATCACGGTGACAATGCCGCAGCGTATCGTGCTGGCCGGCCGCGACGGTACGGCAAGCGTCAGCGACGACGATCACAGCACCAGCTGGCGGGCACGCTTTTCGGAAGAGGTGATGCGCTCGACCGTGGCGCTCGAAGCCACCATGCCGCTGGCACGGCTGACGCTCGGAGACCTCGCCAATCTCGAAGTAGGCCAGGTCATCGACTTCGAAGAAACGGCGCAATCGCGCGCCCGCCTCGGCGCGCGCGGCCAGACGCTGTTCGTATGCGAGTTCGGCAAACTGGGGCAGAATTACACCGTCCGAATCAGACATCCTTTCGATGCCGGGCAGGACTTTATCGACGGGCTCATGCCGGCTGGTGCCGGGCGCGCCTGAGCTTTTGGAGACGACGCATGGCCAAGACCAAGGTAGAACCAGAGCTCGACCAGCCGGACGAGCAGCTCGATCGCGCCATCGAGGAATTGCGCGGGGTCCTGCACGAAGAAGAGCAACGCCCTGATGCGGCGTTCAGGGCCGGCGCGGCAGCCAATTCGAGCGTCATCATGAACATCCCAGTCGATGTTCAGATCATTCTCGGCAGCACCGAGATGGCGGTTGCCGATCTGATGGCGCTGCAGAAGGGGTCGACGGTCGCGCTCAACCGGCGCATCGGCGAGCCGGTCGATGTGGTGGTGAACGGCCGCAAAATAGCGCGCGGCGAGATCACCGTGCTCGAAAGCGACCCTTCGCGCTTCGGCATCAGGCTGACCGAAATCATCGCCGGCACGAAGGGCGCCTAGACATGGCTGGCGGGGCTTGCCGATGGCAGCGGAGGCGAAAGGCATGACAACGCCGCTGACGACCCTGACGCGCGCACAAAAGGCGGCAGCCATACTGGTGGCGATGGGCAAACCGTCCGCCAGCCGCCTGTTGAAATTCTTCAAGCAGGAAGAGCTGAAGGCGCTGATCGAGGGCGCCCGGCTGCTCAGGACCATTCCGCAAAGCGATCTCGAGCGCATCGTCGCCGAATTCGAGGCCGAGTTCACCGAGGGCGCGGGCCTGCTCGATTCCGCCGACAGGATGGACACCATCCTCAACGAGTCTCTCTCGCCCGAAGAGATGAACGCCATCATGGGCAACAAGAAGCCCGAGGCGGCACCCGAAGGGCCACCGCCGATCTGGCCCGATCTCGAAAAGCTGGAGCCCTCGCGGCTGGGCGCGTTCCTCGCGGGCGAACATCCGCAGACGGCGGCCATGGTGCTGTCGAAATTGGCGCCACAAGCGGCGGCGAGCGTGCTTTTGACGCTGACGA
Source organism: Mesorhizobium sp. B2-3-11 (assembly GCF_006442215.1). Taxonomy (NCBI): domain Bacteria; kingdom Pseudomonadati; phylum Pseudomonadota; class Alphaproteobacteria; order Hyphomicrobiales; family Phyllobacteriaceae; genus Mesorhizobium; species Mesorhizobium sp. B2-3-11. Next base: position 298,484 of record NZ_VFVS01000003.1, on the reverse strand, counting down.
AGCCGATGCGCGGCGAAATCATCAAGCGCATGGTGACGATGGCCAATGTTCCGGCCGCCGCCACCAGGATCGTCGAGAACCGGCTGCGCGCCAGCGTGCTGTCGGACACCACGACCAAGGATACTTCGGCCGGGCAGGCGCGCGTCGCCAGCGTGCTCAACGAGCTGGAAAAGCCCCTGCTCGATGAGGTCATGCAAGATCTCGAAGCCGCCGGCACGCCCGACCTCGACGGTGTTCGGGCCCGGCTGTTCGCTTTCGACGATTTGCCGCTGCTCACCCAGAAGGCGCGCGTGCTTTTGTTCGACGGGCTATCGACCGAGCTTGTCACGCTGGCGCTGCGCGGCACGTCGGCGGCACTGGCCGAAGCGGTGCTGTCGGCGATCGGCGCCCGCTCCCGGCGCATGATCGAGGCCGAACTCGGGCAAGGGTCGGAGGGTGTGCCCGCCGCCGACATCATGGCGGCACGCAAGACGATCGTGACGACGACGATCCGGCTGTCGCGCGAAGGCGCCTTCGAACTTCCCTCGACGCAGAACGCCGCCTAAGGCATGTCCGACGCCGTCGACAAGGACTCGAAAACCGAAGAGGCGACGGAAAAGAAGATCCGCGATACCATCGAACAGGGCAAATTGCCCCATTCGAGGGAGACCGCGATCCTGGCCTCCTTTGTCGCCATACTGGTGTTCACGGTCTTTTATGCCAAGGACGCCATCATCGAGCTCGGCATGTTCCTGTCGATGTTCCTCGAGAAGCCCGAAGCCTGGCCGATGGACACCGAGACCGATGTCATCGCGCTCTACAAGCTCGTCATGCTGGAAGTGGGCAGCGCCGTACTCAGCCTGCTGGTGCTGCTCACCGTTGCCGGCATCGGCGCCTCGGTGCTGCAGAATATGCCGCAATTCGTCGGCGAGCGGATCAGGCCGCAGATGTCACGCATCTCGATCGTCAAGGGCTGGAACCGGATGTTCGGCGCCCAGGGCTGGGTCGAGTTCCTGAAGTCCCTCGCAAAAGTCGGCTTTGCCATCGCGGTGCTCACCTTCACGCTGTCGGAGGATCACCGCAAGCTGCTTGCCGGGATGATCACCAATCCGGTCGCTTTCGGCCTCGTCATCCGCGGCATCGCCGTCGACATACTGGTGGCGATCGTCTTCGTCATGGGACTGATCGCGGCGATCGACATCGTCTGGTCGCGCTTCCACTGGAAGCAGGACCTGCGCATGAGCAAGCAGGAGGTCAAGGACGAGTTCAAGCAGTCCGAGGGCGATCCGATCGTCAAGTCGCGGCTGCGCTCGCTGGCGCGAGACCGGGCGCGCAAGCGGATGATGACGGCGGTGCCGCGCGCGACGCTTGTTATCGCCAACCCGACCCACTTCTCGATCGCGCTGAAATATGTGCGCGACGAGGACTCGGCGCCGCTCGTAGTGGCGAAGGGGCAGGATCTCGTGGCGCTGAAAATCCGCGAGATCGCCAAGGAGCATAACATCCCGATCTTCGAGGACGTGGCGCTCGCCCGCTCCATGTACAAGCAAGTTTCGGTCGATAATGTGATCCCGTCGCAATTCTACCAGGCCGTCGCCGAACTGGTGCGGATCGTCTACTCGAAAAAGGCTGAGCGCAGACAGATTTCATGAACCGTCAACCGCACGCAAAATCCCGCGAGATCATCGTCGCCAGCGCCATCGAGCAGGTGGTGGTGGAACTCAGGCTGATCGACGTCGCCGACTATATCGCTTTCATCCGGCTGGAGCACTTCGCCTGCCTGTCGGATCTGGTCGATTCAGCGGCGGAGCTGTTCTTCATGCCTGGTACGCTGCGGCTCGGCCATGGCGGCGAGGCGCATGTCGACTGGAGCGGCAGCCCGCGCATCGTGCTCGACCTGGAGCTCAGGCCACCCGGCGTGACCGTCTATTTCCAACTGACGCTGAACGAGACCGGCAACACGGTGGTGGTCAATTACGTGTCGTTTGAAAAACCGGGCGAAGACCCCCAGCACAATACGGCGCTGCTGGAGGCGGTGATCGAACAGGCTCGTATCCGCAAGGTCGAACCGCTGGCGTTTTAAAGCGCTTCGGTCAGCCGATAGCGGCTACTCGATAAGTCCCAGCCGCAGCGCCTTGGCGACCGCCTGGTTGCGGTTGACGGCGTTGAGCTTCTGGGTCGACTGGGTGAGATACTGGTTGGCGGTGTGCACCGACAGTTTCAGGAGCCGCGCGATCTCCTCGCTGGTGTTGCCATTGGCGGTCAGCTTCAGGCATTCGAGCTCGCGCTTGGAGATCGACCGCATTCTGCCGACATCGCCCGGACGCATCCGCGCGACGGCGGCGAACAGCGAAAAGCAGCGAGCGTGGATTTCGTAGAGCGCATCCTGCGGCAGCGCGATCTCCGATCCCAGGAAGACGACAAGGCCGCATTGGCCGCGATCGGCATGGACGGGAAAGGCAATGCCACTCGATCCGGGTGTCAGCGGCGCCATCTGCCCGGTCCAGGCCAGATTGCCGAACATGTCGGCCATCGCCGCCACGCCATCATCCGTCCACCAGCGCGGCTCGGTCGAAATCCGGCTATGGCGAACGATCTCCTCGCCATTGGCGCCTGAAATGAATTTCGACGCCACCGCGACGCTGGGATAATCGGAATCAAAGCACGGGACCAGCCGGGCGCGCTCCGGCGACGGGCTGACGAAGAACAGGCCGAAGGCCGAGGCGTTAATGTCGACTGATATCCAGCGGCAGCGGCGCACCGCATCGGGAATGGTGACGGCGTGATGTGTTTCGGATCCCAGCGAGAAGGCGCCGAAAGGGCTGCGCTGCTCGTTGAAAAGGGCTTCCGCTGCGTCCTTGATCTCGGTGTGTTTCAAATGATGCCACTCCTGATCGCCGTGGCGATGGCCATCGCACGGTTGCTGGCCGCGAATTTCTGGATGGCGTGGGTGATGTAGCTGTTGACGGTGTTTGAGGAGACGCCGAGGATGACGGCCACCTCGTCGGTGGTCTTGCCTTCCGAGACCCAGAACAGGCATTCGCGCTCACGGTCCGACAGCGGATCCTGCATGGCAGCGGCGGCGATCAACTGCGGAATGTGCGAGAGCGCGTAGCAGCATTTCAGTTGCGCCTTCATCAGCGCCGGCGGGTCGATCCGGCCGGCGGCCACCGCCGAGAACAAGGCGAACAGGCGCTGACGGCCGACATTCAGCCGCAGTGAATAGATCTCGGCATGGCCGAGCACGTCCAGCAGCCGGGCCTCTTCACCCGAGACCAGCCCGTCGGCATCCGGCGCCTGGGCCGCCACCAACGGTGTCGGACGGATACCGGGTGCGGCGGTGAGTGGTCCCTGGGCGAGGCCGGCGATCAGCCGCTTGCCGATCAGCTCGATGGCGTCGAAGATCCAGTTCGAGGAGACGATACGCGCATCGTTGCGGTCCTGGTCATGGACGATGGCGACCAGCATGTAGCTGTCGGCGCCGATCTCGGCGGTCAGCTCCATGAAGAAGCTGGTGAGATCACCACGCGACGTCAGGCGCGAGCCCAATGTGTCGGATTGAAGAGGCGCGGCGGGACTGCTCATCTGCTGCTTTTGGCCGGAATCGATGCTGATGTCCGGTTGCTGGAGAGCCAGCCGCCGAACCCGAAAACGCATTACTTTTACGAGACACACACGAGGCGCGGGGCCGCGCCCAACCAGACGGAATCCATTCAGGGAACGCGAAGACATCCGCGTCTGGCGCCGGAGAAGTCCGGAACGTGAGACTTTGGGTGGTCGCCGCGCCCCCCGCGGACCGGCTGATTCGGGTCTAATCTACCCGCAGATGAATCCGACATCAAACGCGATTTGACAAAATCGAATCTGGGGGACTCTGCTTGCGACTCAGGGGAGCTTTCGAAGCCATTGAGGGGCGAAAATACCGGGACTGTGCGCGTAGGCCATATCAGCGTCCGGCCCGTTGCGGTAGCTTCGCTCGTGCCGAAGGGGTGGGCACCCCCGGCAGTCGAGCAAAAGGTCGGCAGCGCGGAATGCGATTGTCCGCTGCGGCGCTACTCGGGTCTTGGCAAGGTTGGTTTCGGGGGAAACAATGAGCGATTCATTTCGGGAAGTTACTTCAATCTCGTGGTTCGGGCGGATCAAGCGCGCGGTCGGCGGGGTTATCTTCGGCCTGCTGTTGATCGTGCTGATGGTGATTGGGCTGTTCTGGAACGAAGGCCGTGTGGTGCAGACGGCGCGCTCGCTGGCCGAGGGCTCTGGTGCCGTGGTCTCGGTGGAGGCTGATAGTTCCGATGCCGCCAATGAAGGGAAACTGGTGCATGTCAGCGGGCCAGTGACGGCGGACAGCAGCTTGGCGGATCCGGATTTCGGCATCACGGCGCAAGGGCTGCGCCTGTCGCGCGGCGTCGAGATGTATCAGTGGAAGGAAGAGTCCAAATCGGAAACCACCAAGAAGCTTGGCGGCGGCGAGGAGACGGAGACGACCTACAGCTATTCGAAGGTGTGGGACGACAACCAGATCGACTCGTCGGACTTCAAGAAGCCCGACGGCCATCAGAATCCGCCGATGGCGATCCACAGCCATGCCTTTCAGATTCCACAGGGCAAGCTTGGCGCTTTCGATCTCGATACGCCGGTGCTGGATCGCATCGACGGCGACAAGGGTCTTTCGTTGTCGGCCAGCCAGTCAGCCGCGATCAAGGCCGCCTACACCGGAACGAGGCCGCTCAGCATCCTCGATGGGAAGATCTATCTCGGCAGCGACAACACGACGCCCGCGCTAGGCGACTACCGTATCGGCTACGAGTTGGCGCCGCTCGGCGTGGTCAGCATCGTGGCGCGCCAGGCCGGCAGCCGATTCGAGCCCTACCAGACGCAGGCGGGCGATGCGCTGCTGATGGTCGACACCGGCTCGGTGCCGGCCGACAAGATGTTCGCCGAGGCGGTCAGCGCCAACACGCTGATTACCTGGCTGCTGCGCGTTGCCGGCCTTTTATTGCTGACCATCGGCTTTGCGCTGTTCCTCAGCCCGATCGGCGTGATCCTCGATGTGATTCCGTTCCTTGGCAGCATGGCGCGGATGGGAACCGGCATCATCGCCTTCTTCCTGGCGATCCTGGTCGGCGCCACGACAATCGCGATTGCCTGGTTCTGGTATCGGCCGGTTCTGGCAGCGGCCATCCTGGCGGTCGGCGTCGTCGCGGCTGCGGCGGTCTATTATCTCGGACGATCACGCGGGGCAGCCACGCCAGTGGCCGCGCCGAGCACCGGCATCGCAACGTAGCTTGCAAAAAGGGCGGCCACGCCGCCCTTTTACTGTCTGTCGTTGCTCGCCTGGATTTTCTGGCAGGCTTACCGATCCTCGAAGCCGGTCAGCACGCCGACGGCGTTGATGCCGATCTCCTCGACGGCATAGCCGCCTTCCTGGACGAAGAGCGTCGGCAGGCCGAGTTTGGCGATGCGCCGGCCGATCTTCGGATAGTCGGGGCTTTTCAGCTTGAACTGGCTGATCGGGTCCTTCTCGAAGGTGTCGACGCCGAGCGAGACGACGACGATGTCAGGCGCGTATGCGGCGAGCCTGGCGCAGGCATCCTCGAGTGAGGCATTCCAGGTATCCCAACCGGTGCCGAAGGGCATGGGATAGTTGATGTTGAAACCTTCGCCCGCGCCCGCGCCGCGCTCATCGGAATGGCCGAGGAAGAAGGGGTACTCGACCATCGGATCGCCGTGCAGGTTGAGAACCTGCACGTCGGCGCGGTCATAGAATATCTCCTGCGTACCATTGCCGTGGTGATAATCGACGTCGAGGATCGAGACACGTTTGGCGCCCTGGTCACGGAACCATTGCGCGGCGACCGCGGCGTTGTTGATGTAGCAATAGCCGCCCATGAAGCCGGCGCCGGCATGGTGGCCGGGCGGACGGCAGAGCGCGAAGGCCGATCTCTCGCCGTCCTTGACCAGGCCGGCTGCGGTCAGCGCCACGTCAAAGGACGATTTGATCGCGGTCCAGGTGCCCTCGACGAAGGTGGCGCCGCCGTCGAAGGAATAGTAGCCGAGCAGGGCATCGATGCGCTTGGGCGGCACGTCGCCGCGCACGCCGCGCGTCGGCCAGGTGAAGGGCATGGCCGAGCCCGTGAAGCCGGATTCCACCCATTGCGGCCAGACGGTCGGCAGGAAGTCGATGTAGTCGGCCCTGTGGACGCGCTTGGCGGAGGCAAGGTCGTGCTCGACCGGTGCTATGATCGGGCCGAGCTTCTCGCTTTCGACCCGCGCCTTGATGAACTCCGCGCGCGAGGGCTTTTCAAAGCCGGGCACGATGGCTGAGGTAACCAGTTCCATTTGGCCGGCATGGCCGGCGTGAAGCGGCGAATAGACAGTCTTCATGAAATTCCTCTCAAAGTGCGAAGCTAAGGCAATTCCGGGATAGGTGGGAAGCGGTTTTCCGTCCTGAATTGCGTTGAAACCGGTCAGCCAAGATTGAGATAGGGGCTCAGCAGAGCGAGCCACATGGTTTCGACATCGTCCTCGATGAGGTCGAATGTCCTGCGGTCCTTCTTCAACCCCACGAGCCTGCAGGCATGCCCGACCTCCATCATCACCACCCCGAGCCGGCTGGCGATCTTGCCTTCGAGTGCCGGGTTCACATGCTGCAGCCATGCGGCATAAAGGGCGATGATCTGGTCGTCATATTCGTTCTGGATCGGCCGCAGGTCCGCATTGCCTGAAATGGCCTCGATCACCGGCATCAGGGTGGCGTTTTCGAGATAGAGCTTCGATGTGTCGATGAAGAGCTTGCGCACTTCCCGCCGGAACTCTTCGCGGTTGGAGGGCGGGGCGACCTTGATGCGCCTAGCGATCACCTCGGGAAAGGATGACAGCCAGCGCCGGGCGAGATCCAGAAGAATGGCTTCCTTGTTGGGAAAGTACTGGTAGATCGAACCGACCGACAGCCCCGCGCGCTGTGCGATGGCGAGCGTCGTCGGCGTCTTGGTTCCTTGCTCCCGCGTCAGGATCAGCGCCGCGTCGAGAATCCTGTCGACGACCTTGCTGGACCGTTGTTGCCGCGGCTGCTTGCGCGGCTCGAGCGCTATCCTGGTTTTGCGGTCGAGACTGCGCTTCACTGCTTGATGCCCTCGTTCCCGCCTGGTCCCAACACAAGCGAAGCGCTTCTGTCCACAATACATTCTAAATCCGGCATGTTGACAAACGCGAATAATCAGTCGCATTCTTTATCCACGCTGTCTCTTGGGATAACAAGGGGAATTTCGAAGACAGCGCACTGGCATCATTTCTTGTCCGATAGCGCTGCGCCGTGGTGCGCAGGTCGTTGGACGCGAGCTTTGCCGGTCTCAGTCAGTCGTCAAAAAAACGCGGAGTCGCGATGTCGGTCACGGGTGCGGGTGGTAGTGCGGATCTGATTGTCGTCAACGGTCGCGTGCTGACCATGGACGGTGACAATCCCGCCGCCGAGGCCGTTGCCGTCAAGGACGGCGCCATCATCGCCATCGGCAGCAGCACCTCCATCGAAGAGTTCAAGGGATCGGGTACCAAGGTCATCAACGCGCTTGGCGGATCGGTCCTGCCCGGCTTCATCGAAGCCCACATGCATCTGTTTTCGGGCGCCGCCGAGCTTGCCCATCTGCAACTGGCCGGCGTGCATGGGTTCGAGGCGCTGCAGAAGGCGATCCGCGACTATGCAGCGACGCACCCCCACGCGCGGATGCTGGTCGGGCAGAGCGTCGACTACACCGTGCTCGACGACGAGCGGGTGACGCGTCATCATCTCGATGCGATCCTGCCGGACCGGCCCTTTGTCATGGCCGCGCCCGACCACCATACGATGTGGGCCAACACCAAGGCTCTTGAAATGGCCGGCATCCTCAATGGACGCACGCTTGGTCCGGGCAATGAGATTGTCATGGGCGACGATGGCCTGGCAGCGGGTGAACTGCGCGAGGGCGAGGCCTTCGGCCCGGTTCTCGACCTTGCCGGCGAAGGCCGCGTGCGGCTGGGCCTGGCGACCGGCGGCGAGCCCGACCCGATGCCTTCGGCCGCCGAACGCGCCGCCGACCGCGATATCATGCGGCGCGGGCTTGCCTGGTGCGCGCGCCACGGCATCACCTCGATCCAGAACATGGACGGCAATCTCTACCAGCTCGAACTGCTGGCCGAGATCGAGGCCGGGGAAGGCCTGCCCTGCCGCGTGCAGATCCCTTTCCACTACAAAAATTTCATGACGCTCGACATGTTGGACAAGGCATCCGAGATGGCCGAGCGCTATAACAGCGAGTGGCTGTCATCGGGCATGGTCAAGGTATTCTACGACGGAGTGCTCGATTCCTGGACGGCTGTCATGGTCGAGCCCTATGCCGATCGGCCCGACTGGGTCGGCGAGCCGCTGTTCACGCCGCAGCAGTTCATCGATCTGGCTGTCGCCGTCGACAGGCGCGAGCTGCAGATCGCGGTGCATTCGATCGGTGACGGCGCGGTGCGTGCCGTGCTCGACGGCTACGAGGCAGCGCAAAAAGCCAATGGCAAGCGTGACAGCCGGCATCGCGTCGAGCATATCGAGGTCACCACCACCGCGGATGTGCCGCGTTTTGCGGAACTCGGCGTCATCGCTTCCATGCAGCCGCCGCATCCGCCCGGCGCCATGGATTTTCCGCTGGAGCCGACCGTGTCGCGCATCGGCCCGGCCCGCTGGCCGCTGAGCTATGCTTGGCGGACCTTGAAGAACGCCGGCGCCCACGTCGTGTTCGCCTCGGACTGGCCGGTGTCGCCGATCGATCCGATCCTGGGCATCCAGGCGGCAGTGCTGCGCAAACCGTGGGCAGAAAGCGACCCGGACCAGCGCTTCTCGCTGCATGAATCGATCGCAGCTTACACGGTCGAGGGCGCCTATGCCGAATTCGCCGAGCACCGCAAAGGCATGCTGAAATCAGGCTATATGGCGGATCTGGTGGTGCTGTCGGCCGATATCGAGAAGACGGCGCCGGCCGATCTGCACAAGCTGCGGCCGGTGACGACGATCTGCGGCGGCAAGATCACCTATCAGGCCCGATAATGGCATGAGGCTTGCTGGCTGAAAGACCGACTGAACTGTGATTCAATGCCGGGCTTGCCAACCTACCGGCCGTGTGGTCACATCCAACAGGGGACAAGCTCCGCCAGCAAGAGCGGGGTCAACAGTGAGGCGTAATCGTGCCGGACAAACCGGATCGGAATGCGATTGAGGTAGTAAACGTCAGCAAAATTTTCGGATCGGGTGAGGGGCAGGTCGCTGCCCTCGACAAGGTTTCGGTGTCCATCCGCGAGAACGAGTTCTTCACGCTGCTGGGACCATCCGGCTGCGGCAAGACCACCTTGCTGCGGCTGATCGCCGGCTTCGACTTTCCAACCGCCGGCGAGATCCTGCTCTACGGCCAGGACATCGCGCCATTGCCGCCCTTCAAGCGGCCGGTCAACACCGTTTTCCAGTCCTACGCGCTGTTCCCGCACATGACGGTCGCCGACAATATCGGCTTTGGCCTGGAAATGCTGGGCAAGCCGAAGGCCGAGATCAAGGCGCGCGTCACCGAGATGCTGAAGCTGGTCAAGATGGAAGCGCTGGCCGGCCGCCGCACCGGCCAGATTTCGGGCGGCCAGCAGCAGCGCGTGGCGCTGGCAAGGGCATTGGCGCCGCAGCCGAAAGTGCTGTTGCTCGACGAACCGCTCTCGGCGCTCGACTACAAGCTGCGCAAGGAGATGCAGATCGAGTTGAAGCGGCTGCAGAACGAAACCGGCATCACCTTCATCTTCGTCACTCATGACCAGGAAGAAGCGCTGACGATGTCGGACCGCATCGCGGTGATGTCGTCGGGCAAGATCCTGCAGGTCGGCTCGCCCTGGGACATCTACGACAAGCCGGCGGAACGCTTCGTGGCCGACTTCATCGGCGAAACCAATTTCCTCACCGCCGCCATTTCAGGCGCCGGCAATGGCAAAGCGCGCGCGACACTCAAATCCGGTGCGGTCATCGATGCCACCGTCGCCGAAGGCTTCCAGCCGAAGGAAAACGCCACCGTGGTGGTGAGGCCCGAGCATGCCAAGTTGTCGAAGGACAAGGGCGACCTGTCGGGCACGGTCGAGAACATCGTCTATTTCGGCACCGACACGCATATCCATGTCCATCTCGACAGCGGCGAGGCCTTCACCGTGCGCCAGCAGAACACGCGCAGCGCCGGCTGCGGTTTCGAGCGTGGCGACAAGGTTGGCATCATGATCGGCAACGATGCCGCGCAAGTACTGAGGGACTGATGGCCACCGCGGAAGAAGTCGCCAAGGCAGCGGAACGGCGCGATGTCCGTGACCGCTGGCTTCTGTCAGCGCCGGCGCTGCTGGTCATTCTGTTTGCCGCGACCGGCCCGCTGCTGATCGTGCTGGTCTATTCGTTCCTCACCCCCGGCGCCTATGGCGACGTGAAATGGCAGTTCTCATCCGACGCCTGGACATCGGTCTTCCTGGAACGCGATATTTTCGACGACACGCTGTCGCTCGCGGCGGCGCATGTCACCATCGTCTGGCGCTCGATCAAGCTTGCGGTGGTGACGACGCTCGCCACCTTGGCGCTCGGTTTCCCGACGGCCTATTTCATGGCGACGCGCAGCGAAAAGACCAGGGATCTCTGGCTGTTCCTGATCACCATCCCGTTCTGGACGAACCTTTTGATCCGCACCTTCGCCGTGCTGCAGATCATCCGCAACGAAGGCATCGTAAACACGATCCTGCTCAAGCTCGGCATCGTCTCGGCGCCGGTCCAGATGCTCTACACCGACACGGCGATCCTGATCGGCATGGCCTATGTCTACCTGCCGCTGATGGTGCTGCCGATCTATGCCAGCATGGAGAAGCTCGACTTCCGGCTGGTCGAGGCTGGCTATGACCTTTACGCGACACGCTTCAAGGTGCTGCGGAAGATCATTTTCCCGCTGGTCAAACCCGGCGTCATCGCCGGCTCGATCCTGGTCTTCATTCCGGCACTGGGCGCCTACGTGACGCCGAGCGTGCTTGGCGGCGGCAAGAACATGATGCTGTCCAACCTGATCGAATTGCAGTTCGGACAGGGCCGCAACTGGCCGCTGGGCTCGGCGCTGTCGATCACGGTGATGATCATAGTCATGGTGGCGCTGCTTGCCTATGTGCGCAATGCCGGCAAGTCGGGGATGCGGCATGGCTAAGAACTTTTCCATCAAGCATCAGACCGGCTTCACAGCGATCGCGGCGACCTGCTTTGTCATCCTCTATCTGCCCATCATCGTGCTGGTCATCTACGCCTTCAACGCGGCGAGCTCGACATCCGAATGGGGTGGCTTTTCGCTGAAATGGTTCCAGTCGGCATACCAGAACACGCAGGTCATCGACGCGACGCTGCGTTCGTTCCAGATCGGCTCCATCGCGGCGGTGCTGTCGACCATCTTCGCCACCATGGCCGCGCTAGCCACCACACGCACGGCGTCCTATCCCGGCCTCACCTTCAAATACGCGGCGATCAACCAGCCGCTGATGGTGCCCGAGATCGTCACCGGCGTGGCGCTGCTGATCTTCTTCTCGCGCATCAAGATCTTCACCGGCTATTCCGGTATCGGCTACCTGGTCGCCGCGCACACGGCGTTCTGCATTCCCTTTGCCTACCTGCCGATACGGGCGCGGCTGGAGAATATGGACCTGACGCTGGAACGCGCCGCGGCCGACCTCTACGCCCCGCCGTGGAAAACCTTTCGTCGCATCACGCTGCCGCTTTTGTGGCCCGGTATCCTGGCCGGACTGATGCTGGCCTTCGTCATCTCGCTCGATGACGTCGTCATCACCGAGTTCGTCAAATCGGGCGGCCAGGACACGCTGCCCACCTACATGCTCGGCCAGATCCGCCGCGGCATAACGCCCGAGATCAACGCGATATCGACCGCCTTCCTGCTGCTTTCGGTCGCGATCGTCACGTTGTTTTTCTTCGTCAGCAGGAAACGAGACTGAAACCGATAATGGGAGTTAAAACCATGAACTGGAAGACAACAGCGAGCGCCATAGGGTTGGCGCTGCTCGCTTCGACGGGCATCGCCCGCGCCGATGGCGAACTGAACATCTACAATTGGGGCAACTATACCAGCCCCGACGTGATCAAGAAGTTCGAGGCCAAATACAACATCAAGGTGACCATCACCGATTACGATTCCAACGACACCGCGCTGGCCAAGGTCCGCCAGGGCGGCACCGGCTTCGACATCGCGGTGCCTTCGCAGACCTACGTGCCGATCTGGATCAAGGAAGGCCTCGTCCAGGAGACCGACCCTGGCCAGATGGAGAACGCCAAGAACATTGCGCCCGAATGGGCCAATCCTGACTTCGATCCAGGCCGCAAATACACCGTTCCGTGGGCTTGGGGCACGATCGGCGTCGTCGTCAACACCGACGCCTACAAGGGCCCGACCAATAGCTGGGGCATCATCTTCAATACGCCTGACGAGTTGAAGGGCAAGGTCAACGTCGTTCCCGAGATGAATGACGTCATCTTCGCGGCGATCAAGTATCTCGGTGGCCAGCAATGCACCGACGACAAGGCGGTTCTGAAGAAGGTGCGCGATACGCTTGTCGCGGCCAAGCCGAACTGGATATCGATGGAATACAACACCATCGAGAAGATGGGCGCCGGCGACTTCAAGGCAACCAGCGACTGGAACGGTTCGGCCCTGCGCCAGCGGCTGGCCAACCCTGCCATCCACTTCAACTATCCGAAGGAAGGCTATGGCCTGTGGAGCGACAACGTCGTCGTTCTCAAGGAGGCCAAGAACGTCGAGAACGCCAAGCTGTTCCAGAACTTCATCATGGATCCGGAAAATGCGGCGGGTCTCTCGGCCTTCCACCGCTACGCCAATGCCATCGCCGGTTCGGACAAGTACATGCCGGCCGACATGAAGGACGCGCCGGAAGTCGTCATCCCGGCGGACGCCAAGCCGCTTGGCGAACTGCAGAAGATGTGCGCTCCGGAAATCCAGGACATTTACACCAAGATCTGGACCGAACTGCAGAAATAGTCACAGACACAAGGGCCCGGCGGCACATGCCGCCGGGTCTTTTCTTTTCCGGGAATGGCCCTTCATGGACTCCTATCGCAACAGCGATCCGCGGCCACCGATCATGCAGGGTTCGCCGCCCGCCATGGTGCCCCCCAAGCTCGACTGGGACAGGCCACCCTGGAACCGCTGGGCTTTCCAGCACATCAGGGAAATTCTGCCGACCGCCGAAGTTTGGCGCGGCACTGGTCACCGCCACCGTCTCGAACGCGCCGAGGTCGATCTCGATGGACTGGCTGTCGAGGACAGCGAGGGCAAGCCTTCGACGCTCGCCGGCTTGCTCGACGAGACCTATACGGATGGCTTCCTGGTGCTCAAGGACGGCCGGATAGCCTATGAGCGCTATTTCAACGGTATGACCGAGCGCACGCTGCATTTGTCGCAGTCGATGGCGAAGTCTGTCACCGGCTCGGTGTTCGGCATATTGGCCGGGCGGGGTCTGATCGATCCGACGAAGCTAGTGACGGACTACCTGCCGGAACTCAACGCGACCGGCTGGTCCGGCGCCAGCGTCCAGCATGTGCTCGATATGACCACCGGCGTGCGGTTCTCAGAGGAATACACCGACCGCTATTCCGACATCGGCCAGGTCGATGTCGCCACCGGCTGGAAGCCGGTGCCGCCGGGCGGCGATCCGGATTTCCGCTGGCCCTCGCACATGTTCGAGCTGATCCTGGGCTTGAAAGAGACGGTGCGCCCGCATGGCGCGCAATTTGAGTACCGCTCGATCGAGACGGACGTGCTGGCTTTCATTATGGAACGGGTGACCGGCAAGCGGCTGGCGCAGCTGGTTTCCGAGGAACTCTGGCAAAAGCTCGGGGCCGACGAAAGCGCCTGCTTCACCGTCGACAGCGCCGGCTATGCGCTGGCCGATGGCGGCTTCAACGCGACGCTGCGCGACTACGCCCGCTTTGGCCAGCTGATCCTCGACAATGGCGGCGGCATCGTGCCGGCCGACTGGATCGAGGCGACGCGCACTGGCAAGCATGGTCCGGATTTCTCCGCCAGCCTGCCCGAGGGCAGCTACCGCAACCAGTTCTGGATCGAGGATCCCAGCTCGCGGGCGCTGATGTGCCGGGGCGTGTTTGGACAGTTGATCCATATCGACTGGAACACAGGAATGGTGGTGGTGAAGCTGTCGACCTACCCGGATTTCAGCAACATGGCCTATTCCGTGGCAACGCTGAAGGCCGTGCACGCCATCGCAGCGGCGCTTAGCTGAGCTTCAAGAACAATGGACTGGTAGGAAACGCGATGGCCGGCAAGACCGCGTTCGAGACACGATACGAATTCGGCCGTAACGAGGTGCTGCTCGCCAACTGGCGCGTGGCCCCGTTCAACCGGTGGTCATTCCAGAACCTCGGCGAACTGGTGCCGACGGCACGCGTGGCAGCGGCGCCGGGCGTCATCGAGGCTCCTGTGCGGGACTTGGGCGGCTTGCTCGGGGAAAAGGTCACGGTCGCGAGCGCGCCGGAGACGGTGGCCGAGTTTCTCGTCCGCTCCAGCACCGACGCATTGACGGTGATGAAAGGCGGCAAGATCATTGGCGACTGGTTCGCGCCGCATATGGAGTTCGGCGCGCGCCACATCATCTTCTCGATCAGCAAGTCGGTGACGGCGATCATCGCCGGCATACTGGAAGGCGAGGGGGTGTTCGACCCTGAAGCGCCGGTGACGCGCTACATCCCCGAAGCCGCCGGCTCGGCCTATGGCGATGCAAGCGTGCGTAATGTGCTCGACATGAGCGTCAGCCTCGATTTCGAGGAGGCCTATCTCGATCCGGAAAGCGCCTTCGCCCGTTATCGCCGCGCGACGCTGTGGAATCCCGGCGGCGGCACCGAAAGCCTGCGCGAATTCATCCTGACCCTGCAGCGGCTTGCCGAGCCGCATGGCCAGACCTTCCGCTACCGTTCGCCCAATTCCGACCTGCTCGGCCTTCTCCTGGAACGCGCTTCAGGGCAGCGCTTCTGCGACTTGATGCGCGAAAAACTGTGGCTGCCGCTTGGCGCCGTCAGTGAGGCCTCCGTCGGTGTCGACATGGAAGGCACGGCACGTACCGCAGGCGGCATTTCGGTGACGCCGCGTGACCTGGCGCGCATCGGCGAGATGATGCGGCAAGGCGGCACGGCCAATGGCCGCCGCATCGTGCCCGAGGCCTGGGTGCGCGACACCACCAGCACCGGCGGCAGCTCGGAAGCCTGGCAGCGCGGTGCCATGCTGCCGCTGTTCCCGAAAGGCCGTTACCGCAACAAATGGTATCAGACCGGTTTCGAAAATGGCGCCTATTGCGGCATCGGAATTCATGGGCAATGGCTTTATGTCGACCCCAGGACCGAAGTGGTCATCGCCAAGATGTCGTCGCAGCCGGAGCCGGTCGACGATGCACTGGACCTCGAAATCGTTGCCTTTTTCGAAGTGCTGAGCCGCATGGTCTGACCAGCCCGGACAATCCAATCGCCCGCGCTTTCCTGTGGACCTCCGCCGCCGTTGAAAACGTGACGGTTGGCGGACCTGATCTCTGCGCCTATGGTCGCCGCTCTTTTCGACGAGAGTGGGAACGACATGGCATCCGACATCAAGCGCATCGCAGCCATCATCGCAGCCGAAATCAAGGCGCGGCCCGAACAGGCGGCCGCGGCGATCGGACTGCTCGATGAGGGGGCGACGGTGCCATTCGTGGCACGCTACCGCAAGGAGGTGACCGGCGGGCTGGACGACACGCAGCTGCGCGACCTTGCCGAGCGTCTCGTCTATCTGCGCGAACTCGACGCCCGCCGTGACACCATCCTGGGTTCGATCCGCGAGCAGGGCAAGCTTACGCCAGACCTCGAAGCGAAGATCGGGGCGGTGGCCACCAAGGCGGAACTCGAAGACATCTACCTACCTTACAAGCCGAAGCGCCGCACCAAGGCCGAGATCGCCAGGGAGCGCGGGCTGGGGCCGCTCGCCGAAGCCATTCTCAACGACCGCTCGTTGGTGCCCGCGGAAGTCGCGCTCGCCTATGTCACCGAAGAGGTGGCCGACACCAAGGCGGCGCTCGATGGCGCGCGCGACATCCTGTCGGAGCAGTTCGCGGAAAATGCCGATCTGGTCGGCAAGCTGCGTGGCTACATGAAGGAGCGCGCCTTCCTGCGCGCCAAGGTGGTCGACGGCAAGCAGGAGGCCGGCGCGAAATTCTCGGACTATTTCGACCATGTCGAGCGTTGGTCCACGGCGCCAAGCCACCGCGCGCTGGCCATGCTGCGCGGCCGCAATGAAGAGGTGCTGTCGCTCGATATCGAGGTCGATGCCGACGATGCCTCACCGGTGAAGCCGGTCGAGCGGATGATCGCCAATGCCTACGCCATCGGCGCCAGCCTGCCGGGCGACCGCTGGCTGATGGAGGTCGCCGGCTGGACCTGGCGGATAAAACTGTCGTTGCACCTGACGCTCGATCTGATGCGCGACCTGCGCGAGCGGGCCGAGGAAGAGGCGATCCATGTCTTTGCCCGCAACCTGAAGGATTTGCTGCTGGCGGCTCCCGCCGGCTCGCGGCCGACGATGGGGCTCGATCCCGGCATCCGCACCGGCGTGAAGGTTGCGGTGGTCGACGGCACCGGCAAGCTGCTGGCGACGACGACGGTCTATCCGTTCCCGCCGCGGAACGATGTGCGCGGCACGCAGGCCGAGCTTGCCGCGCTGATCCGCCAGCACAAGGTCGAGCTGATCTCGATCGGCAACGGCACCGGTAGCCGCGAAACGGAGAAGCTGGTGGCGGACATGCTGTCGGACATGCCAGCGGGTTCAGGCCCGAAGCCGCTCAAGGTTATCGTCAGCGAGGCGGGTGCCTCGGTCTATTCGGCCTCGGCGACGGCGGCGGCGGAATTTCCCGGCCTTGACGTGTCGCTGCGCGGCGCGGTGTCGATCGCGCGGCGCCTGCAGGATCCGCTAGCCGAATTGGTCAAGATCGAGCCGAAATCCATCGGTGTCGGTCAGTATCAGCACGATGTCGACCAATACCGGCTCGGCCGTTCGCTGGAGGCTGTCGTCGAGGACGCCGTCAACGCGGTCGGTGTCGACCTCAATACCGCCTCGGCGCCCTTGCTGGCGCGCGTTTCGGGCCTCGGGGCGTCGCTTGCCGAGGCGATCGTCGCGCATCGCGATGCGACCGGCCCGTTCGCCAGCCGCAAGGACCTGCTGAAGGTGGCGCGGCTTGGGCCGCGCGCGTTCGAACAGTCCGCCGGCTTCCTGCGCATTGCCAATGGCAGTGAGCCGCTCGATGCCTCGTCGGTGCATCCGGAAGCCTATGGGGTGGCCAAGAAGATCGTCGCCGCCTGCGGCCGCGATGTGCGTTCGCTGATGGGCGACAGCGCCGCGCTGAAGGCGCTCGACCCGCGCGTCTTCGTCGACGAGCGTTTCGGCCTGCCGACGGTGCGCGATATTCTTGCCGAGCTAGAAAAGCCCGGCCGCGACCCGCGCCCCGGCTTCAAGACCGCGACCTTCGCCGATGGCATCGACGACATCAAGGATTTGAAGCCCGGCATGCTGCTGGAAGGCACCGTTACCAACGTGGCGGCGTTTGGCGCCTTCGTCGATATTGGCGTCCACCAGGACGGGCTGGTGCATGTCTCGCAACTGGCCGACCGTTTTATCAAGGACGCGCATGAGGTGGTCAAGGCCGGCGACGTGGTGAAGGTGCGCATCGTCGATGTCGACATCAAGCGCAAGCGCATCGCGCTCTCTATGCGTAGGGATGCCGGTGAGGGCGGCGCGCCGAGGAGCGGGCCGCGCGACAATGGCGGCGGCAGGCCGGCGCCACGCTCGCCGGCGCCGCAGCGCCAGCCCGAGCGGCCGGCACAGCAAGGTGCGTTCGGCGCTGCGCTGGCGGACGCACTGAAGCGGAAATAGCTACCACGCCAGAACAGCCGGCTCCTTCTCGAGCTGGCCTAGCAGCCAATCTCGAAAGCTGGCAACCGGTGGATAGCCGCGCTTGTCGTGGGGAATGACGAGGTAATAGGCGCTGCGGCTTTGCATCGGCTGGCCGGGTGCTGGCACAAGCTGGCCGCGCTGTAATTCGCCAGCGATGAGGAGCAGCGGCAACAGCGCCACGCCGAGCCCCGCCATGCAAGCCTGGGCGGCGGTGCCGAACTGCTCGAACTGCATGCCCGGCCCGGTCGGCGCGCTCAGTCCCTGATGCTCGAACCATTCCGTCCAGGCGCCGGGGCGCGTCGTCATATGCAGCAGCGGCAAACGACCGATGTCGGCCGGCGTGGCGATGGCGCGGCCGGCGAGGAACTCGGGCGACACCACCGGTGCCACCGTCTCACGCACCAGCAGTGTCGAGTCGGCGTCCGGCCAGTCCGGCAGGCCGTAGTGGATGGCTGCATCCAACCTCTCCCTGGCGAAGTCGAACCGGCCGACGCGCGTGACGAAGTTGATGGTGATGTCGGGATTGCTTTCGACGAAATTGGGGATCATCGGCATCAGCCAGCGCGTGCCGAAGGTCGGCAATATGGCCAGGTTCAGGATGCCGCTATGCCGATTGCTCATCAATCCAAGCGCTGCGTCGCGCAATTGGCCAAGCGCCGAACGTACCGCTTCGGCGTAGATTTCACCTGCCGTGGAGAGGCTTACATTGCGGCTGTCGCGTTCGAACAGCCGGCGGCCGAACTGATCTTCCAAAAGCCTGATCTGGCGGCTGACCGCGCCCTGGGTAAGGTCCAATTCCTGGGCGGCGGCGGTAAAGGAGCCAAGTCGCGCCACCGCCTCGAAGGCGGCTAGGGCGCTGATGTTGGGCAAAAGGCGGCGCTGGACACTCATGATCCATTCCTAACGCTCATTGATCCGTGAAGCAATTTCGTTTGATTTTTTCAGGCCACGAGCCGATAAGCCGAGCTTCACCTGTTTCAAGGATCGAGAAGCCATGGCCGACAAGAATGCATTCGTGTGGGAAGACCCGTTCCTCATCGAGGATCAGCTTTCGGAAGACGAGCGCATGGTGCGCGATGGCGCTGCCGCCTTTGCGGCCGACAAGCTCGCGCCGCGTATCGAGGAAGCCTATCTCAACGAGACCTTCGACACGGCGATCTTCCGCGAGATGGGCGAGGCCGGCCTGCTCGGCATCAACATTCCGGAGGAGTTCGGTGGCCTCGCCGCCAGCTATGTCACCTACGGGCTGGTGGCGCGGGAAGTCGAACGCATCGATTCCGGCTATCGCTCGATGATGTCGGTGCAGTCGTCGCTGGTGATGTACCCGATTTACGCCTATGGCTCGGATGAACAACGCAAGAAGTACCTGCCCAAGCTCGCCAGCGGCGAATGGATCGGCTGCTTCGGTCTGACCGAGCCGGATGCCGGCTCCGACCCCGGCGGCATGAAGACCCGCGCTGAAAAGACTGCCAACGGCTACAAGCTCTCCGGCTCCAAGATGTGGATTTCCAATGCGCCGGTCGCCGACGTTTTCGTCGTCTGGGCGAAGTTGAAGGGCGAGAACGGCAAGGACGAGATCCGCGGTTTCGTGCTGGAAAAAGGCATGAAGGGCCTGTCGGCGCCGAAGATTGGCGGCAAGCTGTCGCTGCGGGCGTCGATCACCGGTGAAGTGGTGATGGAAGGCGTCGAGGTCGGCGAGGAAGCATTGCTGCCCAACGCCAAGGGGCTCGGCGGACCGTTCGGTTGCCTCAACCGGGCCCGCTACGGCATTTCCTGGGGCTCGATGGGCGCGGCGGAAGATTGCTGGCATCGCGCTCGCCAGTATGGCCTCGACCGCAAGCAGTTCGGCAAGCCGCTGGCCGGCACGCAGCTCTACCAGAAGAAGCTCGCCGATATGCAGACCGAGATCGCTTTGGGGCTGCAGGCTTCGTTGCGCGTCGGGCGTCTGCTCGATGAAGGCAAAATGGCGCCGGAAATGATCTCGATCGTCAAGCGCAACAATTGCGGCAAGGCGCTCGACGTCGCTCGCCAGGCCCGCGACATGCATGGCGGCAACGGTATCCAGATCGGCTACCACGTCATGCGCCACGCGCAGAATTTGGAGACCGTCAACACCTATGAGGGCACGCATGACGTGCACGCGCTGATCCTGGGACGGGCGCAGACGGGGATACAGGCGTTCTTCTGACCGTTCGATAGCCGTTTAATTTAGGTGCACCGCAACATCCGCTTGGAGAATGGCGACCAGATGTGTCAGGGTCCGGCCAGCTAAACGCCGATCTCCGGGGCCCCATGGCAATTCTGGCAGCCGTCTACCACCTGACCCACTACAAATACGACCGGCCGGTGGTTCTGGGTCCCCAGGTGATCAGGCTTCAGCCAGCACCGCATTCCCGCACCAAGGTGTTGAGCCATTCGCTCAAGGTCGAGCCGGCGAACCACTTCGTCAATCTGCAGCAAGACCCCTACGGCAACTTCCTCGCCCGTTTTGTCTTTCCCGAGCCGGTGACGGAGCTGAAGATCGAGGTCGATCTCGTCGCCGACATGACGGTCTACAATCCGTTCGACTTCTTCGTCGAACCGTCGGCGGAGGCGTTCCCGTTCGATTATCCCGAGGAAATCAGGGCTGATCTGGCCATCTACCGGGCACCGGAGCCGGCGGGGCCGCTTCTCTCGGCTTTCCTGGAAACCGTCGACCGCAGCGCGCCGAACACGGTCAATTTCCTCGTCGACCTCAATGCGCGTCTGCAGCGCGAGATCGCCTACATCGTGCGCATGGAGACCGGCGTCTTCTCACCGGAGGAAACGCTGGCGGCGGCAAAGGGCTCCTGCCGGGATTCGAGTTGGCTTCTGGTGCAGATCCTGCGCAATCTCGGCGTCGCCGCGCGCTTCGTCTCGGGCTATCTGATCCAGCTCAAGCCCGACCTGGTCGCGCTGGACGGGCCGGCCGGCACATCAGTCGATTTCACCGACCTGCATGCCTGGTGCGAGGTCTATCTTCCCGGTGCCGGCTGGATCGGTTTCGACCCGACTTCCGGCCTGCTCACCGGCGAGAGCCATGTGCCGCTGGCCGCCACGCCGCATTTCCGCAATGCGGCACCCATTTCAGGCATGGCGAGCTTTGCCAATGTCGAGTTCGGCTTCGAGATGCGGGTCGATCGCATCGCCGAACATCCGCGCATCACCAAGCCGTTCTCGGATGAAAGCTGGCAGGCGCTCGACGCGCTCGGCAACAAGGTCGATGCCGCGCTCGCGGCCGGGGATGTGCGGCTGACCATGGGCGGCGAACCGACCTTCGTGTCGATCGACGATTTCGAGGCCGCCGAGTGGAACACCGCCGCCGTCGGGCCGAGCAAGCGTGAAAAGGCCGACGCGCTGATCCGCCGCCTGCGCGAGCGCTTCGCGCCCGGCGGCTTTCTGCATTACGGCCAGGGCAAATGGTATCCCGGTGAAAGCCTGCCGCGCTGGACCTTCTCACTCTTTTGGCGCGCCGACGGCGAGCCGGTGTGGAGCGATCCGTCGCTGATCGCGCCGGAGAAAAGCTCGGCTGATGTCGGGCCGAAACAGGCCGAAAGCCTGCTGACGGCGATCGCCGGCGAGCTCGGCATCGACACGTCCATGGTCAGTGAAGCCTATGAGGATCCGGCCGAATGGCTGCTCAAGGAAGGCAAGCTGCCCGAGAATGTCGACCCGTCCAACTCCAAGCTGGAAAACCCCGAGGAACGCAGCCGCATGGCGCGCGTCTTCGAGCGCGGGCTGACCAAGCCGTCCGGCTATGTGCTGCCAGTGCAGCGCTGGAACAGCCAGGCGTCCGATCCGCGCTGGCGTTCGGAGAGGTGGACGACGCGGCGCGGCCGGCTGTTCCTGGTGCCGGGCGATTCCCCGGTCGGCTACCGCTTGCCGCTGGGAACGCTTCCTCATGTGCCGCCCGCGCAGTTCCCCTACATCGTGCCTGTCGATCCGTCGCTGCCGCGTGGCCCGCTGCCCGTGCGGGAAGCAATCTTGCCTGCGGCGGCTCCGGCCGAACTGGAAGGCGCCGACGAAATGGCCCGCCGCCAGCAGGCGGTGTCGTTCACGGCGGCGACCGGCCAGCAGGAGCGGGTCGAGCAGGAGATCACCGAGATCGGCGGCGCGGTGCGCACGGCACTTTCGGTCGAACCGCGTGACGGCAGGCTGTGCGTTTTCATGCCGCCGGTCGAGGCGCTGGAAGACTATCTCGAACTCGTCGCCGCTGCCGAGAACGCGGCAAAGGCGATTGGCCTTCCCGTGCATATCGAGGGCTACGGCCCGCCGCAGGACCCGCGCCTCAACGTCATCCGCGTGGCACCCGACCCCGGCGTCATCGAAGTCAACATCCATCCCGCCTCGAATTGGCAGGATTGCGTGGCGACGACGACGGCGATCTATGACGAGGCGCGGCAGACGCGGCTTGGCGCCGACAAGTTCATGATCGATGGCCGCCACACCGGTACCGGCGGCGGCAACCATGTCGTGGTCGGTGGCGCCACGCCCAATGACAGTCCGTTCCTGCGCCGGCCCGACCTGCTGAAGAGCCTGGTGCTGCAATGGCAACGGCGTCCCTCGTTGTCCTATCTGTTCTCCGGCCTGTTCATCGGCCCGACCAGCCAGGCGCCACGTTTCGATGAGGCGCGGCACGATTCGCTCTATGAGCTCGAGATCGCCATGGCGCAGGTGCCGCATCCCGACCAGGGGGCCGCACCCTTGCCATGGCTGGTCGACCGCCTGTTCCGCAATCTGTTGACCGACGTCACCGGCAATACGCATCGCTCGGAAATCTGCATCGACAAGCTGTTCTCGCCCGATGGACCGACCGGTCGGCTTGGCCTTGTCGAATTCCGTGGATTCGAGATGCCACCCAATGCGCGCATGTCTCTGGCGCAGCAATTGCTGGTGCGGGCCATCATCGCACGCGCCTGGAAGAACCCGCTCGACGGACGCTTCGTGCGCTGGGGCACTTCGCTGCATGACCGCTTCATGCTGCCGCACTATGTCTGGGCGGACTTTCTCGATGTGCTCGACGACCTCAAGCTCAATGGTTTCGAGTTCCGGCCCGAATGGTTCGACGCCCAGCTCGAATTCCGCTTTCCCTTCTGCGGCGAAGTCCAGCATGCGGGCATCAAGCTGGAGCTCAGGCAAGCGCTGGAGCCATGGCATGTCATGGGCGAGCAGGGCGCGATCGGCGGCACGGTGCGTTTCGTCGATTCCTCGGTCGAACGGCTGCAGGTCAAGACCGAAGGTCTCAATCCGGAGCGCCATGCGATCGTCTGCAACGGCCGCATCGTGCCGATGAGGGCTACCGACAACCGGGAGGTCGCGGTAGCGGGCGTGCGCTTCAAGGCCTGGCAGCCGGCTTCGGGCCTGCATCCGGCACTGCCGGTCAACACGCCGCTGGTGTTCGACATCTACGACCGCTGGTCGGGCAGGGCGGTCGGCGGCTGCGCCTACCATGTCGCCCATCCCGGCGGGCGCAACTACGACACCTTCCCGGTCAATGGCAACGAGGCCGAGGCAAGGCGGCTCGCCCGCTTCGAACCGCGCGGCCATACCCCGTCCGGCTATGTGTTGCGTGAAGAACAGCCGGGGGAAGATTTCCCGATGACCCTTGACCTCAGGCGTCCGCCAAGACTGTGATCTGACATGGCAAAGGGGAATCACAAAAGGGTGCGCGGCAAGCCGCAGGCCCATAGCCTGCTGGAGCACTACCAGCCGATTGACGGCGTCGTCGACGAGATGGTCGACGCGTCGGGCAATCCCCGCCCGGTCTGGAAGGATTTTGTCGAAGCGCTGGACGAACTCGGGGCCGAAAAGCTCGGCCAGCGCTTCGCCCGCGCCGACCAGTATCTGCGCGATGCGGGTGTTTACTACCGCGTCTATGACAAGGCAGGCGCCAACGAGCGCGAATGGCCGCTGGCGCATATTCCCGTGCTCATCGAGGACTGCGAGTGGCAGGCGATCAGCGCCGGCCTGGTGCAGCGCGCCGACCTGCTCGAGGAAATTGTCGCCGATATCCATGGACAGAACCGACTGGTCGAAAAAGGCACCCTGCCGGCAGGGCTGATCGCGGCGAGCCCTGAATACTTGCGGCCCGTGGTCGGCACCAGGCCGGCCGGAGGGCATTTCCTGCACTTCTGCGCCTTCGAGCTCGGCCGCGGGCCCGATGGCCGCTGGTGGGTGCTTGGCGACCGCACCCAGGCGCCTTCGGGCGCCGGCTTCGCGCTGGAGAACCGGGTCGCCACCACGCGCGCACTGTCAGACATCTATGGCGAGATGCATGTGCACCGGCTCGCCGGCTTCTTCCGTCGCTTCCGCGATGCGCTGATCGGAATGGCAAAGGAGAGCGACGGCCGCGTCGCCATCCTGACGCCGGGGCCGCTCAACGAAACCTACTATGAACACGCCTATATCGCCCGCTACCTCGGCATCATGCTGCTCGAAGGCGAGGATCTGACTGTTTCCGGCGGCAGGCTCATGGTGCGCACCGTGTCGGGCCTGATGCCGATCAGCGTGCTGTGGCGGCGGCTCGATGCCGCCTTTGCCGATCCTCTCGAACTGCGTCCGGATTCGCAGATCGGCACGCCGGGCCTGGTCGAAGCGATCCGGCAAGGTACGGTGTCCACCGTCAATGCGCTGGGATCGGGCCTGATGGAGACGCGTGCGCTGCTTGCGTTCCTGCCCAAGATCGCGCGCGAATTGTGGGGCGAGGAGCTGCTTTTGCCCAGTGTGGCGACATGGTGGTGCGGGCAGGGGACGGAGCGCGCCCATGTCCTCGCCAATATCGACCGCATGGTGGTCGGCCCGGCGCTGTCGACAAGGCTTGCCTTCGAGGATGACGGACAGACAAAGCTCGGCTCGGCGCTGTCGGTCGGGGAACGGGCGGAACTGGTGGCGCGCATCGAACGCGATGGCGAGGCCTTCGTCGGCCAGGAAGCGGTGACACTTTCGACGACACCCGTCTATGTCGGCGGCTGGCTGGAACCCCGGCCGGCGAGCTTGCGCGTCTATCTGGCGCGCACGCCCGAGGGATGGACGGTGATGCCGGGCGGTTTCGCCCGCGTCGGCCTGTCGCTCGACCCGACGGCGATCGCCATGCAGCGCGGCGGCCAGGCGGCTGATGTCTGGGTGGTCAGCGACAGACCAGTCGAGCGCGAGACGCTGCTGCCGCAGGAGGGCGACAGCTTCAACCGCACCAGGCCAGGTAGCCTGCCCAGCCGCGCGGCGGAAAACCTGACCTGGCTCGGCCGCTACATCGAACGCTCGGAAGACACCGTGCGCATCCTGCGCGCCTATCATGTGCGGCTCGCCGAAACGTCCGATCCCGACATGCCTCTGCTGGCAGATATCAGGGACTATCTCGAGCCGTTCGGCATCGATGTCGAAACGGCGATCCCGCCAGGGCTGATCGGCATGCTCGACAGCGCTGTCTACAGCGCCGGCCAGATCCGCGATCGTTTCTCGCCGGATGGCTGGCTGGCGCTCAAGGATTTGTCGAAGACGATCCATCGGTTCGCCACCACCGTGGCGCCCGGCGACGACGCGACGCGGGCCATGACCGTCATTCTGCGCAAGCTTGCCGGATTCTCCGGCCTGCTGCACGAGAACATGTACCGTTTCGCCGGCTGGCGCTTCCTCGAGATCGGCCGGCGGCTGGAACGTGGCATCCAGATCGCCGGCACGCTGGCCCGACTGACCGGCACCAAGGCGCCGGATGGCGCGCTGGACATGATGCTGGAGATCGGCGACAGCGTCATGACCCATCGCCGGCAATATCCGGTGCAGGCCGGCCGGCGCACGGTGGTCGATCTCCTGGCGCTCGATCCGCTCAATCCACGCTCCATCCTGTTCCAGCTGGAAAGGCTGAAGACCGAGATAGGGCTGCTGCCGGCGACCGGCGGCGAGGGGCACATGTCGGCGGCGGCCAAGGAGATCCTGCAGCTCAATACCGCCATCGCCATCAAGGAGCCGGCTGACATGACGACGAAGGCGCTGAACGAACTCGCCAGCGAAATCGGCGGCCTCTACGACAGCCTCGCCAAAGCCTATTTCGGCTAGAAAGCAATGGCCATGCTGTACGACATCCGGCTTCTGCTCCATTACGACTACGCCGCCGCTGCCGGCGGCGGCC
The DNA here is from genome assembly GCF_006442215.1 of Mesorhizobium sp. B2-3-11. Lineage (NCBI taxonomy): Bacteria > Pseudomonadati > Pseudomonadota > Alphaproteobacteria > Hyphomicrobiales > Phyllobacteriaceae > Mesorhizobium > Mesorhizobium sp. B2-3-11. Next base: position 272,348 of record NZ_VFVS01000003.1, on the reverse strand, counting down.
GGCATCAGGTGCGGGTGCTGCCGCCGACCATTGGCGGCGTGCAGCGCGTCATCGCCGCTTCGCTGTCCTTTGAACCGGCACCCAATGAACGATCCGACTTTACCGATTTTTTCGGCAACAACGTTACCTCGATCGCGTTTCGCGACGCGCATGAAGCGCTCGACATAAGGATGAGCGCGCGCGTTTCGGTGTCGCGGCCCGAGCCTGGGCTCGACGTGTCGCCCGATATCGGCCGACTGAGGCGGGAGCTGGCGGCCGTGCGGTCGCTGGCGTCGGCGTCGCCGCATCACTTCCTGGCGGCAAGCGGCCACGCCGGCATGGATGCGGCGATCACCACCTATGCGCAAGACAGCATCGGTGGCTCGACCGCCGGCACGGCGATGAGCCTCTGCAAGCGCATCCACCATGATTTCACCTATGATGGCGAAGCGACCACGGTGCGGACCCTGGCCAGCGATGCCTTTCGGCTGAAGCGGGGCGTCTGCCAGGATTTCTCGCACATCATGATCGCCGGGCTGCGCGGACTCGGCATTCCGGCCGGCTATGTCAGCGGCTTCCTGCGAACCATTCCGCCCAAGGGCAAGCCGCGGCTGGAAGGTGCGGATGCCATGCATGCCTGGGTCAAGGTCTGGTGCGGGCGTGATGCCGGCTGGCAGGAGTTCGATCCGACCAACGGCATGCGGGCTTCCAACGACCATATCACCGTCGGTTACGGGCGCGACTATTCGGATGTGGCGCCCATCGTCGGCGTGCTGAAGACGACCGGCGGACAGGTCGGGGAGCAGGCTGTCGACGTCATCCCGGTGGTGCTCGAAAAGGCGTAAAAAAAGGCGCGCCGCCGGCTGTCCTTTCCGCCGACACAGATGCAGCGCATTGCCTCGCCGACGCCACCGGATCCTGCTTTCCAGACGGGGTGTGGAACCAGCAGTCTGCCCGCAACTTATCTACGGACATTTTGCGTGGAGCCGTCATGCTGCAGAGAACCGGATCGTCGCGTAGCCGATTGGCTGACTGTGATAGCGTACCCAAGAATCGACCACAGATTTCCGCCCGGGATACCGCGCTGACCTATGTCAGCGATGCCGAGCCCGGCATCCGCCGGCTGAAGGCTGGCAAGGGCTTTACCTACAAGGGACCGGACGGGAGAGCGGTCTCCGATGCCGACAGGGCGCGCATCGCGGCCATCGTCATTCCCCCGGCCTGGACCGATGTCTGGATTTCGCCCGATCCGAATGGGCATATCCAGGCGACCGGGAGGGATCAGCGGGGGCGCAAGCAGTATCGCTATCACCCGCAATGGGCCGAGGAGCGCGACGGTGTCAAATATTCGAGCCTCGTCGCTTTTGCCGAAAGCCTGCCGGACCTTCGGCGCAGAATCGACAGCGACTTGCGCCGTCACGGCCTGCCGCTCGAACGCGTCGTCGCAGCGGTGGTCTGGCTGCTCGACAACACGATGATCCGCGTCGGCAACGCGGCCTATGCACGCGATAACAAGAGCTTCGGCCTGACGACGTTGCGCGATCGGCATGTCGACATCAAGGGATCGAGCCTGCGCTTCGCCTTCAAGGGAAAGTCCGGCAAGGAATGGAGATTGAAGCTGGTGGACCGCCGCATCGCCGGGATCGTTCGGGGCGCGCAGGACCTGCCGGGCCAGAAACTGTTCCAGTATCTCGACGAGAGGGACGACAGACGCCCGGTCCGCTCCGACGACGTCAACCGCTACATCCGGGACGCCGCCGGCGACGCGTTCAGTTCGAAGCATTTCCGCACATGGGGCGGCACCATCCATGCCGCGTCGCTGTTTGCACAGACGGAACTGCCTGAAAGCCAGGCACAGCGAAAGCGGGCGATGAACAACATCATCGACAAAGTGGCCGAACGGCTGGGCAATACGCGCGCGGTCTGCCGCAAATGCTATATCCACCCGCAGGTCTTCGAGGCCTGGAGCGAAGGACGGCTGCTTGCCGAAATGGCGGAAGCCAACAAGCGCAAGCGATCCATAGACGGTCTCGATGAGGAGGAAGCGCTCGTGCTGAGATGGTTGAAGACGCAGGAGAGTCGATCGGCGGCAATCAGCGGCCGCTGAATCCGCGGCGTCTCGATTTTTTTTATCGACGCCATGTCGGGATCGGCCCTACTGTTTCGTCCTTTGCTACAGAAAGGACCCTCCATGCTCTATGCCATCCTCTGCTACGCCTCCGAAGATGTCGTCTGCTCCTGGAGCAAGGAACAGGACGACAAGGTCATGGCCGACCTGCTCGGTGTCCAGGAGAAGTATGCCAACGCCGGCCGGCTTGGGCCCGTGGCGCGGCTTTTGCCCACAACTGCGGCAACGACGCTGCGGAAAGTGAAAGGCGAATCGCTGGTCATCGACGGGCCGTTCGCCGAAACCAAGGAACAGTTCCTCGGCTTCTATACGCTCGATTGCGCTGACCTCGACGAGGCCGTCGAATTCGCCCGCGAGCTTTCCGAGGTCAACCCGAGCGGCGGTTCCTATGAGATCCGGCCGGTATCGGTGTTCCATCCAACCAGGGTTCCAGCATGACCGAATTCGCCTGGATAAGCTCCGCAATCAGCGCTGCCCGCCCACAAGCGATGGGCGCACTGCTGCGCTATTTCCGCGATCTCGATACCGCGGAGGAAGCTTTCCAGGACGCTTGTCTCAAGGCGCTGAAGAACTGGCCGCAGAACGGGCCGCCACGCGATCCGGCGGCCTGGCTGATCTTCGTCGGCCGCAACAGCGGCATCGACGCGGTGCGCAAGCGCGCCAAGCAAGCGCCGATACCAGAGGAAGACCAGATATCCGATCTGGAAGACGCCGAGAGCGATATCGCGGAGCGGCTGGACGGCGCGCATTACCGCGACGACATCCTGCGGCTGCTGTTCATCTGCTGTCACCCTGATTTGCCCGCAACACAGCAGATCGCAGTGGCGCTGCGCGTCGTCTCCGGCCTCACCGTCAAGCAGATCGCGCGCGCCTTCCTGATCGGCGAGAGCGCGATGGAGCAGCGCATCACCCGCGCCAAGGCGCGCATCGCGGACGCCGGCGTGCCGTTCGAGACGCCAGGCGCGGTCGAGCGCTCCGAGCGGCTCGCGGCGGTCGCGTCCATGGTCTACCTGATCTTCAACGAGGGCTATTCGACCAACAGCGGCGAGGCGCCGGCCCGCGCGCCTCTGTGCGAGGAAGCGATCCGGCTGGCACGGCTGCTGCTCAGATTGTTCCAGACCGAGCCGGAGATCATGGGGCTGACGGCGCTGCTTCTCCTGCAGCACGCACGCGCACCGGCACGTTTCGACGATGATGGCGAGATCGTGCTGCTCGAGGACCAGGATCGAAGCCTGTGGAGCCGCAAGATGATCGACGAAGGGCTGGCGCTGGTCGACAAGGCCCTGCGCCACCGCAAGCCCGGCCCTTACCAGGTGCAGGCGGCGATCGCGGCGCTCCACGCGCGGGCCGAGAAGGCCGAGGACACGGATTGGGTGGAGATCGACCTGCTCTACGGCCTGCTCGAACAGATGCAGCCGTCGCCGGTCATCACGCTCAACCGTGCGGTCGCGGTGGCCAAGGTGCGCGGACCGGAAGCGGCGCTGGCGATGATCGAGCCGCTCGAGCAGAGACTATCCGGCTATTTCCATTTCTTCGGCCTCAAGGGCGGGCTCTTGATGCAACTCGACCGGGGCGAGGAGGCACGCATTGCCTTCGACCGCGCCATTGCGCTCGCCAACACGGCGGCGGAAGCAGCCCATATCCGCATGCATATCGACCGTCTGATCAAGGACGGCGCCGTGCGCGCGCCGGCCAAAAAGGCAAACTAGACTAAGCGCCCTCTGCCAGTTCTGCTCCAAGGGTCGTCTGGCTCAATCGTGCAGCCTGGGCTTGGACCATGCCGGGGTGGCGATTTTCCCCTGAAACAGGTAATGGCACGCCATGATGGCCCCTTCCAGCCGCAACGGCGCGGGAAGGCATGGCGCAAGACGTTGACCCACGCCACACGAGCGGCGGGATCTGAAAGGGACAAAAATGACGATAGCGAAGGAAACGGCCGAGCTTCTGGCGAAATTGGGCGTGGCCAAGGAGGCGCTTGTCGGCGGCGACCTGATCGTGCGCAGCCCGGTGACGGGTGAGCAGATCGCGGCGCTGAAGACGATCTCGCCAGTCGACGCGGCAAAGACCATTAATGACGCCCACCAGGCATTCCAGTCCTGGCGGCTGGTGCCGGGTCCCAAGCGCGGCGAACTGGTTCGGCTGCTGGGCGAAGAACTGCGCGCGCACAAGACCGAGCTGGGCCGGCTGGTGTCGATCGAGGTTGGCAAGATACCCTCCGAAGGGCTCGGTGAAGTGCAGGAAATGATCGACATCTGCGATTTCGCCGTCGGTCTCTCACGGCAATTGTACGGTCTGACCATCGCCACCGAGCGTCCCGGCCACCGTATGATGGAAACCTGGCATCCGCTCGGCGTCGTTGGTGTCATCTCGGCTTTCAACTTCCCGGTCGCCGTGTGGTCGTGGAACGCAGCGCTGGCGCTGGTCTGCGGCGATGCAGTGGTATGGAAACCTTCCGAGAAGACGCCGCTGACGGCGCTTGCCTGCGAGGCGATCTTCAAGCGCGCGGTCAAGCGCTTCGGCGCGGACGCACCGCAAGGCCTGGCGCCGGTGCTGATCGGCGACCGTGCCGTCGGCGAGATCCTGGTCGATCATCCGAAGGTGCCGCTGGTTTCGGCCACCGGCTCGACCCGCATGGGCCGGGATGTCGGTCCGCGCCTGGCCAAGCGTTTTGCACGAGCGGTGCTGGAACTGGGCGGCAACAATGCCGGCATCGTGTGCCCGACGGCCGATCTCGACATGGCGCTGCGCGCCATCGCCTTCGGGGCCATGGGCACGGCTGGCCAGCGCTGCACGACGCTGCGCCGCCTGTTCGTCCATGACAGCGTCTACGACGCCTTGGTGCCGCGGCTGAAGAAGGCCTATCAGAGCGTTTCGGTCGGCAATCCGCTGGAGACCTCGTCGCTGGTCGGGCCGTTGATCGACAAGGCAGCGTTCGATGCCATGCAGAAGGCCCTGAGCGAAGCGACCGCCCATGGCGGCAAGGTGACCGGCGGGACACGGGTCGAGAATGGCCATCCGGATGCCTATTATGTCCATCCGGCGCTGGTCGAAATGCCAAAGCAGGTTTCGCCAGTAACGGAAGAAACCTTCGCGCCGATCCTCTACGTGATGAAGTATTCGGATTTCGACGCTGTGCTTGACGAGCACAATGCGGTGGGTGCCGGCTTGTCGTCGTCGATCTTCACCCGCGACCTGCAGGAATCCGAGCGCTTTCTCGGTGTCGACGGTTCGGATTGCGGCATCGCCAATGTCAATATCGGCACCTCAGGCGCCGAAATCGGCGGTGCCTTCGGCGGCGAGAAAGAAACCGGCGGCGGACGCGAGAGCGGCTCCGATGCATGGAAGGCCTATATGCGCCGCGCCACCAACACGGTGAACTATTCCAAGGCGCTGCCGCTCGCCCAAGGCGTCTCGTTCGACATCGATTGAGAAAGCCGCCCGCGATCAGTGTCGATCAAGCTCGGCGAGCATCAATCGACACAGGTGGAGGGTGTACACGCGGCAGTAACGCCGGACAGGCTCTGACGCCTGTCCAGCGTCGGCTTTTCGTGACTGGGCGCTGGCCGAGCCAGCCGACGCTGCCGAGGTCCTTGGCGTCGCGCAGCCACGCAAACGCGGAACCGGTCAATCCACCTGTTCTGGCACAATTCCGGACGGAAAACGCTTCACAGTTTTCCTGGAATGACTCTCATGCGCGGCGCTGCTCAGCCGTCGCCCTGCGATGCCGGAAAACAGGCCTTGAAGGCGGTGTCGACGACGGCCAGCTTGGCGGCCTGGACGGTCATGTATTCCTCGTAGAATCCGTGCGACACCCACATCACCGAATGGCCACGCTGACCAAGCCAGCCAATGCTGCCGAGTTCCTCCGCCGTGCGCAGTTTGCGGCCGAGATGGGTCCGCGACAGCTTGAGCCATTTGGCGAAGTCACCTATCGAAACCACGCCCGTCGGAATCCGCTCCAGGCCGGCGTGGTTGGGGTCGATGCCCGACATCAGCCAGTCCATGACGATGCCGCCATTGTTGAGCCAGATGAACAGGGAGAAGGTCTGGTTGGGTTCGCGCACCGGCTTGGACGCAAGCAGGCCGTCAGCCACCAGCGGCTGCAGCGTGGCAAGCATCTCGGGCCGCTCCAGGAATCTGACCAGCCGGTCGCCGCCGTCGATGTGGTCGAGCGTGCGCAGATGGGCTGTTACCCAGCCGGTGAATCGCTCGATGGTGGCCGCTGTCGGCTGCAGGGGATGCGTGCGGCCGTCGCCGCCCGCCACATACTCGGCGATGTTGTAGTGCAGCATCTCCTTGATGAAGGCGTCCGCCGTGTTGCGGCTGGCCACCGCGTTCTTGTGCACGACCTCGATGAAACGCGATACGGTCAGCTCCTTGCGGCGGTCATTCGGGTCTCGCCTGAAGTGCATGGCAAGGCCGACATGACCCAAAAGCCAGCGCTGCTGTGTGGCAAAGATGGAAGCCAGGCGCGGGCTTTCCTCATAGATGCGGATCAGGGACTGCGACTGTTCCTGAACGTAGCGGTGCAAGGCCGGATGGCCGGCTATGTCTTCCAGATTCAGCGCTGATCTCCCGATGCTTTGAATCAACTCGGATGGCGAGGTTGCGTTCCCCATTTTTCAGTCTTCAACACGCGTGTCCAGACGTACCAATTGCGGAGGACAGCGCCAGCCGAGCCACAGATCCACGGCGACGATTTCATGGCGCATTTCGCCAACTGCTTGCTATGGCTTGGAAAACACCTCCCAACAATGGTCAGCCGAACGGTGGGATCCAGCCACGCGAGCGGCGTCACGCGACGGTCGCCTGCAGGGGCCGGTTGCTGGTCCATGGCGGCGTCTTTCACCCCATCACCCGCGAAGTCGATTTCTGCTGGAAAGGTTCGATCCCAACTTCCGGCCGGAGTTCAGCCCGGCCTGGCGGGTCGCCTTCACTCGGCGGCCTGAACCTGGTTGGCCGCGATAATCGCGCGAATCTCGGACCGGCAGGAGCCGCAATTGGTGCCTGCCTTCAGCGCGGCGCCGATGGCGTCCACGGTGGTGCAGCCAGCGGCCGCGGCAGCCGTGATCTGGTTGACCCCGACGTTGAAACAGGAACAGACGGTCGCGCCGGCATCGGGCCGTCCGGCACCGGCGCGACCGGCAACGATCCTGAAGCGCTGACGCTGGCTGGCGTGGACCTCGCCGAGCTGCTCGGCCGCCCAGCCGCGCGACACCGCGACCGGACCTGGCGCGATGAACAAGGCACCCGTCAGATGCTCGCCATCGAAGGCGGCGATGCGGTGTTGGCCGGCCTCGCGGTCGTGATAGGCGAGAACTTCGGCATCCTCGGTATCGAAGAGCGAACCGGCGAAGGCCGTCCAGTCGACATCGTCATTGGCAAAGGCAAGCTCGACCCGCCAGCCGCCCCGGCATCTGGCTACCGCCCAGTAGTCGGCGGCCATCGTCGTGGGTCTTTTGCGTGTCACGGCAAAGCCGAAGGTCCTGGCGGTGAATTTCTCGATGCTGGCCGCGACATGCTTCAACGCCGGCTGGCCTGACACCGGATCGGTAAGCGATGCGGTGAGCGTGTCGAGCCGGGCCCTGGCGGCGAATTGGTCCGTCCAGTGCATCGGCGCGAACAGGCTGCCCCGGCGCTGGCGCGTGGTCACCAGCGCGCGGACCAGCACCTCGCCGCGCGGGGTCGAGACGCGTGCGATGTCGGCATCGCCAATTCCGTGGCGTTGCGCATCCACTGGGTGGATTTCGACCAAGGGCTCGGCGATGTGCTGGGACAGGCGCGGGCTTTTGCCCGTACGCGTCATGGTGTGCCAGTGGTCGCGGATGCGGCCGGTGTTGAGGATGAGCGGGAAGTCGGAGGTGATGCGGGTTTCGACGGTTGGGCGGATGGGGATGAAGCGTGCCTTGCGGTCGGGCGTGTAGAAGTTGCCGTTGGCGAAGAAGCGGATGGATTGGTGCCCGGTCGGGGTGAGGGGGGTGCCTGGGCTCGGCCCTGGCCATTGGAAAGGCGCTAGCGCGTCGTAGTCTTCGACACCAGCATAAGCGCCAATGTCGAAATCGCGCTCGCCGTCATTCTCGAATGCCGACAACGCGGCGTGCTCGGCAAAGATTTCCGCCGGCGTCTCATGCGCAAACGCCCCGTCAAAGCCCATGCGCCGCGCCACCTCGGCAATGATCCACCAGTCGGGCCGCGCCTCGCCGGGGACCGGCAAGAACGCGCGCTGGCGCGAGATGCGGCGCTCGGAATTGGTGACGGTGCCATCCTTCTCGCCCCAGGCCGTCGCCGGCAGCCGGACATGGGCATGGCGGACGGTGTCGGTCTCGGCCAGCACGTCCGACACTACGACGAAGGGACAGGCCTTGATCGCCGCTTCGACGGCGCCTGCATCCGGCATCGAATCGACCGGGTTGGTGGCCATGATCCACAGCGCCTTGATGCGTCCGTCGGCAACCGCCTTGAACATATCGACCGCCTTGAGGCCCGGTTTCCCTGCAATCGCCGGCGCATTCCAGAAGCGCTGCACGCGTTCGCGATGCTCGGGGTTTTCGATCTCCATATGGGCGGCGAGCATGTTGGCCATGCCGCCGACCTCGCGGCCGCCCATGGCGTTGGGCTGGCCAGTGACAGAGAACGGCCCGGCGCCCGGTTTTCCGATACGGCCAGTGGCGAGATGGCAGTTGATGATCGCATTGACCTTGTCGGTGCCCTGGGACGACTGGTTGACGCCCTGGCTGTAGACGGTGACTGTCTTCTCCGTCCTGGCGAACAGGCTGTAGAAACGGCCGAGCTCGTCTTCGCTGAGCCCCGTGGCGGCAGCGACGCCGGCAAGGTTGAGCGCCGAGGCGGCGAACAGTGCTTGTCCAAAGCCGGACGTATGCGCCGTGATATAGGCACGATCGAGCGCATTGTGCTGGCCGAGCCAGGCGAGCAGGCCGGTGAACAGGGCGACGTCGCCATCCGGCGCGATCGCCAGATGCATGTCGGCGATGTCAGATGTCACGGTGCGGCGCGGGTCGACCAGCACCACCTTCATCTCGGGCCGTTTTTCGCGGGCGGCCGCGATGCGCTGATAAAGCACTGGATGGCACCAGGCGAGGTTGGAGCCGACCAGCACGATGAGATCGGAGAGTTCCATATCCTCGTAGGTTCCCGGCACGGTGTCCGAACCAAACGCGCGGCGGTGGCCGGCGACCGAGGACGCCATGCAGAGACGCGAATTTGTGTCGATGTTGGCCGAGCCGACAAAACCCTTCATCAGCTTGTTGGCGAGGTAGTAATCCTCGGTCAGCAACTGGCCGGAGACGTAGAAGGCGACCGCGTCGGGACCATGTTCGGCAATGGTTTGACAGAAGGTCGAAGCGACGAGGTCGAGCGCCTTGTCCCAAGACGAGCCGTGGTCGTGGATTTGCGGATGGAGCAGCCGGCCGTCGAGGCCGATGGTCTCGGCGAGCGCGGAGCCCTTCGAGCAGAGCCGGCCGAAATTCGCCGGATGATCGGGGTCGCCACGGACGGACACCTGCCCGTCCGTGGCGATCTTTGCCAGTACGCCGCAGCCCACCCCGCAATAAGGGCAGGTGGTCCTCACCTCGCGTGCTTCGTCAATCTCCATGGTTCAGGCCGCGCGGCTGGCCAGCGCTTCCAGCGCGATGAACAGGCGCTCGCCTTCCCGCTTCACCGGGATAGTGCGCACGGCGCCCTCGTCGGCGCCAAGCGCCTTGCCCGTCTCCAGCGAGATCACCCAATTGTGCAGAGGACACGTCACGGCCGCGCCATGGACGATGCCCTGGCTCAGCGGTCCGCCCTTGTGCGGGCAATGGTCCTCGATGGCGAAGACCTCGTCGTCCGCCGTGCGAAAGACGGCGATCTTGCCTTGCGGTGTGGCGACACAGCGCGCGCCGCGCCGGGGAATATCGGAGATGGTGCCGATCGCGATCCAGTTCATGATTGTCACTCCGCCGCCTGCGCAAACCCGACCGAGGCCATGGGCCGGAACTCGTGCTTGTCCTTGCCGGAGACGCGCTCGGACCACGGATCGACCTGGGCGAATTTCTGCGAAAAGACAAAGCGCTCGTAGTAGGCCTGGCGCTTCTCGCCGTCGTCCATGATCTGGCGCTTGACCTCGGCTATGCCGACGCGCTTGGCCCATTTGTAGATGCGTTCGAGATAGCGGCCCTGCTCGCGATACATCTGCGTCAGCGCCACGATGTGCTGCAGCGCTTCGTCTTCGGTCCTGACCAGGCCGAGCACTTCCGTGCCCTTGATATCGAGACCGGCGGCACCGGCGAAGTGGATCTCGTAACCACTGTCGACGCAGATCACGCCGACATCCTTGCAGGTCGCCTCGGCACAGTTGCGCGGACAACCCGATACCGCCATCTTGACCTTGGCGGGGGTCCACGAACCCCACATGAATTTCTCGATGCGGATGCCGAGCCTGGTCGAATCCTGCGTGCCGAAGCGGCACCAGTCGGAGCCGACGCAGGTCTTCACTGTGCGCAGGCCCTTGGCATAGGCATGGCCCGAGACGAAGCCGGCCTGGCCGAGATCGGCCCACACCGCCGGCAGGTCCTCCTTGCGGATGCCCAGCATGTCGATGCGCTGGCCGCCGGTGACCTTGACCATCGGGATCTCGAATTTGTCGACGACGTCGGCGATGGCGCGCAGTTCGGCCGCATTGGTCACGCCGCCCCACATGCGCGGCACCACCGAATAGGTGCCATCCTTCTGGATGTTGGCGTGGACGCGCTCGTTGATGAAGCGCGACTGGTAGTCGTCGGCATACTCGTCCGGCCAGTCGCAGACGAGATAGTAGTTGAGTGCCGGCCGGCATTTGGCGCAGCCGCAGGAGGTCTTCCACTCCAGTTCCTGCATGACCGCCGGAATGGTCTTCAGGTGCTTGGCCTTGATCAGCCGGCGTACTTCGTCATGGCCGAACGTGGTGCAGGAACACATAGGCTGCACCGCGGCCGGGTTGTAGGTGTCACCAAGGGTCAGCACCATCAGCTTTTCGACCAGCCCTGTGCAGGAGCCGCAGGAGGCCGACGCCTTGGTGTGGGCGCGGACGTCGTCGAGCGAAGTCAGGCCCTTGCCCGTGATCGCGCCCGTGATCTTGCCCTTGCAGACGCCGTTGCAGCCGCAGATTTCCGCATCATCCGGCAAGGCTGCAACGGCCGCCATAGGGTCCAGCGGGGCACCCCCCTGGTAGGACTGGCCGAAGATCAACGTATCACGCATTTGCGATATGTCGGTCTGCTTCTTCTTCAGGTCGTTGAACCAGGCGCCGTCAGCCGTCTCGCCATAGAGCACGGTGCCGATGATGCGATCATCCCTGAGCACCAGGCGTTTGTAGACGCCGGCGGAAGCGTCGCGCAGCACGATCTCCTGGCGGTCGTCGCCATCGGCGAAGTCGCCGAGCGAAAAGAGGTCGATGCCGGTGACCTTGAGCTTGGTCGGCGTGTCCATGTGGACGAAGGCGGCGGTCTCGTCGCCGGCAAGCTGATGAGCGGCAACACGCGCCATCTCGTAGAGCGGCGCCACCAGCCCGTAGACCGTGCCGCCCACCTCGGCGCACTCGCCGAGCGCGAAGATGTCGGGGTCGTTGCTGCGCATCCCGGCATCGACGACGATGCCGCGGTTGACGGCGATGCCTGCATCCTTGGCCAGCGCCGCATTCGGCCTGATGCCGACCGCCATCACCACCAGGGTCGCCGGGATGATTGTGCCGTCGGCGAGTTCCACCTGCTGGACCTTGCCATTGCCTGTGATCGCCTGGGTGTTGGCCTTGGTGATGACCTTGATGCCGCGTTGTTCGACGGCGCGCTGCAGGAGATAGCCGGCGGCCGGATCTAGCTGGCGCTCCATCAGCGTCGGCATGACATGCAGCACGGTGACATCCATGCCTTGCGAATTCAGCCCGGCCGCGGCCTCGAGCCCGAGCAGACCGCCGCCGATGACCACGGCCTTGGCGCGCGACTGGGCGGCAAGCATCATAGCGCGGACGTCATCCAGGTCGCGATAGGTCAGCACGCCCGGCAGGTTGTGGCCCGGCACCGGGATGATGAACGGCACCGAGCCGGTGGCGATGACAAGCTTGTCGTAGGGCTCGGTCACGCCGTGATCGGAGGTGACGGTCTTCGCTTGGCGGTCGATGGCTACGATCTTGTGACCCTTGTAGAGGGTGATGCCGTGCTTGATGTACCAGCCGTCGCCATGGATGATGATTTCCTCATAGGCCTTTTCGCCTGACAGCACGGGCGACAGCATGATGCGGTCATAGTTCACGCGCGGCTCGGCGTTGAAGATGGTGACGGCGTAGCGGCCCGGCGCCTGTTCCAGCAGATGCTCCAGCATGCGCCCGGGGGCCATGCCGTTGCCGATGATAACGAGTTTTTCGGTCATGTGCTTACTCCGCTCCCGTGTCACTCTGCGGCGTAGGAAAGGTCTGGAGCTTCGGCGGCTGTCGCGCGCTCCATGCGCCGGATGGAAAAGTGCATCCAGGCAAAGCAGGTGACGACGATCAGGAAGAGCAGCATGAAGCAGCTCGACCAGACGCCGGTGAGGTCGTTGAGCGCGCCAAAGGCGATCGGCAGGATAAAGCCACCGAGACCGCCGATCATGCCCACCACACCACCAACCGCGCCGACACTCTGTGGATAATAGGCGGGAATGTGTTTGTAGACGGCGGCCTTGCCAAGGCTCATGAAGAAGCCGAGCACGCAGGCAACGGCAATGAAGGCGAGCGGGCCGATCTCGAAATGGAAGGCGATCGGCCCGCTGATGCCGCGTACGACGTAGTCTGCCGAGGGGAGAGACAGAATGAAGGTCGCGACGGCACTGACCGCGAAAGTCCAATAGAGCACGGTGCGGGCGCCGATCCGGTCGGAGAGCACGCCGCCATAAGCGCGGAAGACACTTGCGGGAATTGAATAGGCCGCGCCGATCATGCCGGCGGTCGCGAGACCGAAGCCGTAGACGCCGATCAGATAGCGCGGAAGCCACAGCGACAACGCCACGAACGCACCGAAGGCGAAGAAATAGTAGAAGGCGAAGCGCCAGACCTGCAGGTTCTTGAGCGGCGCGAATTCCTGCCAGAAGCTCCTCACGGGTGTCGCCTTGCCGGCACGGCGCTCGCGAATGACGGGGTCATCGCCGGTGGTGAACCAGAAGACGACAGCCATGACGACGAGTGCCGCCGCCCAGATCAGCGCAACCGACTGCCACCCCCAGGAAAGAAGCACGAACGGCGCCAGGAACTTGGTGACCGCGGCCCCGACATTGCCGGCACCGAAGATGCCGAGGGCCGTACCCTGCTTGCCGGCGGGGAAGAAGCGCGAGACGTAAGACACGCCGACGGCGAAGGAGCCGCCGGCTAGCCCGACGCCGAGCGCGGCGACCAGCATCTGCGCGTAGGTGTGCGCAAAAGCCAGCAGGAAGGTCGCGATTGCCGCCGCAAGCATGGTCGCGGTGTAGACCAGCCGCCCGCCAAAGCGATCGGTCCAGACGCCGAGCACCATGCGCACGAGGGAACCGGTGAGGATCGGCGTGCCGACGAGCAGGCCGAATTCCGTCTCATTCAGCCCGAGATCCTGCTTAATGCGCACGCCGATGATCGAAAAGATCGTCCACACCGCGAAGCAGACGGTGAAGGCGATGGTGGACATTACGAGCGCCTGCCGGGGAGCAGTGTCCTGGCTGGGCGCGGCTGGGAGATTTGCGGTCATGTCAGGCTCCGGTTTGCGGCATCGCCGCGCTCGTTCTTGGGTGGTGAATGCGGTGCGGCATAGGTCAGCGCGAAGAGGCCGCGCCTTGCGCGATCACTTGCGGAGCCTTGCCCTCTGGTTTGGTGCCGGTGGGAAACAGCAGGAGCGCCACGGTGAACAGCACCGCGGTCATCGCGCTGCTCACCAGAAAATCGCGGCGGGTGAAATCCTTCAGGGATGTTGTTCCGATCCGTTTCGTCATCGTCGTCTCCGGTTGGGCGCCTTGGGAACGGCGCTCCGTTGATTGCGTGTTCGGGTCCAAAACAAAAAAGCCGCCGTCCAGGCCCTCGCGTCCGTACATCCGGGATCGCGTGTAGACCTGAGCGGCAGCTTTGCCTGTGGCGCCCGCCATTGGACGCCTGTTCGATTGCCCGAGAAGGGCTCGTTTATTTCAATGCAGGAACCGTGCCAGTTTCTGAACTGGCTGGAATGTCTAACGAAATCAGTTAGATCGCCGACTCATGGTTCGGTCGCGCCAGCAACGGATAAGGTCAAACATTGACCAATCCGGTCGATGGATCGCATAAATTTTGTGCAATGCACAAGAATGGCGCGCGAATGATCAGCGGCGCGACTGGCTCGCAATATAGGCGTCGATCTCGTCGGGATCGAAGATCTGGCCGTCGAAGAAGCCGTCCGGGCCAAGCACCAGGCTCGCGCCCGCCGAGCCCACCGGCGTCGCCACCTTCAGCGCGCCCTCGACCTTGGCATTGGCGCCGGGCAGCGCGACGCCGAGCGGCTTCAGCGCCGAGCGGTACAGGTCTGGCCGGTAGCAATCGCGGGCGATGGCAAGGTTTTCCGGCGTGTGCGCGACATGCCCCCAGCGGACCATCTGCGTGTAGAACCACAGCGCATGGCTTTTCCAGGGGAAGTTGGCCGCCTTGTCGAACGGCACGAAGAAGTCGTCGATGTCCAGCTCCGCCCCGCCGCCCAGCCGGAGACGGCCAGTCAGGATCGGCATCTGGACGGCCGGCGGCAGGCCAAGGAAGCCACGTTGCGCCATCACCGCGGCCAATTCGTCGCGGTTCGCGGGATCCTGGCACCAGCGCGCCGAGTGATGCAGTGCGCGCAAGAGCGCCGCCAGTGCCTCGGGGCTCTGTTCGGCCCAAGCCTTGCGCGCGCCGATCACCTTCTCGGGGCTGTTGCGCCAGAGCAGCGCCTTGACGGTGACGATATGGCCGGTGCCAGCTGCCACGGCGGCGCTGTTCCAGGGTTCGCCGACGCAATGGCCGTCGATGCGGCCGGCTGCCAGCGCGTCGGCCATGAAGGGCGGCGGCACGATGACGATCTCGATTTCGCGCGAGGGATCGATGCCGCAGGCGGCAAGCCAGTAACGCAGTTCGTAATTGTGCCCGGAATGCGGATGTACGACGGCAAAGCGCAGTGGGTCGCGGCCGGCGGCCGCCCGCTCGCGGATGAACGCGCCAAGGGCCGCGCCGGCGCGCGCCGGATCGAGATCGGGCACGGCGCCGTGCGCCTCCATGCCCGCCCAGACGGCGTTGGAGATGGTGACGCAGTTGCCGCCGAGCCCCAGCGAAAAGGGCACGATGGTCTCGGAGGCGAGGGGGGTGAGGCCAAGATTGCAGGCGAGCGGCATCGGCCCGAGCATGTGCGCGAGGTCGAAATGGCCGATGGCGATGCGGTCGCGGATGTTGGCCCAGGAGGTCTCGCGGTGCAGCGTGAGATCGATGCCTTCGCGCGCGGCAAAGCCCAGTTCGCCGGCAGCGACCAGGACGGCGCTATCGAAAAGCGGCATGAAGCCGGCGGTGATCTGGTGCTCGGCGCCCATGTCTATTCGTCCTCCGCCGGTCCGAGAAGCCCGGCGGCAGTCACCAGGCTCTGGGCGATATCGCTGATCTTGCGATTCTGGTTCATCGCCGTCTTGCGCAGCAGCGTGTAGGCGGCCTCTTCGGTCAGGCCGCGCGACTTCATCAGGATGCCCTTGGCGCGGTCGATCACCTTGCGGCTCTCGAGCTCGCTGCGCGCCTCTTCCAGCTCGCGCGCCATGCGCGAGAAAGCGTTGAAGCGGCTCACCGCCATGTCGAGGATCGGCTTGACGCGCTCCTGCCTCAACCCGTCGACGACATAGGCCGAAACGCCGGCGTCGACCGCCGCCTCGATCGAGGCCTGGTCGGAACGGTCGACGAACATGGCGATCGGCCGCTTCACCGCGCGCGACAGCTGGAACATGTTTTCCAGCATGTCGCGGTTGGGGTTTTCCAGGTCGATGACGATGACGTCGGGCTCGATCTCGGCGATGCCGCGCGCAATGCCGCTGACGTCATGGATGACGGTGACCCGCTCATGGCCCGCCTCGCGCAAGCCGGCCTCGATTATCGAAGCGCGGATGCGGTTTTCATCGATCACCAGGACGGCGAGTGAAGTTCGGATCATGCCGGCATTGTGGGCATGCTGGGGAATTTGTGCAATGCGGCAATAGCCGCGTCCGTGGAAAGGCGACGGACGTCAACGGCTATCCTTGGCGGCAATCCGCCAAGGATAGGATCAGGAGACGGAGCGGCCTCAGCCGCAGACGCGAACGTCCTCGAACACCCTGTGGTGGTGGCGCCAATGCACGATCGTTTCCGTGTGGCAGCGGTGGTGCCGGCGGTGCCAGCGGTAGCCGCCATTGTCGTAGTCTTCGTACTGAGCGTTCCGGTCGCCATCGTATTCGTTGTCATAACGGCGCACATGATGACGGCGAACGACAATCCCGGAATCGTCATCCGAGGAATATTGGTTGTCGTCATCGGACTGAATCGTCAAACTTGCGGCTTGCGTTGGCGCAATGACTGAAGCCGTCGCGGCAAACGCCAATAGGGAAGCCAAAATCACCTTCTTCACGTTTCGTCCTCCTGGGGTTGACTGGCATCAACTCGCAACAGGAGGAGCTTGTTCCAGGGTACATACCACACGCTTTCCAACGCGGCGGACATCAAGACGTGACCGACGCGCGGCAAAAATCACTACAAGTGGACGAAGGCGGTCAGCGGCAGATGATCGGAGGCCACGCGCGACAGCGGCGTGTCATGCGCTTCGACGGCCGCGATGATGCCGTGCCGGTTGGCCATGATCCGATCGAGCGCCAGCAGCGGCAGGTTGGACGGGAAGGTGGGGACTGCCGGTGGCTGCGGGCCGAAGGTCGCGTGCAGCGTGTTCAGCGCGGAGCGGTTTCCGAGCCGCCATTCGTTCAGATCGCCGAGCAGGAGCGTCGGCTTCTCATCGGGGCTGTTCATGAGATCGAGCACGACCTGGGCCTGTTGCGAGCGGGAGCGGCGCAGCAATCCCAGATGGGCCGCGATGATGCGCAAGGATTGATTTCCGTCGAAATCGATCTCGGCCACCACGGCGCCGCGCGGTTCGAGACCCGGAAGCCTGATCTGATGCACGTCGCGAACGACGCCCCTTTTGAACAGCAGGACATTGCCGTGCCAGCCGTGGCCTTTGCCCGTTGCGGAAATGGGCACCGGCACGAGGCCGGTTTCCAGTTCGAGACGGTGCAGGTCGAGAAGCCCGACACGGTCGCCGAAACGATTGTCGGCCTCCTGCAGGGCGATGACGTCGGGGGCGATCTCGCGGATGACGCGGCTGGTGCGGTCGGGATCGAATTTGCGGTCGACGCCGATGCATTTGTGGACGTTGTAGGAGGCGACCAGCGTCCCGGTGACGCCGTCCTTCTTCGGCGACAAGGCGTTGGCCTTGCGCATCCGCCTGTCGCGAATGGACAGGAGCATGCTGGCCGGCAGGCTGCGCCCGCTCATTCGCATAACGCGCCCATCATCCCTACGGTTCTCACCATGTACCTAGAAATAGAGTCTTTCGGCCGATGTTCCATCATTGGTGACATGCTACCGGGCAAACACGTCGTTTTGTTAAAGATAGGATTTTTCTCGGAGATAATGGTTTTTTCTAGAGATAGGGCGAACCCAGCCAGAGGATGCGGTCGAACAGGCGGATGATGAAGGGACGCGCCCGCAAGGAGGCCAGCGTGACTGGAACAGCCGTTTCGATCGCCGTTTCGATCCGCCTCTCGATCTCGGTGGCGAAGCCTGCGTCGAGGACCTCCAGGTCGATCTCGAAGTTGAGCCGCAGCGAGCGGGCGTCGAGATTGGAGGACCCGACATAGGCCCACACGCCGTCGATCGAAAGCAGCTTGGAATGGTCGAAGGGTCCTTCCGTGCGCCATATGCGGCAATAATTCTTCAGGATCTGGTCGAATTGCGCGGTCATGGCGCGGTCGACAAGGAAGAGATTGTTCACCGCCGGCACCACGACATCGATCTCGACACCGCGCCTGGCCGCGGTGACCAGGGCACTGATCAGTTCCCGGTCTGGCAGGAAATAGGGCGACATCAGGCGTATCGACTTGCGCGCCACCGAGAAGGCGCCGATCAGCAGTTTGTGGTTGGTTTCGTTGCTGGCATCCGGCCCGGATGCGACCGCACGCACCAGCATCGGCTGGCCGGCGGGCGGTGAAACCGGTGTGATCCGCCAGGCATCGCCCTTCAGCGCCTCCTTGGTGGCGAAGCGCCAGTCTTCCGCGGCGACCGAGAAGAGGTCGGCGACGACGGGTCCGGTGACCTGGAAATGCGTGTCCCTGGCGCTGTTCGACCCGGCGAACTCCGACGAAAATCCCTTGCGGATGTTCATGCCGCCGGTAAAGGCAACCGTGCCGTCGATCACCAGGATCTTGCGGTGGGTCCGCAGGTTGGCATAGGGCAGGCGCAGGCCCATGACGATGTTGCCGTTGAAGACATCCGCCGTAATGTTGGCGCGGCGCAGATGCCCCAGGATGCTGGGGACGGAGTAGCGGGCGCCGACGGCATCGATCAGCACACGCACGGTGACGCCGCGCCGGACAGCGCCGGCCAGCGCTTCGACGAAAAGCAGGCCGACGCCGTCATTGTCGAAAATATAGGTCTCCAGCAGGACGCTGCGCTCGGCTCCGTCGATCGCCGCGCACATTGCGGGGTAGGCCTCGTCGCCGCTCTCCAGCACGTCGATTGCATTTCCCGGGTTGAGCGCGCGCCGCGCCACCCTGTCGCCCAGCGTCCTGAGGCCGGTGAAGCGCTGTCCATAGCGCTCGACGATCAAGGCCTCTTCGGCGGCGACGTCGCGCTCATGCTTGGCCGACACCAGGCCTTCGGCAAGCGGGCGCTGGGCGCTGATCGTGGCGCGGCGGATGCGGTTGATGCCGGCCACCGCATAGATCAGCACGCCGAGGATTGGCGACAGCACCATGACGCCGACCCAGCCGGTGGCGGCGCGGACGTCCTCCTTGGTCATGACGGCATGGGCAATGCCGATGGTCGCCATCACCACCGAGATGATCGCCAGTATTTGTGTCCAGTGAATCACCAGGGTCTCGAACATTGCCGGGACTATCCAGCGAGCGCCCGCGGAAGGCAATGCAGCCGGCGATGTCCACATCCGCCCATTGGCCGCGCGGCGCTACCGGGTTGTGTCTACGGATGCAAGAACGGCCGGCGCACGGTTATTTGAGCAACTCAACCAAGACGCTGAAAGCGGCGTTCACCCTGACCCCGGGGAAGCATAGAGCCGTTGTGCTCCGGCGCCCCTCCCATTCTGCTTTGGTCTTCCAGGGCTTCCTGTACTTTGGTACCGCATCCGTTGTATATAAGGGGGAATGAAATTGCCGATGTAACACTTCGGCTGAAGGCGAGGGGGGCGCCGGATGATCACGTTCAACTTCGAAGGGCCGGGCGACGGCGATATGTCGGCCGATTGCCAGGACCAGTTGCTGCCTCTCGTCAACGGGATCGTCCAGGCTGCGGTGGCTGCCGGGTGGAACCGGGACGACGTTCTTCTGACTATCGTGGAACTCGCCTGGGATCTGTACGAGAACCGGCGCGGAGATCTCTAGCCGTTCATTTTTCCATCTTTATCTCGAATAAAGATTTTTATTTGCGCGTGGGAGTTCTTCCCAAGTCAAGGTGCGAGCGTTACGCTATCTTCCGGGTCGGGAAAGGGGATTTGAGGCGGCGTCGGACGGCTGAGGCAGCGCGAATGAAAAATGCGGACGAGGCACGGGAAAGCGGCGTTTCCCAAGGCATCGATCGGGAGCGAGCAGCTCGATACGTCCTGGACATCATTCCTGAAAGTGCAGGTCCGCGCAGGGCCACAGCGCAAGGACGCGTGATTTATTCCGTTCGCGGGCCCGGCTCGCGGACATTCCTGGCCAAGGAATACTCCGTAGGGGTCGTGCTTGCGCCCATGCAGCCCGCGCATTGTTCGCCGTCGGGACGCATCGATCCCATGAACGGGCCTGACGCTGCAGGCCCGCTGCGATCAATCACGAATTGTTTTCCGGCGAAACGGGGAAGGAAGCCTCGGGTTGAACTTTATCTGGGACATGTCAGGAGGCCGAAGAATGCCGGGCGATGATGGCCCCCCTGGGTCAGTTTCTCGAATCAATTCGGCGCGGCAGCCGGCGCTCACTGCAAAAGGCGGGCTTTCTCCCCGTGCCGCACGCAAGGTGCAAGACTTCCTGCACGAGAACTTCACCCGCAAGCTGTCGCTTGCCGAGATCGCCGCGGTCTGCGCGCTTTCGCCCTCTCACTTCGTGCGGGCATTTGCCAGGACGTTCGGGGTGCCGCCGCACCAATATGTCCTCGACCTGCGGCTGGACCTTGCCGAAAGGCTGCTTGCCGACAGCCGCATGACGATCGCGGACATCGCTCATTCCTGCGGATTTTCTAGCCAGAGCCATTTTACCACCATGATGAAGAAATACCGGCAGGTGACGCCATTGCAGGCGCGGGTAGGTAAGCTTAACGCCAAGGTTAGATGAAGGTCGACTTGCGGCGTTGTTTCACTGCTTGGTCTTAAAGCATCGGCTAAAGTAACGAGCCGTTAACCTCTGCCGGGTTGCTCGACTCTTTTCTCACAAGACAGCAATATCGTGAAATACCGCAAGCAGGAATCATGTCTTCCTGTCGTGGATTGGAATTGTCAGACGATTCCATGCCGGCCAGCGGAGAGGGCACCATGACCGACACCAAGACTTCGAGCGGCTCACTTGTTGTGCAGCGTCGCGCGGCGCGTTTCGCCGGCAACTGGATCGCGAATGCCGATCCTCGCTCTCGCTCGGTTCGCCGTCGTTTGATGGCGGTCCTGCGCATGGCTCATCGCGCGCAGGGTATGGGGCGCAAGCGCCTGGGGCTGGGAACGCTCGGGGTCGGCGGGATGCCGGCGGCGGCCGCGATGCTGGGCGCCTTCGCGATCGGCATGGCTGCGATGCCGGCTCAGGCGCAATATCAGGCTGGCGGCGGTTCAGCGACCGGTCCCGAGACCGTGGCGATCGGAAATGGCTCAACCGCCAGCCTTAACTGGGCCATAGCAGTCGGTTTCCAGGCCAATTCGGCGGCACAATATTCGATTGCCATTGGCCGGACCGCGTCGGCCACGGGCCCCGGCGGCGCGGTGGCGCTGGGCTCTGGCACAATCTCAAATAATGTCAACACGGTGGCGATCGGCGTGAGCGCCAGTGCCACCGGCGCCGGCGACAGCGCCTTGGGCACCTTCTCCGTTGCTTCCGGAGGTAACTCCACCGCGGTCGGCGTCAGTTCCTTGGCCAGCGGTTCCCTGTCATTCGCCGGGGGTTGGTCATCTAAAGCCACCGGGACGCGCGCCATCGCGCTCGGGAGTAACGCGGTCTCGTCGGGACTGGACACCATTGCCCAAGGTACCAACACGAACGCAGGCGCCCAGAATGCCGTTGCAATCGGCTTTCAGGCGACTGCAACCACGATAAACTCAGTCTATCTCGGCTCGCGCACTGCCGCCGGAACGGGAGCGCTGGCCCAGAGCGCCATCGCTATCGGTACTGATGTGACGGCGTCCCAGGTCGATACGATCGCGATGGGCCGCCAAAGCAAGGCGACTGGCACGAACGCCGCGGCGATCGGCCTATTTGCCAATGCTGCGGGGACAAGCTCCGGGGCGTTCGGTCGCTCTGCCACCGCTTCGGCCGACTTCTCGCTGGCACTGGGCAATTTGGCCGTGGCGAGCGCTACCGGCACGGTCGCGGCGGGGTCTGGAGCCCAGGCCGCGGGCGTCAACGCCACGGCGATCGGCAACAATGCCGCTGCGAGTGGCTTGAATGCAGCTTCGCTGGGAACGGCTGCAAACGCGAGCGCTCAATCTGCCATCGCCATAGGCACCACCTCCGTTGCGAGTGGCGCCGCCAGCACAGCGGTTGGTAACGTCGCCGTTGCCAGCGGCCAAAATGCCTCCTCATTCGGGTCCGGATCCAAGGCGACGGGAGACAATTCCCTCGCTGCCGGCGTCAGCGCCAACGCCAGCGGGGTCGCCAGCACCGCACTCGGCATCGGCGCCGCGGCGTCGGCCACGAGCGCCATCGCCATCGGCAACAATGCCGCGGCCAGTTCCACCAACGCGGTTGCCATGGGCACCAACGCGGTGGCGACCGGCGGCCAAGCCATCTCCATCGGTGCGAACAACACCGCCTATGGTGACGGCGCGGTGGCCATCGGCGATCCGAGCTTCGCCAGCGGCACCGGCGCCTTCACCGGCGGCGCCAACAACATCGCCAACAGCGACGGCACGGCAACCGCCACCGCCGCCAACCAGGCCGCCGGCGCGGTCGCCATCGGCAACAACAACAAGGCGATCGGGCAGGGCTCGGTGGCGCTGGGCAACGGCTCGACGGCGGGTGCCGCCGGTCTCGCCGGCAATGTCGCGCTGGGCAACGGCGCGACGGCGGCGGCAAGCTCCGGCGACGTGGCGCTCGGCTCGGGCTCGGTGACCGCCGTGGCGGTAGGCACCGCCAGTGGAGTGGTCAACGGCACGATCTATGCCTTCCAGGGCACCAACCCGACCTCGACGGTCAGCATCGGCGCGCCCGGAGCGGAACGCACCATCACCAACCTGGCGGCGGGGCGGATCAGCGCGCTCTCGACCGACGCCATCAACGGTTCGCAGCTCTTCGCCACCAACCAGGCGGTTGATGCCATCGGCGCCGTCGTCAACAACATCAATGTCGGCGGCGGCATCAAGTATTTCCATGCCAATTCGGCGCTGCCTGACTCCCAGGCGCTGGGAGCCGATTCCGTCGCTGTCGGCCCGAACGCGGTGGCCAACAATGCCGGCGACGTCGCGATCGGCCTGAATTCGGCGTCGGGTGCCACGACCAATGTCGGCGGCGCAACCATCGGCGGCGTCAACTACAGCTTCGCCGGCGGCACGCCGGCGGGCGCTTTCTCGGTCGGCTCGGCCGGCGCCGAGCGCCAGATCCAGAACGTCGCGGCCGGGCAGTTGAACGGCGGTTCGACCGATGCCGTCAACGGCTCGCAGCTCTTCGCCACCAACCAGCAGGTGACGCAGAACACGACCGACATCGCCAATATCGGCAGTGGCGTGACCAATCTCGGCAACACGATCAACAACATTGCCGGCGACACCTCGACCGCCTACACCGATGCCAACGGCATAGGCATCCGCTACGCCCGCACCAACGAGGCCGGCCTGGCGCAGACGGACTCCTTCGCACAAGGCGTCGGTTCCACCGCGGTCGGCTACCAGGCGACCGCGACCGGGGTCAGCGCGCTGGCGCTCGGCCGCGACAGCAACGCCAGCATCGACGGCGGCGTGGCGCTCGGCTCGGGTTCGGTCTCCGATCGCGCGATCGCTCCGGCTACCGGGCAACTGCCCGCCGGCCCATCCAACTTCATCCAGTACAACACCACCGACAAGACGCTGCGCGGCGCCGTGTCGGTCGGCAACGCCACATCCTATCGGCAGATCACCAATGTGGCCGACGGCACGCAGGACCAGGACGCGGTGACGGTGCGCCAGCTCGCCGGCGCCATCGCTGCCGTATCGGCCACCTCGACCAAGTATTTCCATGCCAATTCGGTGGCGGGCGACTCGCTGGCGGTCGGCGCGGAATCGGTCGCGGTCGGTCCGACCACGGTCGTCAACGGCGATAACGGCATCGGCATCGGCAACGGCGCCGTCGTCGACCAGACGGCACCCGGCGGCACGGCCATCGGCCAGAACGCCCATGTGATGCTGGCCGACGGCCTGGCGCTCGGCACCAATTCGCTCGCCTCCGGCATCCAGTCGGTGGCGCTCGGCGCCGGCGCCCAAAGCAGCTTCATCAACAGCGTGGCGCTGGGCGCGCAGTCCGTCACCACGGTCGGCGCACAGGCCGGTTACACGGCCTTTGCCCTGACCACCCCGCAGACTTCGGTGGGCGAGGTGTCGATCGGCGGCGCCGGGGCCGAACGCAAGCTCACCAATGTCGCGGCGGGTTCGGCCGACACCGACGGCGTCAACGTCTCGCAGTTGCGCGGCGTGTCGCAGAACGTAACCAACCTGTTCGGCGGCGGCACCACGGTCAATCCCGACGGCTCGATCACCGGCCCGACCTATAATATCCAGGGCAACAATTATTCGACCGTCTATGATGGCTTCACCGCCGTCGACAATGCGCTGACCAACATCAACAATGGCGGCGGCATCAAGTATTTCCACGCCAATTCGGGACTGGCAGACAGCGTCGCCGGGGGCACCAACGCCGTGGCGATCGGGCCGGAGAGCGTGGCGAGCGGCACAGACAGCCTGGCCGCCGGCCATGGTTCGACAGCCGCGGGCCAAGGCGCCGTCGCGCTCGGCCAGGGCGCACAGGCCAACAACGCCAGCGATGTGGCGCTCGGTTCGGGTTCGGTGTCGCAGACCGCGGTCGGTACGTCCAGCACCACCATCAACGGCAAGACCTACGCCTATGCCGGCACCACCCCGACCGGAACCGTCAGCGTCGGCGACGCCGGCTCCGAGCGGACGATCACCAATGTCGCCGCCGGACGCGTTTCTTCCGGCAGCACCGATGCGATCAACGGCTCGCAGCTCTACGCCACCAACACGGCGATCGAGGACCTGACCAAGACGATCGGCGGCATCGGCGGCACTGTCCAAAACACCGTGCAATACGACACCGTCAACAATCCGGACGGATCGACGACCAAGACCAACAAGATAACGCTGCAGGGCGGCGATCCGAATGCGCCTGTCGTCATCTCCAACGTCGGCCCCGGCGTTGCCGGCACCGACGCGGTCAACGTCAACCAGCTGAACCTGAACCTGGCCCAGAGCAAGACCTATACCGACCAGGTGGCGGTCACGACGTTGCAGCAGGCCAACAATTATACCGACCAGAAAGTGGGCCAGCTCAATTCCGACATCAGCGGCATCAGGGACGAAGCCCGGCAGGCGGCGGCAATCGGACTGGCGGCGGCCTCGCTGCGCTATGACGACCGTCCCGGCAAGCTGAGCGTGGCAGCCGGCGGCGGCTTCTGGCGGGATTCGAGCGCCTTTGCCTTCGGCGCGGGCTACACCAGCGAGGACGGCCGCATCCGTGGCAACGTGTCCGGCACGGCGGCGGGTGGAAATGTCGGTGTCGGCGCCGGCCTGAGCTTCACCTTGAACTGAGGTGGGCAGCAGGGCGGCAATGAACAGGCGAACCGGCCATGACAGGCTAGACGCTGATCCGGGAAGACCGTCTGGTTTTCCCGGATTCGCCTTGGCATGCCTGACCTGCCTGGCGCTTGCCGGCGGGCTGGCGCCAGCTGTCGGGCAGGTGGCTTCGCCCTACAGGATC
The DNA here is from genome assembly GCF_006442215.1 of Mesorhizobium sp. B2-3-11. Classification (NCBI taxonomy): domain Bacteria; kingdom Pseudomonadati; phylum Pseudomonadota; class Alphaproteobacteria; order Hyphomicrobiales; family Phyllobacteriaceae; genus Mesorhizobium; species Mesorhizobium sp. B2-3-11. The sequence goes on along the minus strand of NZ_VFVS01000003.1, from coordinate 246,838 downwards.
AAGCCCTCCGACGTGGTCTTGCCTCCCGACGTGAAGCTCGGACAATACCAGCGCACCATCCGTCCCTTCGAGAACTGGACACTGATCTGCGACGAGAACCTCAAGGCGCGCAAGAAGGTCTGCAACGTCTCGCAGGTGATCGAGGACGGCGCCGGCAAGATGGCGTTCAGTTGGTCGCTCGCGGCCACCCAGGACGGCAAGCCCTACATGATCCTACGCACCGCGCCGAACGCCAGGAGCGATGGGCTGGTGTCGCTGAAGTTCGATGGGCGCGCCGAACCGATCGACGTGCATCTGAATGGCTGCAACGAGATGGTCTGCGTCGGCATGCTGCCGGTGGGACCCCTGATGCGCCAGGAGATAGCGCAGAAGGCGACGCCGGCGATTTCCTACCCGACCGTCGATGGCCAGACCATTACCGTCACCGCAACGCTCAAGGGGCTATCAGAGGCCCTTGCGCCAATCAAATGACCGAGGCAGCACCGTGAGCCAGCAAGACCCGTTCATCTCCGCGACGCGCAGCAATCCGACCGTCGATCCGGACCGCAAAAGGATCGTCGAGCCGGACCGCAAGAGGCCCGTCGAGCCGCCGCGGCGGTGGCCGCGCATCGTCGGATTGTCGCTGTTGGGCTTGGCCATGATGGGCATCGGCTTCGCCGGCGCGAACTATGCCGCGATCGCCGGCCTGGTCGGCAGCCCGACGGCGGCACAGGCCGAGGCCGCCGCCGCTCCCGCGCTGCCGGACACGCCCTTCCTCCAGCACGTCAAGCAGGCCGGCGTACAGGCCTGCTCGACCGTTTTTCCGGTGCTCGGACAGCTTTTGACAACCGGCACGAAATACAGCGTCAAATCCCTGTGGAACGACCAGGCCGCGGACAAGCACGCCGTCCAGGCTTTTGTCGGCATGGACTATGCCACGGACCGCTACAGCGGGCCGGCCGCCGGCGTGGTCTTCGCATCGCCCACCGCTTCGGGCTGCGAGGGCGCGATGGTGCGGGTGGCGCCGTTCGCCAGCCCGTGCGCGGACATTCCCTCCGTTCTTCCGCAAGGCAGCAAGATCACGGATCATCTCGGACAGGTCGAAGTGTACGAGCTTGGCGGCAACACGGGTGAAGCGCTTCTGCTGCCGACGGGCAACACATGCGTGGTGATTTCCATCGCATCGGCGGCCAAGTGAGGATGTCAGGCGAATGGGCGAGGCGCCCTGGAAAGGATTGCGGACCATGAAATCGCGACGTTTGACAGTCTTGTGCATGGCCTTGCTGTGGAGCGGGCAGGTGGTCTCGGCCGATCTTGTGGAGCCGTCCGAACCGCCACAGGAGGAGAAAGGCATCTGGGCGGCAATCGCCTACTCCCAGACCGATACCAAGTACGGCTTCTTCTGGGGCGCCGACAAGCGGCAGGAAGCCAAGGACATAGCGCAGAAATATTGCGAGAATGCCGGTGGAAAGGCCTGCAATGTCGTTGCCGTGTTCCGCAATCACCGCCATTGGACGGACGACGACGAGACAGGATTTCCCTACAAGCATTGCGGCGCGCTCGCCGTGGCCGACAAGGTGGAGCACCGGTTCACCCCCTGGGGCGTGAACTCGGCCGAGACCCGCCGGGAGGCGGAGGACCTCGCGCTCCAGGCCTGCGAGGCGGGGGGGATCCAGTGCAAGATCCGCGAATGGGTCTGTACGTGAGAATAACGGCGTCTCGAAGCCGACACTTTGGGCATTTGCCCGGCACAAAAGAGAAGGCCGCATTCATTGGTTCATAGACATTTTTCGCTGAAGGCAGCCGCCATCTGCGCGGCTGCCTTCTCCGCTTCGCTGCCTGCTGCTTTCGCCCAACAGCAGCAGGCGGCGTCGCTGCCGAACGGCGCATCGTCGCTCCAGGAAATCTATCAGGACTGGCAGCTGGCCTGCGGCATGCAGGACAATGCCCGGGTCTGCACGGTCACGCAGGACCAGACGCAGAAAAACGGCCAAAGGCTTCTGGCCGTGGAACTGCGCGTGGGGCGGAAGGGCGGATTGACCGGAACCTTGCTGCTGCCCTTCGGCATCCTGTTCGAGCCCGGTGTGGCGGCGCAGATCGACGACCAGCAGCCCGTCGGACCGTTGAAGTTCAGGACCTGCCTGCCGAATGGCTGCGTGGCGCTGTTTCCGATCGACCGGGCGCTGACGCAGAGGCTCAAGGCAGGCACCGAGCTCAAGCTCAACGTCACCACGGCGGCCGAAACCCCGCTGAGTTTCCCGGTGTCGCTGAAAGGCCTTGGCGCCGCCCTCGATCGTATGGTCGCGCTCAGCGCACGTTGAGGTGCAAGGCGATGGGGCCCTCAAAAGGCCCATTGCAGCGCGAGGCCGACCACGGACAGTCCCATTGTGATTGTCGCGAGCCATCCGAGAAAGCGCAGCCAACCCCCAACGGGGAATTCGCCCATGATGTCGGAGCGCCCGGTCATCAGCATCATGACGACCATTACGGGGACCGCGCATATGCCGTTGATGACGGCGCTCCAGTAAAGCGCCTTGATGGGATCGATCGGCGTGAGCATGATCCCCATTCCCAGCGCCACGGCGGCGGCCAGGGTCGCATAAAATGCCATCGCTGCCTTCGGCTTGCGCTCCAGTCCCACTGGCCAGCGGCACGCCTCGCCCACGGCGAATGCGGCCGAGCCCGCGAGAACCGGCACCGCGAGAAGGCCGGTGCCGATAATCCCCATTGCAAAGATCTCAAATGCGAATTTGCCCGCGACCGGCTCCAGGGCCTTGGCCGCATCAGAGGAAGAATTGATGTCGGTCACTCCGGCCTTGTGCAGGGTGGCAGCCGTTGTAACGATGATTGCGATGGCTATCAGGTTCGAAAAAGCCATGCCCACCAGGGTGTCGGCGCGAATGCGCTGGAAGGCACCCGGCGCTTGCCACGGTGCCCGCCTCAGCGGCTTGGCCTTGGGGTCGATCGTCTCCTCTTCGACCTCTTGCGACGCTTGCCAGAAGAACAGGTAGGGAGAAATCGTGGTGCCGAGTATGGCCAGAAATGTCGTGAAAAAGGCCCGGCTCCATTCCATATGCGGAAGAACGACCCCCTTGAGGGCCTCGCCCCATGGGATATCAGCCAGAAACGCAGCCACCACGTAGGCAAAAAGGCTCAGCGTTGTCCATTTCAGGACCGTGACGTACCGGCGGTAGTCGAGAAAGACGATCGCCAAAACGCAAGCCAGGCCGAACGCAACGACGTAAAGCGAGCTTGGGCCGCCCACCAGCAATCGCAATGCATCAGCCATCGCGCTCAGGTCCGCCCCGATGTTGATCACGTTGGCGGCGAACAAAAGCAAGGCTACAAAATATATTAGGGGAGACGGGTAGTGTCGGGCCAGATTGCCGGAAATACCTCGACCCGTCGTGCGGCCTATCCGCGCTGCTATCTCCTGGATCGCGACCATGAGCGGAAGAGTGAACACCATGGTCCAACCGACATCGAAGCCCAGCTGAGCGCCCGCTTGGCTGTACGTGCCGATGCCCGAAGGGTCATCGTCCGAAGCGCCTGTGATGAAACCAGGTCCGATTGTGCGCAGGAATCGCTGAAAGGGCCCTTTTGCCCGAATATTGCTCTGTTTTTCAGAGACTTCGGCGCTTATGTCCCTCATGGAGGTGCTCCAAAAACGCGGTCCCTTCGATATCCGCTTGAAGCAAAATTCAGCGCTCGCCGTTCGGTTCCTTTAGCTATCGCTGAAACATCATTGGTGCTTGCTTTGCCGGAGACATGATATTTCTCGCGCGGGTCGGTTTCCGCGACATGTGAGGGCCATCATCAAATCGATCGCAAAGAACCCATAAGAATTTCGCTGAAGATCGTTTCACTCGGAACATATAAGCGAGCGACTGGTTTGGTGGAGGCAGCACACACAACCAAGGGAGATCCTCCATGATTACCAAACTTCTCTCCGCCACCGTGCTTGCGGTCGCTCTGGCCACATCGGCCATGGCACAGTCGAACGGCACCGGAACCAACAGCGGTTCAGGCTCGACATCCGGCATGACCAATGGCGCAAATGGGACCGGCACCGGCTCTGGTGCAGGGGTAACGCCCACCGATCCGAACGCTACTAATTCGACAAAATCGTCGAGCGGCATGACCGACCGCTGCAAGGACGCCGCGGGCAACGACATCGACAACAACACCGCCTCCGGCGCGACAACGTCGAACATGCAGAACTGCAACAAATGAGCCGGTGGCTAGGAGCACCGCCCGAAGTCGCTCTTCTCTCCGGGGCGACCAGGCGGGCGGCGTTCTCGTTGCAACGCCGCAGGCGCAGATGAGCCGACAGGCCGTCAAGCAGGCGCCATCGGCCCTGCCGTGGGCGGCAGGCGCTTCGGCGGCTACCCTTATTGCGTTGTCGATCTGCGCGATCGGCTTGATGCGCAGCAGCAATCTGCGAGAAACCACCATCCTGCAGGCGGTTGGGGGAGATCCTGACCGCGCCGTCCCGGCAATGATCCGCAATGGCTGTGGCGGATGCCACGAAATTCCGGGAGTCCCTGGTGCCCGTGGCACCGTCGGTCCTTCCCTGCGAGGCGTCGCCGAGAGAGAATATGTCGGGGCGTCGCGAACGTCCCCAGACGCGATGATGCGTTGGATTAGCAGGGCGCGCGACGTCGATCCCAAGACGGCCATGCCCAACACAAATCTGTCGCCCCAGGAGGCGCGCGACATCACCGCCTATCTTTATGCACGAACATGAGACGCGCTGAGGGCAGTGCTGGGCGCAGTCGTTTTGCCAGCAGAAACAGTAGACCAAGGAGCAATCCGGCGCCTCCAACCGCCAGCGCCTGTCCCGCCAGAACCAGGACTGTCTGCGCCGTTGACGTGCCGGCCCGCATCTGACGCACGTCGGCCGCCGTAACGCGCGCTTCCGGATTTCCGAATTGCGCGGTCACATAATTTGCAAGTATCGCCACCTGGGCGTCGTCCAACCAGCCGGCGAAGGCCGCCATTGATTTGCGTTCCGCGACGTCACCAGCCTTGACGCCTTCGAGGATCGTCATGACGACATTGTCAGGCACGGCCGCGCCGGGGGAGGTGTTGTGGATCAGTGATGGGGCGGAGCCGTCCGCTGATCCGCCTCCATTTGCTCCATGACACCCCGAACAGAGCGATCGATAGAGATCGCCGCCGGCCGAGGTTCCGCTACCTTGCGCCTTGCTTCCAGCATTGTCCGCGATCGTGGGCACATTGCCCCATGAAAAACGCGGCTGCCTTTCGTCCCCGGGTTGTGCGGGCACATCCCTGAGATAGGCGACCATGGCACGGATGTCGTCGTCCGACAGATGTTGCAGGCTGTTCATGACCGTTTCCGCCATCGGGCCGCTTGCATATGCCTTTCCGGGCACGGCGCCGGTCTTGAGAAACCGAAACAGCTCTTCATCGCTCCAGCCACCGACGCCTGCGATCTTGTCACTGGTGATGTTGAAGGCTTGCCAGATGCCGGCGCTGCCGCCGGCAAGCTTGCGATTGTCATCCATGCCGAACGTCGTATTTCTTGGCGTGTGACAGGCACCGCAGTGACCGAGCACTTCGACAAGATAGGCCCCTCTGTTCCATGCGGCGGTTCGGCTCCGATCCGGCATGAAACCGCCGCTATGCAAGTTCGCGAGCTTCCACAGCGCCAGAGTCCATCGCTGGTTGAACGGAAAAGGCAGGATGTTTGCTGGGCGCGGCTGGGAGATCGGCGGCTGCGCCAGCAGATACGACCGGATCGCGAGCACGTCCTCGCGGTTCATCGCTGCGAAGCTGTCATAGGGCATGGCGGGATAAAGGTCGGCCCCGTCACGCCTGACGCCTTGCTGGACGGCTCGTATGAACTCGTCCGCGGAATAGCGCCCGATGCCCGTATCGAGGTCCGGTGTGATGTTGGTGGAAAAGACGTCGCCAAACGGCGTAGGGACGCGATAGCCTCCGGCGAATGGGCGGCTGGGATTGGATGTGTGGCAGCCGATGCAGTCGGCCGCCCGGGTAAGATATTCACCCTTCTGGATTTCGCTCGCCTGCAGGTGCGTGCAAAACGCCAACGATGCCAAAACGGACGCGATCGCATAAGAGATGGCGGCCGGGACTGGAGCGCTCACCGCATGCCGAAGCGCACGGCGGTGCACGGCCAATAGCCCGCTTCGTGGCGCCATCACAGTTCGCACCCGCTGAAGGTCAGCCCTGCCAACATTTGTGTCAGCATCACGAGCGTGAACAGCGCTCCAATGCCGACCGAAGTCCTGGCCAGAAACATGCGAGTGCGCGCTTTAAGGGGCGGGCTCGTGCCATGGCCTCGGTCATGAATCGCGCGCCACGACAGCAGCGCGCCTGCCGTGGCGGCGGCGGCACCTATCAACGAGAACAAGGCAGTGGGCCAAAAGCTGGCGTGGCATTGCCAGAACGCGGTTGAATAATCGAGCTGCAGCGTTATGGCCCACGCGGCTGGTCCACTGACCAGGCCTGCCCAGGAAACGCCGGTGCGGATCGCCTGCATCTCACATCCTCGGGGCCCAGTAGATGATAAGATAGAGCACGACCCATGAGACGACCACGAAGTCCCAATAGAAGGCGTTGTCCGAGACGTCGCTGAAGCGTCGGCCGGCCTTGCCTTTTTGCGTGAACATGAGAGCCGCAAGGACGATCGTGTCCCCGACATCGGTAAGGAGATGCGTTGTGTGCAGCCCGAGCAGGAACCAGACGATCGAGCCGTAGGCGTTCTGATCCCAGGAAATCCGCAGCGCCGGAAATTCCCAGACACGAACGATCAGCGGAAGAATTCCGGCGATCGACATGATGATCATGCCAAGGCGAACTTTCGCGAGGTCCTGACGGCGCGCCCAAAGTTCGAGCAGATGGTTGGGCACGATGCTCGCCAGCAGAATAACCAATACTGTCGTGCCTGGCAGCAGATCTGGTGCCGGCGCCCCGATCGGCCAATGCGGGGCCAGCACAGCCAGATAGAAATAGGTGCCGATCGCCAAGGCGAACCCCGTCGCCTCAAGGGCGATGAAGGCAAGGGTTCCCCACCACATCGGGCTCGCCGCCCCGAAATCATATGTGGGCAGGTGGCTGACATCGGCGACAGGGCGCTGCCTCATTCCTCGTCCTCCGGTTCGCCTTTCGGCCAGAACCAACAGATGAAGCCAATCGAGACCGGTATAGCGCCCCAGACCACCGCCCATGGCGTGAATATCGAGCCGAGAAATGCGCCGCCAACCGCGATGGCCGAGAGCAGCGGCCAAATCGAATTGTCGGCCGATGGCACCCTCAGTTGCGGCACCGCGTCGGCGACCGTGCCGGCGAGCACCTCGCGGGCATCGACGCGCAGGCCTTCGACGACGAGGAGCATGTCGGGTTCGGCCCAGAGCGGTTCGCGGTGGTTTACCACCGGCAGCCGCGAAAAATCGTAGGAGGGCGGCGGCGAAGTCGTCGCCCATTCGAGCGTGCTCGCCTGCCAGGGATTATCTCCGGCAATGCGGCCGTTGCGAAGGCTGAGCAGGATGTTCAGGAAGAAAAGCGCAAAACCGGCGAACACCACCAGCGACGAGAGGCTGATGAAGAGGTTCATCTCGCCCCAGCCGCTCGCCGGCGGATAGGTGTAAACACGGCGCGGCATGCCTTGCAGACCCAGAATGTGCATGGGGAAGAAGGTGAGATTGAACCCGAGAAAGACCAGCCAGAAGTTCCAGCGGCCAAGCCTTTCAGACAGCATGCGGCCGGTGATCTTGGGGAACCAGTAATAGACGGCGCCGAGCAGGGGAAAGACGGCGCCGCCGACCAGCACGTAATGGAAATGGGCAACCACGAAATAGGTGTCGTGCACCTGCAGGTCGAGCGGTACCGAGGCGACCATGACCCCGGTCAGTCCGCCGATCACGAAGGTGAAGATGAAGCCGAGCACGAAAAGCATGGGCGTGCCGAAGCTCGGCCGGCCGTCCCAGATCGTCGCGATCCAGCAGAAGATCTGAATGCCGCTCGGAATGGCGATCATCATCGAGGAAGCGGTGAAGAAGCTCTCGCCGAGCTGGGGCAGACCGGTGGCGAACATGTGGTGCACCCACAGGCCAAAGGAGAGGAAGCCGATCGCGACCAGCGACAGCACGATCCCGAGATAGCCGAAGACCGGGCGCCGGGCGAAGGTCGGCAGGATCGCGGAGACAAAGCCGGTCGCCGGAATGAAGATAATGTAGACCTCGGGATGACCGAAGAACCAGAACAGATGCTGCCACAGCAGTGCATCTCCCCCCGCGGCAGGATCGAAAAATTTCGTGCCGACCAACCGGTCGAGGATCAGCATCGTGCTCGATACCATCACCGCGGGCATGGCGAACAGTATGACGAAAGCGGTGACGAGGACCGACCAGACATAGAGCGGGATGCGGTCGAGCGACATGCCCGGCGCGCGTTGTTTGAACACTGTCGCAATGATCTCGACAGCGACCGCGAGTGCGGACACTTCCGTATAAGTCACCATCTGCGCCCAGAAATCGGGGCGCTTACCGATGCCGTATTCAGGTCCGGCGAGCGGAACATAGGAGAACCAGCCGGCGTCGGCGCCGGTTTCGAAGGCAAAGGCGATCCAGATCATCAGCCCGCCAAAAAGATAGACCCAGTAGCTGAAGGCATTGAGGCGCGGGAAGGCGACATTGCGGGTCCCGATCATCAGCGGCACCAGGTAGATGGCGAACGCCTCCATCACCGGTACGGCGAACAGAAACATCATCGTCGTGCCATGCATGGTGAACAGCTGGTTGTAGAGATCGGGACCGATGTAGCCGGCTTCGGGCCGGGCAAGCTGGAACCGCATCGCCAGCGCGGACAGACCTGCAAGGATGAGGAACAGGAAAGCCGTCACGATATAGCGCCGGCCGATCAGCTTGTGATCGACAGTGACCAGCCAGCCATAGAGGCCTTTCGGCGTTCGCCAGGCATGCGCCAGAAAGGCGCGCAGCCTCGCCTCATCGAGGCCGGTGTCCCGCACGCCTTTCAGCACCTCCTGTTCATGCTCGGCTGACGTTCCCGCAACGCCGCTCATTCAAGGCTTCCAAGATAGGTGACGACGGCATTGAGATCGTCGGCGCTGAGGGCAATGCGCGGCATCTTGGCGCCGGGCTTCATGGACTGCGGATCGGCTATCCAGGCAGCAAGCGCCCCTGGGGTGATGGCCAACGTATCCGCAGCCAGTGCGCGGCGGCCTGCGAGATGGGTAAGATCAGGTCCAAGCGTTCCGCTGGCCGGTGTGCCTCTTATCGTGTGGCAGAGTGCACAGCCGGTAGAAAGAAAAGCCCGCTGGCCGCGGCGTTCTTCTTCGCCGGCGGGCGCGGGCGCCGCGGCGTCCTGCCTGGATCGCCACGCATCGAAAGCTTCGCGGCTTTCCGCAACGACGGTGATGGCCATATGGGCGTGCTGATAGCCGCAGAACTCCGCGCATTGGCCGCGATAGGTTCCGGGTTTGTCCGCAATAAGCGTGAGCTCGCTTGGCCGGCCCGGGATGAGATCCCTTTTGCCGGCGAGGCTTGGCACCCAGAAGCTATGAATGACATCGAGCGAATCGAGCTCGACCTTGACCGGGTCGCCAACGGGAATATGGATCTCGTTTGCCGTGACGATCGCTTGCGACGGTTCATTCCCGAAGTAACGGACCTCCCACCACCATTGATGCCCGGTGACCCGGACGGTGAGCGTTTCCGTTCCGCTCAGCGAAGCAATGGATTTGCCCGCGAAAAAGCTCATCGTCGTCAGTATGACGAGCACGAGAACGGTCAAAGCGATGGCGCTTGCGACAAGGCGCGTAAACCGACGTTCCTGCCGGAGATCGATCTCAAGTGGCAAATGCGTTGTCTCGGTCGGAGGGCGACGCAGAAGCGCTGCCGCCAAGACCAGCATGACAAGCAGCCATGTGCCCGTCGCAACCGCGCTGAAGGACCAGATCAGGTCAAGGATCCTTCGGGCATTCGCACCGTGTGGATGAAGCGCGGACTGCCAGTCGCTGCATCCAGCCAGGACCAGCATTGGCGCTGTGCTGGCCCACTGTTTTGGCCATGTGCAGGTGAGCGGCATCAGCGGTCGTTTCCGCGTACGAGGGCGGGCCGCCGGACTCACGCACCTTGCCATGAAGGATCCACCATCGTTGTCAAGGCCATAACGCGGTTGGTTGCAAAAGGATGCTTGGCAACGCTACCGTCCCTGGAAAGAGCGCGAACTCAGGGAATACTTTGTCGAACCAAGGCGAGGGGCGGCCGTTCTTCAGCATGCGGCGGAAGCGCGGCTCTAGATGATGGGCAGGTGGGAAGCGTGGCGCCGCCCGCTTGTTCCAATCCAGAAAGCGGCCAGGAGCAGTGCGGCTCCGCCATAGATCAGGCCGGCCGGAATCCACATCAACAGGCCCGCCAATTGCTGATCCTCGAGTGGGCTGAGGCCCCACAGTTTCGAGCCGATGGCATTTTCCGGGTACCACAGCCTGCGCGAAACGACAAACAATGCCCCGAGCAAGCCGGTGTGCAGCGAGGTGAAGAAAAGATGCATGACCGCACCGCCACAGTCTTGTTCGCGGCCAGGGCGGGGCAGCAGCACCCACCAGAACAGAAGCCCGGTGCCGAGAAAACTCGCATGCTGGGCATAGTGCAGAAAGCCCTGCTGGAGCGCAGCCTCAAACAGCGCTGGAACATGCCATGTCCATATCGCGATTCCGTGCAGGAAAGTCGCGACCACAGGGCGGCTCATGACAGCCCAGATCACCTGAAATATGTTTGTGTGCCCAGCCGCGCCGAGCGTCTGGCGCAGCCGCGCGGGCAGCGCCCACATCATTGCCGCCATCGGTCGGGAAGCGACCAGCAGCGGTGCCGCGATGGCCATCAGCAGTTCGTGCTCGACCATGTGAGCGGCAAACACATGTTCGCCCAATGCGTGGATCGGGCTTACAAGCGCGACCGCCAGTGCGGCCCAGCCGGCGAAAAACAGCAAGGCCTGCCGCGACCGCAAAGGACGTCCGTGTGCGCTCCGACGCCAGAGCCGGCTGGCGCCAGCAATGTACAGCGACACAGCCGCCGCGAGCGGAAATGTAATCGGAAGCGCCAGCGTCCAACCGGCTTGCGGGGCGCCGCTGCCATAGCAGATAGAAGTCGAGAAGAGTGCGTCGAAGCTCATGGCACGCCTCTGGGGCATTGCTCTCCTGGCTGCATTTCGCGGCTCCAGAGTATTTCCGGCGAAAACAGGTTCGCCTCCAATGCTCTATATGTTTGTTACGCAATTCCGAACGCAAAACCGCTTCGCATTTTCGCGGGAATTGCTCTAGGCATCCATCATCGACTTCGCCGGCTCCCGGGCGATATTTTCCTCGATGCGCTCGTGCCCCGGCGTCTGCGGCAAGGCCTGGCGGAAATTCTTGGCATAGTCGGGCGGCATCCTGGGCGGCATCAACGGCTCATAGGCATCGACCAGCGCTTCGATCACAACCGGACCTTCGGTTGCGAAGGCCTCATCGAGAATAGTCTCGATCTGATCGGCCCGCTCGATGCGAAAACCGCTTGCGCCCATCGCTTCCGCCGCCTTGGCAAAATCGATCGGCTGCAGTTCGCAACCGAATTGCGGATTACCCAGAAACATCATCTGCTCCCAGGCGATCTGATTGAGCATGTTGTTCTTGATGACCAGAATCTTCAGCGGAATCTTGTAGCGCACCGCCGTCGAGAATTCGCCCAGCTGCATGGCAAAACCTCCGTCTCCCACGATAGCGGCGACCGGTCGACCGGGAAATGCAATGCCGGCGGCGATGGCATAGGTAAGGCCGCAAGCCATGGACGCCAGCGATCCGGATACGCCAAACGCCTGACCGCCTCGAAGATCGACATGGCGGGCGGCAAGCTCCGTGTTCTGACCGGAGTCGGTGGCCAGCACCGTGTCGTCGGCCAGTCTTTGGCCGAACGCCCGGGCAATCGTTTGCGGCTTCAGCGGATGCGTCCGCGCGTCTTCGGATTGCCTCATCATCTGGCGCCATCTCGTCATGGTTTCCTGGGAGTGTTGCAGGAATTCACCGGAAGGCTTTTGGGTCAGACGTTGATTGAGCGCGCGCAATGTCTCGGCGGCGTCTCCGACAAGGCCGGCCTCGACCGGAAAGCGCAGGCCAATGCGCTGCGGATCGCAGTCGATCTGGACGCCACGGGCCTGCCCGGGCTTGGGGTAGTATTCGATGTAGGGGAAAGTGGAACCGACGATCAGCACCGCGTCGCAGGTCTCCATCGCTTCTTGTGAAGCCAGGGTTCCGAGGATGCCTATCCCGCCGGTCGTGTGAGGATGGTCGTCCGGCAGCACCGCCTTGCCCAGCAAGGCCTTCGCGACAGGTGCCTGCAGCAGATGCGCGGCATGTTCGAGTTCCGCGGCCGCGCCGATGGCGCCGCGTCCGGCCAGGATCGTCACTCGCGAGGCGCGGTTCAGAATGGCGGCTGCTTCGTCAAGCTCGGCGTCCGGCGGCATGGTGTGGCCGGCGAACATTTGCTGCGGCGTGTGCGCCGGGCGGTTGCGTTTGCTGCGCTTTGAGGGATTGCCCTCTTGCTCCTGCACGTCACTGGCAATCGAAAGATGGGCGACGCCCTTACGCGCCAGCGCGGTTCGGCAGGCGAGGCTGGCAACATTTTCCATATGCGCGGCATCGGAGACATGGGCGTTGTATACGGAGACATCGTTGAACACGCGCGTCAGATCGACATCCTGCTGCGTGAACGTCTCGATCAGATCGTGGAACTGCATGCCCGTGATCGCAAGCACCGGAGCCTGGTCGAGCTTGGCGTCATAAAGGCCGGTCAGAAGATGCGTTCCGCCGGGACCGGACGTTGCCAGGCAGACGCCTAGCTTTCCTGTCCATTTGGCGTAGGCGCACGCTATGAAGGCAGCCGACTCTTCGTGCCGGACCTGCACGAAGGCTATCTTGTCCCGCCGGGTGCGCAGCGCCTCCATGACGCCGTTTATGCCGTCTCCCGGCAAGCCGAACACCACGTCCACGTCCCAGGCGATGAGTGTGTCGACGAGAATTTCTGCTGCATTTGCCATGTCAGGATCGCTCCGGTGATAGGGCCGAACCGGTGAAGCACAGGTTGGTTCCTTCATCACAAGAAATCGTGACATGTCGGAAGCGGCGGCCGGGGCGGCTGTCGGGACCCCGACGCTCTCCAGGAACAAAAAGCCTTACCAGTGGTTCGAGCCGCGTCTTGGCGCAGCTTCAATCCCGCTTTGTCGGCACCTGGTTGGAATGTTTGTCATGACGTTTTGCATGCCCTCGGTAAAGATGCGCTTCCAATGAGCGAGCCACTGGATAGTGCCGGCCAGAGGAAAAGCGAGCGAAAGGAAGGCGGCGTTGTCCGGGCCCTCGGGCTTGGACTGATTACCGGCGCGGCTGACGACGATTGTTCGGCGATCGGTACCTACGCCAGTGCCGGAGCCCGATTTGGGCCCGACCTGCTGTGGACGGCACCGGTTACTCTGCCGATGATGTATCTCGTCGTCTATCTTTCATCCAAACTTGGTCAGGTTTCGGGTCGTGGGCTATTCAAGGTCATATCCGATTTCTATCCGCGTTGGCTGCTATGGTCTGTTCTGACGGGCGTGCTGATTGGCAATACGATCGAGGCAGCCGCCGACCTTGGCGCCATGTCGGCGGCCGTTATGTTGTTCGTTCCGATGTCTGGTCCACTGATCGTCATTGTCGTCGCGATCGTCATTTTTGCCCTGCAGGTATTTGGATCCTACACCTTGATCCGCAATGTGTTCCGATGGCTGGCGCTGGCGCTGCTTGCCTATGTGGTCTCCGCCCTGCTTGCCAAACCGGATGCAGCTTCGGTCCTGCGCGGCACGCTGCTGCCAAGGATCGAGTTCAGCCGCGAATACCTGTCCATCCTGGTCGCCATCGTCGGAACGACCCTCTCCGCATACCTTTACACATGGCAGTCGAACCAGGAGGTGGAGGAGGAGATTGCCAAGGGCAGAACGACCCTTGAAGAGCGCAAGGGCGCCACCGAGGGCGAGCTCCGCCGATCCCGCCGCGATATCCTGATCGGCATGACGTTCTCCAATCTGATCATGTATTTCATCATTCTTTCGACAGGGTCGACGCTCTACAAGGCCGGCCAGACTCAGATCGACACCGCGGCGCAGGCCGCCGAAGCGCTGCGGCCGCTTGCCGGCGATGCGGCGGGAATTCTTTTTGCCGCAGGCGTAATTGGCGTCGGCTTTCTGGCTGTGCCGGTCATGACGGCTGGCGCTGCCTTCGATTTCGCCCAAGCGATGGGATGGAAGAATGGGTTGAATGCCAAACCCCGGCAGGCCCCTAAATTCTACATGGCGATCGGGACAATCACATTGGTGGCGGTGGGTCTCAATTTCCTCGGCTTCAATCCGATGAAAGCCATGGTCTGGTCGGGCATCGTGCAAGGGTTTTCCACGCCTCCGCTCCTGCTTCTCATTCTCATCATGACGAACAATCGCAAGATCATGGGTGACAAGGTCAACAGCAAAAGCACGAACATCCTGGGTGGCGCGACGACCCTGGCGATTTTTTCGGCGTCGGCGGGTCTGGCGGCAAGCTGGTTCCTGTGATTCGCGGGACGTGAAGTATCTTCAGGCGTGGCGGAACATCGGCGATCAATTGTCGTTGACACGCTTGTGAGAGAGAGGACACCGCCATGTCAAACTTTCAGGCCGCCACTCCGGATCGTCTGCGGCAACTCAGGCTTGAGGCTTCAGCTCATTTCACTCCGATGATGCTGCACGAAGCATTGCTGCGGCTTTCCCACGCCTGTGGAGGTGAAAGCCTTGAGCGGTTCGAGAAGACCATGGTCGCCCAGATCGAAGCGACGAAGGACGACCGGGCCGATTTCGAAACGATCAAGGAATTCGCGATCGAGCAGCTTTATGCCGTGATCCGGGAAGCGAACGATTCGCCAAAGAAGAAACAGTCGCTGGAAAAGACAGAAACCCGCAGGACGCCCGGCCGCTCCGAAGAACCGCAGACGCTCGAGGATCAACTGCAGGCCGGGTTGGAGGATTCTTTTCCCGCGAGCGACCCGCCAGCGGTCGTGTCCACAGCCATTCCAGGCGGAGCAAAGAAGCTGGTCGGGACCGACGAGGTGCTGAAAAAGCAGCGAGAAGAGGCGGCCAAAGAGACCGGCCAATCATAAGGCCGCAATGTGAGCCAAAGGCGTGGCTGCAAACCAGGCCCGCAGGGCTTTTAACTGCCGGTGTGCGGCTTTGTTCCCAAAAGAACGGGTGCGCCGCCGATCCATCACTGAAGCAGGCGTCATCGTTGCGGCCTGTCGAATTTCTGAAGAGTTGTCCTCGGCGCGAGGAACGAACCAAACTTCCATGCATTTAGCAGGGGCTGCATTCGTACACTCTTTCTTCTGGGAGCTGGACCATTGTCATCCGGAGGCTACATTTCGGCCGATCAGGAAACCAATGAAGTTTCCATCGTTGACCTCATACCCGCCCTCCGGGCTTTCGCGCGCACCTTCTGTCGCGTCCCCGACGATGCCGACGATCTGGTGCAGGAGACGCTGACCAAGGGGCTCGCCAACATCGACAAGTTCGAACCCGGCACACGCATGAAATCGTGGCTCTTCACCATCATGCGCAACACTTACTATACCCGGATCAAGATTGCTGCCCGGGAAGCGCCAGGCCTGCTCGACTGTGCATCTTCAAGGCCGATTTCGGAAGCGACCCAGGAATGGAGCGTTCAGAGCAAGGAAGTTCACGGCGCCATTCAAAGGCTACCCGAACACCAACGCGAGGTTCTGATGCTGATCGGCGTTCTGGGAGTGAGCTATGAGGAAACGGCCGAGATATGCGGCTGCGCGGTAGGGACGGTCAAAAGTCGGCTGAATCGTGCCCGCGCCAATATTCTCGAGTTGCTTGGGGAGAGTTCACTGCAGACATTGATGGAGAGACGAAATCATCTATCGGATGGTCAACTCGGTATCGAGGGTGACAGCCGCAGATAGTCAGTTCTTCACGTCACGTCGACGCTTCTCGATCAGCGCGTTTTGCAACTCCATCGCCAGCCTGGTCAGCCGGTCTGGAATTTTTTCCTGCTCTATGGCGTCGAGGAGAGAAGTGATCTCCTGGTCCATAGCCAGACCGAATTGTGGGTCCACCGTATCATCCCTCGAACGAGACATCCAAATTCTCTTGATAATAGCAGTCCCTTGACCTTAGTGTGGTGACAAATGCTCGAGATTACAAGGCGATGTCCACCGCCGGCATGATTACCGGCGGCCCTTGCACAGGTTTATTTCCTTAATCTTACATCGCCGCGGGCCAAGAATGCGGTGTGACGCCGTTCAATCCTTCGGCAACTGGTTCGCTGCATGGTCCTGATATTGATCGGACTTGATGCGATTGCCATCCAGTCCGCGCTCCTCGCTGTGCTGTTTCTTGTCGCGATTGGACAGAACTGCGTTTCCTCCGACCTTGTCCTTGGGCAGGTCGGTCATCGCGCCGGCGCCGGTACCCTTGCCCTGGGTGCCGCGGCCGAAATGTTTTTTGTCGCCGGATGCCATGATTTCCTCCTTCGGATCGGTGACGCTCTTCAGCGCCTCTTGTTCGACGTCCGAACTGGCGGCGCGCGGTAATGTTCCGCCGTCACGAGCAAGCAGGAAGGCGTCGCCATCCCATGACCGAAACGGCTTCTCGCCATTGATGACGACCCGCAATTGGTGAGCTTCCGCCAGACGGCTGATATCGGCGCGGTCCAAAAAAAGCGATCCGCGATAGGAATAGTTCAGCAGGGCCAGCCAGCCCGGCCGTTTCAGAATGCGTGCGATCTCATCGAAATGCCGCTCGGCCATGCCGGCCAGAACCAGATAAGGAAAGCTGTCGACCGCCAGCACGCAATCGAAACTGCTGTCGTCGAATTCGGTCAGATCAAGACCGCAGGTTTGCCGCAACTCGACATTGCCCAACGCGGCGCATCGGTCGGAGGCAACGGAGATCATCCGCGAGGATATATCGATGCCGACCATCCGGTTGAATGATTTGGCAAGCGCACGCTCGAAACGGCCGATGCCGCAACCAATGTCCAGAATGTCCCGGCCGGTTCCGGTGAAGTCCTGCTCCTTGAGCCATGCAGCGACTTCCTCGGTCGTGGCCGACAGCCTTTCCTCATCACCGAGCGATGCGAGCTGGACACTCGCTGTTTGCGAAATCGCTGCCGCCGCATCGAAGCTCAACGCCAGCCGCCTGACGACAGCGGCATCGGTCTCGTCGTCGTCGCGTGCGTGCCGAACGGCCGCTCCCGTCGCTCGCAAGGTGGCAAAGGCGCCGGGTTTGCGGCGAAGCAGCCCGGCTACCTCTTGCAGCCGTTCCGTTTCTTGCGAATTCGAGGGAACGACCTCCAGCACGATCTCCGCCAATTCCGCCACCCTGATCTCCATCCCCAGGTGAAGCGCCAGCCTGGCGACGACGGCTTCGGCGCAAACACCATCGGCCATGCAGCCTTCTATGACCGATCTAATCGTCATCCGGCGCTGGGCGGATTTTGACCCGGCTGCACTCATGCTATCAGCTCCGCGTCCAGATCCTGCGCATCGTCCACCTGTCGATGGCGCCCCAGCCGTATTTGTAGGCCTCCTGACCACGCAGGAAATCGAACTCGCGGGCACCCTCGCGGATCGACTCCGCGATCGCGTGGCCGATCAGGAT
Organism: Mesorhizobium sp. B2-3-11; assembly: GCF_006442215.1. Taxonomy (NCBI): domain Bacteria; kingdom Pseudomonadati; phylum Pseudomonadota; class Alphaproteobacteria; order Hyphomicrobiales; family Phyllobacteriaceae; genus Mesorhizobium; species Mesorhizobium sp. B2-3-11. The sequence continues at coordinate 229,138 of NZ_VFVS01000003.1, read as the reverse complement.
CGCACCTGGACTCTCCTCGGCATAGGCAGGGTCGAAGCCGCCGAGATAGGCATAGGCGCGACCGCGATGGTGGAAGCCGTAATAGGCGCCGACGGTCTTGCCATCGATTGCCAACAGCCAGCATCGGACCAGGCCGCGAGCGTCGAGCAAGGGTACTGCGCGCCTGTGGAATTGCTCCACGGCGACATCGGCCAACACGCCACCTCCGTGTCCGGCCCAGCGCGCGTGGTGCAGGCGGATCAACTGGTCGAGGAAACTTTGGGCATCGCCTCGTGCCGACGACAACGCGGTCCGGCCGCGTCTGGACGCCGCCTGGCGCGCCCGTCGCAACTGCCGCCTGCGTCGGGAGGGCACGCAGCCCGCAAGGGTTTCGTCGCCGGCGATGGCGAGCACGGGGCAAGCGCCATGTGCGGCTGGCCGCCCCGCCTTCAGATCGGGGTGTGTAACCGCAAGACCGGCACCGCCTTCCGGCAAATCCGACAGAATCCATTGCGACCAGCCGACCGAGAGGATCTTTTCGGCAATGATCGCGACGACCTGAGCCTCGGTGCCGGGGACACACAGGATGTCCAGATAGTCGCTGAGCGAGATGCCGACCGGAAGAAGTTTCGACCCAGCGGTTCCGTGCTCGAGATAGAGCGGCGCCAGCCCAATCAGATCGCCTCCGCGCCAGACCGCGACCGTCGCCAGGTCGCCGGGCGCGAATGTGCGCCACCATGGCACCAGCCAGGCGGGAGATTGAAACGGCGTCGCCGAGGAACTCTGCTCCCACAATCTCCACCAATGCGGCGCAAGGGTATCGAATCGCGCCGGATCATCGATGATCTCGCTGCGCAACACAGGCTTGCTCACGATGTGGCGGCGAGGCGCCCGGCATTGGTGCCGAGTCGTGCCAGCGCTTGATAGGCGTCCATGTAAGACGAGATCATTCGTTCCAGCGAAAACCGCCGCCGCGCCTCGGCCCGGCATGTCTCGGCGTCCAGGCTGGACGCCGCAACGATGGCTTGCGCCATCTCGTCGATCGTATTGACGAGAAAGCCTGTCCTGCCGTGCTCGACGACATCGGGAAGCGCACCATTCGGAAAGGCGACAACCGGTGTGCCGCAGGCCAGCGCCTCCATGGCGACAAGTGAGCTGGTCTCGGCGGCAAGGCTCGGAATGACCAGACAGCGCGCTGCGTTGAGAAAGCGCCGCTTGGCGGTGAAACCGAGCGGACCAAGGAAGCGGCGGCGGCCATCGAGGCGAGGTTGGACCTCGTCGCGAAAGTAGCGCGCGTGCGTTTCATAGGGATAGACCTTGCCGCCGACAACCAGCGGCACACCTGCTTGCTTGGCTGCGTCCAACGCCAGGTGGATGCCCTTTTCCGGGCAGATCCGGCTGAGAACCAATGCGAACTCGCGCTTCGCTTGCGGCAGGCTGAGCGCCTCTATGTCGACGCCGTTCGGAATCGGCGCCGCCAGTCTGGCGCCTGATGGCGCGGTTTTCTGCTGGGCGGCCGAGACCGCATGAAGCCACAGATCGTCGCGCGTCGGGCGCAGTGCCTCGGCCGGATACCAGTCCAGCGGCAGGTGAAGCGTCACCAAGGTCGGGCCATCGTCTGGCAGATAGGCATCGAAATCGATGCCATGCAGATGAACCACATCGATCGGCCAACTGGCGCGGGCAGCGGCGATCGCGGTGCGATGAGCCTGCTGCGCGCGGCTCTTGGCCGCCTCGTCGAGCACGCCACTTTCCGCCGGTGTCTCCACAAGCGTGCCGCTCGCGCTGGAGCCCCGGCAGCCGACGACGATCGACCGGTGACCCGTGCGCACCAGTGCCCGATCGAGCATCGACAGGACCTGCTCGGCACCCCCGACCGCATCAGGTCCGACAGGCGCAAGGGGATAGGCGACATTGAGGACGGTGAGCGTCATGGCCGGCCGAGCCACGGTGCCAGAGGCATTGAATTGGTGGACCCGTGAGCTTCCACTTCGGTCAATGTATCCAATGATCGCGGACCGGGTCGCATGAGAGCCTCACGCAGCCGAGGCCCGCTGCGTCGGGCGCGAGGCGGATGTCATGACGGGCGCGTAGCGGCGGACCATCGTTGCACAGAACTCGGCGAATTCCTCGGGCACCAATGGAGGGCTGGTGTGGTGAGGCATCATTCCACGATGTTCAGGCGTGAAGCAGAAGGTGACCGTGACGTCGAAATCGGCAAGTGCCTCCATCTGTCGATCGAACCAGTCCAACGCATTCGGCCTGAAGCTGTCGGCCCAGGAAAGCCCCGTGCGCATGTTGGTGACGCCGAGCCGCTTCATCCAGGCGACGGCGTCGTGAAGTCGCGGGTCCTCGAAATGAAACCACTGCACCAGCCCCATTGCGGGTGTGTAGCGCAGGAATTCCTCCAGCGCCGGCTTCGGCGTGCCGTCCTGGCGCAGCAGCCCCATGTGGAAATGACGATAGTAGGAGGATCCCTCCGCTTCGCGGTGCCGCGTCGTTGCTTCCCATTCACGCGGAAGGTCGTAGAGGCTGTACCACTGGATGCGCGGTGCGTTGCCGAGCAGCAATTCGGCGGTGCGCTTCAGTCCCCAAACCTGTATTTCCTCGGCCCCGAAGGTCGATACGCCGACCTCGCTGACCCAGATGGGAAGATCGGTGACGGTCGCGATCTCGCCGATCTTCTGCGGCCATTCCTGGATTTGCCACAGGTTCCAGTCGAGAGGAAAGCCGTGTACCGCGACGGCATCGACATGGTCCAGCACGCCGTATTCCTTCATGCGCGTGATGAAGCCGGGGTCTATCGGCGAGATGCCGCCAAGCACTTTTGTCAGAGCCGGGTTCTCGGACGCGATCGCGTCCGCCGACAGGACCGCCATCCTGGCAAAGCGGCTCCAATCGGGGTCGAGCTCTGGGTCCCAATGCGATTTGTTATTGGGCTCGTTCCAGATCATCGCGGCTTCAATCATGGAGCTTTCCTTTCGACGGGTAAATCGCGCCGCCGCCGGCCGGCGCGCCAGCCGCGCGGCAGAAATAGACCTCCTGCTCGGGATGTAGAACGATCTCGAAACCGGCGCTGCGCAGCATCGCTTCGGTGCAGGCCCGGTTCGGTATCCACCAGTTGGTCGGATCGTCGGCATAACGGTGTTCGATGAAATGCAGCTTGGGAAATTCCGGCCGGTCGAACAAATCATGCGTCCAGAAATGATAGTTCTCTTCCAGCTCGGGCAGCTCCTTACTGCCTCGTTGCATCGACTGGAAGATCATCAGATCGCCGGCGACGTGCTCACGGATCAGGTCGAGGGCGAGCAAGGGGTGGCGCAGATGGTAAAGCACTCCCATGAATAGCACGACGTCGAATGTCTCGCGCAGGGCACCGACGTCGTAGACCGACAGTTTCTGGAATTCGATCTCGCAGTCCGCGATCTCGGCGGCAAAGCGGGCCTGCGCCAGATAGGCCTCGTCGAAATCGATGCCGAGGACATGGGCGGCGCCTCGCCGTTTCATCTCGATCGAGTAGAAGCCGGCGTTGCAGCCAATATCCAGCACGGTCTTGCCAGCCAGATCGGCGGGTATGGCGTCGGCGAATTTGCGCCATTTGATCAGTGGGTAATTGCCGAGAAAGTGGTCGGGCGCGGTTTCGACGCCGGCCAGTTCCATGTTGTGGAACCACGGGCCGAGCGCGTCGATGCGCCGGCGGATTTCGGCATGGGAATGCAACATGTTCAGGCTCCTTCGCCCGGAACGACGGGTACATGCGAATGCGTGCCGGGCATGATCGTTGCGGACTGTTGATGAGCTGATGGGACGCCGTTTTCAAGCAACCGCAGGGCTGTGCGATAGCCGTTGAAAGTGCCGACATCGACATAAGCGGAGCCGGCTTTGATCCCGTAGGCTACACCCCCGGCCGCAAGGTAGGCGTTGATCAATGTACCGATATATTCGTCACGACCATCCCGCTCGCGCCAGAGTGCCGCAAGCCGATGCAGGATCTGGCCGGGCATCTTGAACGCGCCCCAAACCCAGTTCGTGGAGGCATCCTGTCGCTTGACCTGGATTTCGATCACGCGCTCGTCGTCTCCGGTACAGACGGCATCGAAGAATTCCGGGCTGTCAACGGGGAAGAGCAGAAATGAAAGCTGATCGTCGGGCAAATGACAGAATCCGTCCTCGGGAAACCAGATCGTATCTGGAAGGCCGACCAGGACGACCTCGTCGGGCGCCACGAGGGGCGCTGCCCGGAAAATCGCATCGCAGAGACCGATAGGGTTGGGCTGCACCACAAAGAGCGCCGCCGCGTCGCCGTAGCCGGCTGCGTAGTATTCGAGAATGTCGGATTTGCCCGATCCGATGATGAAGCAGATCTTGTCCACGCCGGCCTGGACCATGCGCCGCACCAGATACTCGCTTACGGCGCAGGGACGTTCGGTCTGGCCGTCGATCCGGCTGCCAACCGGCAGCAGCTCCTTCGAGAAACCGAGCGGTTGAATGCGGCTGCCGCGTCCGGCAGCGGGCACAATGCCCAACATCAGACTGCTTCCTCGATCGGTTCGCCGACCGGATTTTGCAAGGTGTCGGCCAGCATTCTATCCAGTTCCGCCGCACGCTTGGCAGACGTGTGCTCGCTCAGGACCCGCTCGCGGGCACGCCTTCGGATGCCATCGAGTTGGTGCTCCGGCAATTGCAGCGCGGCGACCACGTCATCCGTGTCATGCGCCAACAGGACTTCGCGGCCGGGTTCGAAGAAGTCCGCGAGGCCTGGCCATGCGTCGGTGATGATGGCAGCCCCACACGCGGCCGCTTCGAAGAGCCGTCCCGACGGGCACCAGCCCTTTTGTGCCATGGCTTCCCGGGTGACGTTCAGCGTCAGCCGCGACGATGAGAAGAACGCCGGATGGTCGGCGGGCGGCAGATGCCTGACGAAGAAGATGTTGTCGCTCCACGGGAATTCCTGCGGATACTGTGCGCCGCCAATGATGAAGCGCTGATCGGGCAGGCGCATGGCCGGGCGGACCAGCAGCTCTTCGACGCCGGCCTGGCGATCTGCCGCGTAGGTCCCGAGATAGGACAGATCGCCGGCGAATTCGGCCCGCTTCTCGGCCGGCCGATGCCGGTCCGGATCGACATGCCCGTAGAGCGGCATCACCTGGCGCGCACCCAGAACCGTCTTGAGCGCCTCGAGCGCCGAGCCGCCGGTGTAGCTCAGGACGAGGTGGTAATCGGCAAGGCCCTCTGGTCCGAAATAGGGCGGACGCTCACCGTGCTCGACGCGGGCAAGCGTGACCGGAGTATCGAGATCGTAGAAGACACGCAGCCCGCGACTTGCCTGCTGGGCCAGGCGCGAAGCCTCAACGGCGTCGGGGCAGTAGGAGGTGACGACAACGACATCCGCTTGCTTCATCGCCCGCTCCGCAACGCGGCGGATGTCCTCCCAGTCCGGATAGATGACGACGTTGCCGCCGTCGAGCTGATCCAGATCGCGGGCCCCGGCATAATAGGGAGTGTCGCGTTCGAAAAAGGTGATGGACCAGCCCAACCGGGCGAGAGCGCGGATCAGCCCGCGCCACAGCGTGGCGTGGCCGTTTCCCCATGAAGACGTGACGGTGAGACCGAAAATGACCATCCGCATCCGGAATTTCCTCGTCAGGCCGCTTCATTCATTCGCAGGAGCTTGGAGCCCCAGTCGCCCGACACGATGGTCGTGATCGAGGCGGGATCGATGTCGAAGCGGAAGCAGTCGCCGACCGGCAAGCCAAGCACATTGCAGACGGCGGCCTTGATCACGTCGGCGTGGCTGACCAGGGCGACGCACTGGTTCTGATGCAATTCGCGGACGCCGTTCATCAGCGAGACCATGCGCTGCTGGACATCCAGCATGGTCTCGCCGCTCGGGGTCCTGGCCTCCTGGCGCTGGTCGTTCCAGGCGCGCCAACCGGCATCGCCGTTCAATTCGTCGAAAGTCTTTCCCGACCAGTCGCCGAAGTCGATCTCGTCGAGTTCGGCGCAGATCGCGATTTCGCCGACGCCGCAAGCGAAAGCGATTGGCAGCGCCGTCTCCTGCGTGCGCTCGCGCGGGCTGCACAGGATGGCTGCAATCGTCTCTTGGGCCATGCGGCGGCCAAGCTGCTCGGCCTGAGCCTTGCCGGCCTCGCCGAGGCAAACGCCGGCCATGCGCCCGGCAAGATAGGAGCCGACATTGTCGTGCGCCGCATGGCGGATCAGGAAGAACGTGGTGGTCATTCCGCGGCATCCAGCAAAGGCTCATCCTTGCCGGCGATGAAAGCGAGCGTGCGCTGCCGGGCTTCGGCGTCGGTGAACTGTTCGGGAGGCGACTTCATGAAATAGCTGCAAGGACCCGTCAGCGCCCCGGCGATGCCGCGGTCGAGCGCCAGCTTGGCGCAGCGCACCGCATCGATCACCACGCCGGCTGAATTGGGCGAATCCCACACCTCCAGCTTGAGCTCGGCATTCAGCGGCACGCCGCCGAAAGTGGTGCCTTCGACACGAATGTAGGCCCATTTGCGGTCGGTGAGCCAAGGCACATGGTCGCTCGGTCCGACATGGATGTTGCCCGGCTCCAGGGGAACATCAAGCTGGCTGGTCACCGATTGTGTCTTGGAGATCTTCTTCGATTCCAGCCGCTCACGTTCCAGCATGTTGAGAAAATCGGTGTTGCCGCCGAAATTCAGCTGATAGGTGCGATCTATGCGCACGCCGCGCTCGCGAAAGAGGTTGGCCAGCAGCCGGTGCACGATGGTCGCGCCGACCTGGCTCTTGATGTCGTCGCCGACCAGCGGCAGCCCGCGTTGCTCGAAGCGCCGGCGCCATTCCGGACGCGACGCGATGAAAACCGGGATGCAATTGACGAAGGCGCAGCCGGCCTCGAGCGCGCATTCAGCATAGAAGCGTGTCGCCTCTTCCGAACCCACCGGCAAGTAGGAGACCAGCACGTCGGCTCCGCTGTCGCGCAGGATATCGCTGACATTGGCAACCGGTTCGGGCGCCTCTTCGATCTCGTCGCGCAGATATTTGCCGATGCCGTCGAGCGTCGGTCCGCGCTCGACGCGAACACCGGTCGCCGGCGCGTCGGCAAAGCGGAACGTGTTGTTCGGGGCAGCGTAGATCGCATCCGCGACATCGCGGCCAACCTTGCTTTTGGCGACATCGAATGCGCAGACAATTTCGATGTCGTCGACATGATAGCCACCGAGATCGGCATGCATCAGCCCCGGGATCGGTTCGTTGCTTTTTGCATGACGATAATAGGAGAGGCCCTGCACCAGGGAGGATGCGCAATTGCCGACTCCAACGATGCCAACACGAACCTTTTTCGATCCCACGAAACTGCCGCCCTATGCTGTTCAAAGGTAAGTTCCTTGCGCCGAACCACCACCGTGCCGGAATGTTCCTTGGTCGCTCGAAAAATTGCGCGAGACGGCATGGATCGAAGCTGCACCCGCCGCGTTGCCCGCATGGCAAGCATTGGAAATCGATCGATGATCGTCTACGGCGACCACAAGCGGACCGAGAACGCACGACAACTTCAGGAGGCAGCGATCGAACTGGCCCAAAGCCTCGATCGGATGTCTCGCGGCATCCGGCGCCATGCTGCATTGGTCGGGCTATTCATCAGCGCGTCACAGCTGGTTCAGGGGCTCGCCGATGTCGACTTCAAGGTCCTGGGCGTCGACACCAATTCGCCTTTGCAACGGCAAGGCGCCGAGTTGCTGGTCGGGCTTGCGGCAGAGGTGGCGAAGTCGTGGCGAAGCGGTTTCGCCTTAGGCGGTGGCATCGATCCGCGACTTCTCCAATTGCTGGCGGCGCTCGATTGCAAGGCAGAGGTTTTGACCGGTTCGGCCGAGGGTTACGCGCATTATGCGCTTTATCCCGAGAGCTATCTGGGCGCGGCGCAGGAATCAGGTCTTGACGCGAACACATGTGTGATCGGCATCCGCAGTATCGGCTTGGGGCTTGCGGCCATGGTGGCCGCCGCCATCGGTGCGCCGCCGCCGATCAGTCTGCGTCCGATCGGCCATCCTTTCGATCGGCGGGTCAATGCCGATCCGCGGTTGGTCGCTGCCTGGAGGAACGAGCCGTCGGCTCGGTTCGCTGTCGTCGACGAAGGTCCCGGCCTGTCGGGAAGTTCTATCCACGCCGTCGTCACGTGGCTGCGGGACCTGGGTATCGATAGGAGCCGCATTCACCTGTTCCCCAGCCATTCGGGCGATCCGGGCGCAGAAGCGTCGCAGGACGTCCGGGAGACATGGATGCGCTGCCGCAAACATGTGGCGATGACGTTTGAACGCACCTTTCCCGAAAGCTCGCAGATTCCAACGCTGCGCGATTGGGTAGCCGAGGCGGTCGGCAGTCCGGAATTGCGTTTGACCGAAATATCCGGCGGCGCGTGGCGAACCCTTCACTATGCCGACGAAAAGCGCTGGCCACCGAGCACTCGCGGCACCGAACGGCGAAAGTTCCTGGCGTCCGCGGGTCCAGATTGCTGGCTCGTCAAGTTTGTTGGCCTCGGCGAAACCGGGCAGCGCAAGATGCGGGCCGCGACGATGTTGCATCAGGCCGGATTCGGATCGCAAGTCGTCGGACTCTGCCACGGCTTCCTGGTTGAACGGTGGGCCGACGGCACCACGATGGATCAGCTGCCGCTGCCCAGACAAAGACTTGTCGCGGAGTTCACGCGCTATCTGGCCTGGCGAGCGATCAATCTGCGAGCCCGCGAACCGGGTGCTTCATTGCCCGCCCTCGCGGAGATGGCCGTTCACAACGCTTCCGAGGCTTCGGGCAAAAACCAGGCGGCGAAACTATGGAACTGGTTCTCGAAACAGACTCTCCCGCAGGTACTGGAACGCGTCGAAATCGACGGCAGGCTTCACCCCTGGGAGTTTCTGATCGGTGCAGACGGCACGCTGGTCAAGACGGATGCCGTCGACCATTGCCGGGGACACGATCTGATCGGCTGCCAGCCGATAGAATGGGACATTGCCGGCGCTTGCGTCGAACATGGTTTGTCCGAAGACGAGGCGGCGTCGCTGATCGGCGGCATGGGTGACCGCATTGATGTCGGGCTCGTCGAGTATTTCCAACCTTGCTACCTGGCGTTTCAGCTGGGGCTGTGGAGCATGGCCGCTCAATCCGAGGACGGACGGGAACGAGCAAGGCTGGCAGGGACAGCCAACCGATATGAGGCAGGACTGACACGGTTCCTGGACAAGGCCAGGGCGTGACAGTTCCCCTCAATCCAGGCTTCGCAGCATGTCGGCTTCCTGCTCGAGAATACTGGCCACTTCTTCCCGCTGCAGGTGGGTCATCATCAGGCTGACGCAGCACTCCAGATAGGTGATCGAGGCTCGCCGCAAATAGGCGGCCGTCTCCTGTTCCGCCATCTTGTCGATATCCGGTGCGGATCGCTTGGGTCGCATGAGGATGTCCTCCATACCTGGTCCTCTCGCCAAACCACAAGCTTGAGCGGATGTTCCGCCGGAATCGACCGCGAAGGGGTGGCTGCGGTCCGGCATCAGACAGGGAGGTTCTGCAGCCCACCTGATGTGGACCTCGCCCTCGTGGTGCGACCTGCTATTTGGTTGCCGATCGGAACGCCTTCGAGGCTCGCGAAATAGCCGATAGTCCGGGCGAGCCCCTCATTGAGAGGCACTCTTGGCATCCAGCCGAGCAGCGCTTTCGCGCGCGAGATGTCGGGCTGCCTGCGTCGAGGATCGTCCTGCGGCAGCGGCAGAAACGTCATCTCCGACTTGGTGCCGGTCATCGCCTTCACCAATGCGGCCAGCCGCATGATGGTGAACTCTCCGGGATTGCCCAGATTGATCGGCTTGCCCGGATTGGGATCGAAGTCCATCAGACGCATCAACCCGTCGATCAGATCGGAGACGTAGCAGAAAGATCGTGTCTGCAAGCCGTCGCCGAAGATCGTCAGCGGCCGCTTCTCGAGCGCCTGCATGATCAGGTTCGAGACGATGCGGCCGTCCGCCGGATCCATTCTCGGCCCGTAGGTGTTGAAGATACGTGCGACACGAACGTCGGCCTTGGCGGCTCTCAGATAGTCGAAGCAAAGTGTTTCGGCGGTGCGCTTGCCCTCGTCGTAGCAGGCGCGTGGGCCGATGCAGTTCACATGGCCGACGTAATCTTCCCTCTGCGGATGTTGCTCCGGATCGCCATACACTTCACTCGTGGAGGCCTGCAGCAATCGGGCATCGTTGCGGGCGGCGAGTTCGAGCAGATTCAACGTTCCGATGACACAGGTTCGCGTGGTGTGGATCGGATCGGCCTGGTAACGCGGCGGCGAGGCGGCGCATGCCAGGTTGAAGATGCGATCCACCGGCTCACCAAGCTCCAATGGACGGCAGATATCCTGCTCGATCAACCGGAACCCCGGCTTGTCCATGATCGCGTTGATGTTCTCCATGCGACCGGTGAGAAAGTTATCGGCGCAGATCACGCGCCAGCCATCGCGTAACAATGCTTCGGAAAGATGCGAACCGAGGAAGCCCGCGCCACCGGCGACAAGCACCGTCTTTGCCCTTTGCGCCTTTTTTGTTCGTCGCATCGCGATTTTCTCCTGTCTGCCAGTCATGCTGCACTGCCGATGTCAAGGTCGAGGACCTCCGCCTCCTTTTGCGTAAGCGCCGTGATGAATTCGCGAGCCCTGGCCACACCGGTGTGGGACGCAAGGACGAGTTCGCGTGCCCGGTCGGCCATGGCGAGACGTGTACGAGCCGATTCCCGGGAAAGAATGACGACGACATCGTCCGGCTTCTTGGCCGTGTGGATCGTCGATGCGGGAAAGAAACTGTCGAGGCCTGGCCAGCGGTCGCTGATGATCGGCGTGCCGCAAGCGGCTGCTTCGAAAAGGCGCACGCTGGGCGACCATCCCGCTGCAATCATTGAACGGCGGGTGACGTTCAGCGTGTAGCGTTGGCGGCTGTAGAACGCGGCGTGCCCGGCCGGCGGCAGATGTTCGATGCGCTCGACATTGTCGGGCCAATCGATGTCGGAGGGATATTGCGAGCCGGCGACGACGAAACGGCGGTCCGGCATGCGCCGTGCAGGTTCGAGCAGGAGCGCGTTGAGCGTGGCTTGCCGGTCCCCGCTATAGGTGCCGAGATAGCCGAGATCCCAGCGGACCGGGTCGGCGGTGCGGTGATGCCGTTCCGGATCGACCGAACAGTAGAGCGGCTCGGCGCGGCGTGCGCCGAAGGTCTGCGCCAGATCGTTAAGCACCGGGCCGCCGGCGAAAGAGAAATAGATGTCGAAGTAGGGGATCTGGCGCCAGCTCAGATAGTCGCAATCGTCCGCCGACAGCTTTGCCAGGGTCACCGGCGTGTCGATGTCGTAAAAGCAGAGTTGTCCTTTGCAAAGTGAAGCGACGATGTCGATAACCGCCCGCCCTTCCGGCACGAAGGAGCCGATGACCACGATATCGGCCTGTTCCAGGCACCGTGCATGGTCGCGCTGAAGTTCCGGTACGGTTTCGTAGTAGCGCAAGGCGCAGAAGTCCGGATCGCGCAAATCGCGGTGATTGGCGTACCACGGCACATCGCGCTCCAGGAAAGTCACGCGATGGCCGAGTTCGTGAAGACCTTTCAGCAGACCTCGAAAAGTGGTGGCGTGGCCGTTTCCCCAGGACGAGGATAGCGACAGGCCGAGAAAGACGATGTTCAACTGCTTGGTCATTCGGCCGCCTCCACGGTCCCCTGCGTCAAATGGCGTTTGAAGACTGCATCGGTCACGGCCGCGCGCAGTGCGTAGGTATGGTCGGCGAGAACACGGCGAAGCGCGGCTTGGCCGATTGCCTTTGCCCGACGGGGGGTAAGCGCCTGCATGATTTCGGCGACATCGTCGCCGTCGCGCGCCACAAGGATCTCCTCGCCGGGTTTCAGGAACAGCTCGACGCCCAACCAGGCATCGGTGATCAGGCAGGCGCCGGCGCCGGCCGCCTCGAAGACACGCGTGGCCGGTGAAAAACCGTTCGCGGCCATGCTGTCGCGGCTGATGTTCAAGACGGCCTTTGGCGTGACATTGAAGGCGTTGTGATCGCGGGTGCCGACATGGCCGAGCCAGCCGACATTGGCGGGGAGCGGCTTGTCGCCCCAGCCCGATCCGCCAAGCAGAAAACGTTGTTCCGGCAGTTGGCTCGCAGGATCGAGGAAGAACGATCCGACACGGGCTTCACGATCCGGCAGCCTGTTTCCGAGGAACGCCAGATCGCAGGCAAACCGCGCATTGCCGGCGACCGGGTGGTGCGTTTCGGGATCAAGCGCATTGTAGATGGGCACGCACTCGTTCGCGCCCATGGCACGATAGGCCCAGACGACGGGGTCGCCGCCGCCATAGGTCAACACAAGGTCTATTTCTTGCAGCGCACGATGGAGCGGGTGGTCCGGCTCGTCGCGCAACCGGGCGAGCGTGGCCGGCGCGTCGACGTCCCAGAATACGGTGAGCGCGTCGCCGCGGGCGTGGTCGAGCACGGCGCGCAGCAGCGCCTCATCCTCGAAGCCGACGCCACTCGCCTTGACGACGATATCGGCCTCGGCGGCCCGCGCCGCCGCCTGCATCAGCGCATGCCGGGTCGCCTCATAGACGACGACGGAGCACCAGTCCGGCGCCTCGATGTCGCGGTTTTTCTGCCGGTCATAGACGTCAGGCTCATAGAAGGTGATTTCATAGCCCAGTTGCGAAAGCGCCTTCAGCAATCCACGGTAATAGGTCGCGGCACCGTTCCAGTAGGACGACAAAAGGCTCGATCCATAGAATGCGATCTTCATTCGGCGGCTTCCTTTGCTGCGGTCGGGTCGACGGTGTGCAGGTTGGTGCATTGCCAGAGCACGTCGAACAACTCGTCGACGCGGTGACGACAGGTGTGTCGCGAGAGGATGGTCTCAAGACCCGAGGCCACCAGGGAGGCCGCGAAATCGGCATCGGCCAGCACCGCCTTTAGGTGTTGCCGCATTTGCGAGCCATTCTCGGCAAACAGGAAGTCGACGCCGGGCCTGAAAAGCCGCTCGACATCCGACCATGGTGCTGAAATCAGCGGGATGCCGCAGGCGAGTGCCTCGAACATGCGGATCGTCGGAATTCCAGGCAATCTTTCACGATAGGGGCGCCGCGGGATGTGCACCGTGACACGATGCGTGGCAAAGGCCTTCGGCACGTCGGCATTGGCGATCCACCCCTCGTAGCGCAGACCGGCGACGGCCAGATCGGCAAGTGCCGGCTTGGGATAGCGGACACCGTGAACAGTGGCCCGAAGGCCGAGATCGCGCACCGGTTCGATCAGGAACTCCCTGAGTTCGGCGGTCCGCTCGTCGTCGCCCCAGTTTCCGATCCAGACCAGATTGGACGTAGCGTGGATTTCCGGGTGCGGCTTGAACAGGCGATCGTCCGCCGCTTCATGCCAGGTGAAGACACGCTTGCCCCAGCCGGCGCGCAGATAGCTCTCGCGCAACGCTTCGCCAAAGGCGAGAACGCCATCATAATACTCCAGATGGAGCGCCGAGATAGCCTCGGTGGCCGACACGGCCCGGTGATGGGTATCGTGAAACAGAAGGATGAAGTTGCCGCCATCGGCCCGGGCACGGCCGATTCGAGCGACAAGCTCCGGGTCGGTCCATTCGTGGACGATCACCACGTCGGCCTCGGCGATCCAGGCTTCGTGGTCGAACTCGGCATCATAGGTCACGGGCATCAATTCGGGGAAATCCTTGCGGAAGCGTTCGATCGCGAAGGATCCCTTCTCGGCCAGCAGGTTTGACCGGCTCCAGCCGTCCGCGGGCTCCAGAGCGATGGCCTGATGCCGGCGCGCCACCAGTTCGCGCATGACGCCGCGAAGGAAATGGGCATTGCCGTGGTTCCAGTCGGAGACGAGCGAGTGGGTGTAGAACAAGAAGCGCATGATCAGCGCTCCGCCACGGCTAGCGCCGCCTTTTCGTAGACATCGCGCATGGCCGCGGCCTGCCTCGCCAGCGTGTACCTGCGGCTTCGGCGAAGGGCGGCCTGGCCGAGCTCTCGCCTATGCCCGGCATCGCTGGAAAGACGATTGACGCAGGCAGCGAGATCGTGCGGGACGCGCGCGTCGAAGAACATCGCGGCCCCATCCCATATCTCGCGATAGGTCGAGATATCCGAGAGCACCAGGGGCGTTGCCGACATAGCCGCTTCCAGCGCCGCCAGACCGAACGGTTCGTAAAGCGACGGCGATACAAAAATGCCGGCGCGGGCCATCAAGGAGCGCACCTCGCTGTACGGTAGCGCCCCGAGAGAAACGGCGTGATTGACGGTGGCACGCTCGCCGTTCGGGCCGTGAATCGAACCGGCTGTAAAGATGGGCCATTGCGTCAACGAGGCGGCCTGGTCGACCGCCATCACGTTCTTTCCCTCGTCCCACCAACGGGCGGCGGCGAAGACCAGCGGCTGGCGGTTTTCGACGTTCGGGACGGGACGGGCGCCATTTCCGACGATGTGCAGGCGTGCGACCGGGCCATAGCAGGTCTCGAGCAGCTCGGCATGGCTGCGGCTCGGCGCGATGACGGCGTCGGCCCTGTCGAACCCGCGCTTGTTGCGCTCTTTCTGCCAGGTCCATGCGCTGTCCAACGCCTGCCCCCTGACGGAGTGGAACCATGTCGTTACGCATGAATGCGAGACCGCTATGACAGGGCAGGGCGCATCCAATCCCACTGCCTGCGTCGGCGCGTTGAGATGGACGACGTCGATGGCGTGGTCACGCATCAGCGCACGCAATTCCCCCGGCAAACCGTCGAGATCGCCGGCGTCGTGGGTCATCCAATCCAGCGGCGTGTTCAGCCAGATCAGCGTCGCGAAGGACCGCGCCTCTTCGGCCTGTCGCCCGGATGGTTGCGGTCCTAGCCCGGCGAACACGATGCTGTCGCCGCCGTTGACCAGTTCCCGGCCGAGATCAAGCGCATAGCGCCACACCCCGCCCATGGCGTCGACGGTCATCAGGATGCGGCGCTTGCGCGGCCTTAGTGTCCGCAACATGCCGCCTCCAGCTCCGCCAGCGGACGCGGGCGCTTTTCCTGGATGTCGCTGAACTTCTGGAACGAGGCGAGGTAATGGTCATGGGCGCGCTCCCAGGCGAGATCGTCGGGTTCGCCCCAAAGCTCGCGATAGCTGGGCGAACTCGGATAAGGATAAAGCGGTACGGGTTCATTGGCCCACACGCCCTTGTCGATCAGATGGGCTCGCCAGTAATCGACAAGGGCAGGATCGTCCTCGACGACACCGATCAGATTGGCCTGGACGAAGGGAACGTGGCGTCTGGCCTTGACCAGCAGCGCGGCCAGTTCCTCGGTGCCCAGCCGGCAGCGCTTCGCGAGCATCGCCCGCCCTTCCACCGTCAGGCTTTCGAGGCCGGCTTCGATGGAGACGCAGCCTGCCGCGCCCAGCAATTCCAGCAGCTCGGGTTTCCATAGATCGATGCGGGTCTGTACGCCGAATTTCACATCGCGCTCGACCAACGCCTCCAGCAACGCTTTTTGCGGCAGGAAAATCTCGTCGATGAAGTAGATATAGCCGACGCCTTGGGCAATCAGCCGATCGATTTCGGTCACCACCGTTTCGTGGTTCCGGCGGCGATAGGCATCGCGGAAATCGATCTTGGCGCAGAAGCTGCAATTGTAGGGACAGCCGCGTGACGCCTCGACCTCGGCGCCGAACCCATGCTGTTGGTCATCGAACCTATGATGGTGATGCGAATGGGCGGCGATCCAGTCGGATGGCCATTCAAGCGGGGGATGATCGACAAAGGAACTGACATGAACGCCGCCGTTCGAAACCAGACTGGCGTCCCGCAGATAAGCGGTCGAGTGCACCGCGCTCCAATCGTCGCGCAGGGCAAGTTCCGCGACGATTTCCTCGCATTCGCCGCGCACGACAATGTCGACGCCAAGCTTGCGCAGCGTCGGCGCCGGCGTCGCCGAACCATGCGGCCCGACCGCGACGGTGCGTCCGCCACGCCCGGCCAGACGATTGAGGAAATCGGCCGGCACGCGTAGCTCCGGCGGTGCGCAGCGCCAGAACAGATAAGTCGGCGCGGTGCTGACGACCGTCATCGCCGGCGCGAACTCAGTCACGCGTTCGCAGAGCCCGGAATTGTCGAGCTTCTGTAACTGCCCGTCCAGCAGCAGCACCTCATGGCCCGCCGCTTCGAGCATGGCTTTCGAATAGCCGAGTTCCAGCGGCAAATGGGGTTGGCGGCAGCCGAAATAGATGCTGTCGTCATACGTCCAGAAGGGATTGACCAGGGCTATTCTCATGCGACGTACCTCACGGCTTCAGGGCGAGGCTCGAGCCGGTGGCGCTGCAGCCAGTCGGCAAGATCGCGAATGCCCTGGCGCCACGCGACCTGCGCCTTCCAGCCAAGCGCGGCCTCGATCTTGCGGGTATCGGCGACGAAGAAGGGCTGGTCGCCGGTCCGTTCCCCATCGTGGCGGATCGAAAGCTCACGGCCGGTCAGGCCGCCGATCTCGCTCAACAGCATACGCAGACTGAGCGCATTTTCTGGTCCGCCGCCAAGATTGAATGCCTGGCCCCTGGCGGTCTCGATCTGGTCCAGCACGGCCCTGTAGGCGGCGACCGCATCCGAGACGTGCAGGATGTCGCGCACCTGCCTGCCGTCGCCGTAGATGGTGATTTGCCGTCCCGTCAGGGCGCTGAGCAGGAAGTGCGCCACCCAGCCCTGGTCCTCGGTTCCAAACTGGCGCGGTCCGTAGATGCAACTCATCCGCAGCACCGCCGTCGGCATGCCGTAGGATTTGGCATAGTCGAGCACATACTGGTCCGCCGCACCCTTGGAGCAGCCATAAGGTGTGCAGAAATCCAGGCCGCGGGCCTCATCGATGCCGCCGGCCTGGATGGCGCTGTCGCAAGGTGTGTAGCGGTCGCCGTCCTCGCGAACCGCGACATCGGGAAGGCTGCCATAGACCTTGTTGGTGCTGGCGAAAACCACCGGGATGCGCTCGCCGCTCAGTCGCGCCGCTTCCAGCACGTTGAACGTTCCCCGAAGGTTGATGTCGAAATCCTCGTCCGGCCGGACCAGGCTCGTGGTGACGGCCGTTTGCGCGGCCAGATGGAAGATCGCCTTGGACCTCATCAGAACCGGCGCCAGGGCATTGGCGTCCCGCACATCGATGGTCTCGACGGTAAGGCGGCCGCCATGTTTCTGGGCCAGCCATTCAAGGTTCTGTTCGACGCCGGGACGGCTGAAATTGTCGACCACCAGCACCGGTTCGCCATCCGACAACAGGCTGTCGGCCAGGTTCGATCCTATGAAGCCGCTGCCGCCGACGATGGCGACCGGCGCTTCGCGACGGTTGCGTGCGCCCGGGCTCATGACACCAACCCACGCTCTTCGAGCTCGCGCTTCATTTCGGCGCCGCGGTCGATGGCCGCCGTGTTGCGCACCCAGGAAACGAAATCGCCGAGAGAGTTCTCCAATCGGCGGCCCGGTTCGAAGCCGAGCAGCTCACGTGCCTTGGAAATATCGGCGAAGCAGTTGCGTATATCGCCGGAGCGCGCCTTGCCGAGCAGCTCAGGCGAGCGGTTCGGGGTTCCCATGGCCTCTGCCAGCAATCGCGCGACTTCGCTGATCGCATAGGCCCGGCCGCTGCCGATGTTGATGACGTGGCCCTTTGCCTGACGTTGTTGCAGCGCAAGGCGAAAGGCGCGGGCGACGTCCTGCACATGAACGAAATCGCGCTTCTGTTCGCCATCCTCGAAGATCATCGGCCGTTGGCCATTGGCGAGACGTGAAGCGAAGTTGGCCAGCACGCCGGTATAGGGATTTGATAGTGCCTGGCCGGCACCGAAGACATTGAACAGGCGCAGCGCGACCGCATCGATGCCGTACGCGTCGCCGAAGATCAGCACGGCGCGCTCCTGGGCGTATTTCGTCAGCGCGTAGATCGAGGCGAGATCGACCGGTTTTTCTTCGTCTGTCGGCACCGGCGAAAGGGGTTCGCCTTCCGGCGACAGCGGATTCCACTGTCCGCTTTTGATGTCGCTCGGCTTGCGCCGGGCATTGTCGATGCGCCGGCCGTCGGGCGTGGCATAAAGACCCTCGCCATAGACGCTCATCGACGAGGCTACGACGATCCGCTCGACCGGGTGTTTGATCAACGCCTCGAGCAGCGTCGCCGTGCCGAGGTCGTTGGTGCCGACATAGCGCGCGATCTCGTACATCGATTGTCCGACGCCCACTTCCGACGCGAGGTGAATGACAGCGTCGACGCCTTCCAGCGCCTCGGTAACGGCCTCGCGGTCGCGGACGTCGCCCTTGATCAGTTCGGCTCCGGCGGGAAGCGCGATCGCTTCGCCCGCATGCACCTGCTCGAGCAAGGCGTCGAGAATGCGAACCGAATAATCCTGAGCGATGAGTTCTTGTGTGACGTGGCGGCCTATGAAGCCGCAGCCTCCTGTAACCAATATGCGTTTCACGACGACTCCTCGGACAAGTGACCTCGGCGCCCCGAACTTTTCGGCAAAAGGTTTGTTCCCTGTGCTTCAACAAAGTTCCCTTTGAGACCTTCGTGCGAAGCAAGACATCGCCGTCAGCCCCGTGATGCTGGAACATTGCCGCCGGTGTGCTGTTAGGACGCTCGACAGCCGCTGTGACGCCGACAGCGCGAGGCCCGATGATCAAGGAGATTTCAATGTCGCAGTCCCAGACGACCACCAATCACGACGAAATTCGCAAATGGGCCGAGGAGCGTCAGGGCCGGCCAGCGGTGGTTCGCACCAAGGGCGAGGGCGGCATCCTGCGGATCGACTTCGGCGAGCCCGAGGAAGCATTCGAGCCCATCGATTGGGACGAGTTCTTCCGAATATTCGACGAGAATGATCTGGCCTTCCTGTATCAGGCCAAGACCAGCGACGGAAAAGCCAGCCGCTTCAACAAATTCGTCGAGCGCGATCGCAAGGGTTGAGAAGGCTGGCCTGGCAGCTGATCCTGGCCGATCCAGAAAATCTCGAAACTCGATGGAACAATCGACGGCTCCATTGCTTCGGGCGCTGAGCCAGAAAGGCGATCCGGCAAAATCAGGCCCCTGAACACAGTTGCGGATGACAGACGATCGCAACCCCCAAGGGAAGCGACTTAGCCTCGGGCTCGGAGGACAAAATTCAATGCATCAGCTTCGCGCCGTGGTCCTTCACCACCTCTCGCATGATGTCGTTGAGCCAGTTTTCGGTCGACTGGCCAAGCCGCCTGTGGTCGATGTTCCGGATCGCTTGCTCGAGTGTCCTCTCAACCAGCCGGTCGGATGCGTTGACATCTCCCAGCAAAAGACGCGCCGCCAGCCGCAGTTTGGGCAAAAGCGCGAAGACGTCGTCTGGCGGAGGGGGCACGGCGATGCCAGCTCGTTCCGACGCCTGCGCCGGAAAAAGGGCATTGAACACTGCCTTGCTGCCCGAGGATTTTCGCAAATTGCTGGCGTAGCGAAGATGTTCGGGAATGGCGATGTCGTTATCGCCGCTGAAGAACACGAAAGGGATGCCCCGACGCATCAACTTGTCCGCGATGGGAAACACGCGTCGGCCGTTGAGATTGACGTCCAGGATTGCAGCTTCGGCCTGATCGGTGTGTTCGGAAGCCTGCTCGACGGTGGCTGCGGGTCCGAGGATGATGGCGCCCATATTGCTGAAAAACCGTGCGAGATCTCCCGCCACCGCCCATTCGTCTTCGACAATCAGAATGTGCAATCCCCGCAGATCGCGCACGTCGTCATCCTTTCTTCGAACGGAGTTTAGGATGCAGAGAAGCCGTTTCCCATTTTCTGTGATCCAGCGCCGCCTGCAATCGTTTCGCAAGCACCAGCATGCGATCCGGGACGGGCCCTGCATCGAGATATTTGATTGATTGAGGCGGCGCCATTGGTGCCAGGAGCTTCATGCCAGCTGAGCGTTTTGTCATTGAACCACCATGGGTGTTCAACGTCATCCGTGCTGTCTTGTTCCATTCTGCCTGCGCGCTATATGGTTATGTCCTGTCCGAACCGACCTTGAGGGAGTTCATGTCGGGTCGGGGGAAGAGGGATATGCCGTGACAGCGCAATCAATCAAGTTCCCCATCGTCGGCGTCGGCGCGTCCGCGGGTGGCATTCCCGCGATGGAAGGGCTGTTCAAGGGCATCGCCGGTCAGCCAAGAATGGCGTTCGTGATCATCACGCACCTCAGTCCCAAGCGCAACAGCCTGCTGCATGAGGTTATCGACCGCTATACCGAGATGCCTGTCATGGTGGTCGAGGACGGCATGGCTGTCGAACCCGACCACGTCTATGTGATGCCGGAAAACGTCACTGTCGTCATCGAGAAGGGCGTGCTGCACCTTAGGCGGCCCAATGGGCTTACCCAAGAGCGTAAACCCGTCGATATCTTCTTCAGCGCACTGGCCGAGGACCAGGGCGAATATGCGGTCGGCGTCATTCTGTCGGGCGGCGATTCCGATGGAACCTTGGGCGTCAAGGCCATCAAGGAGCGGGGCGGGCTCACCGTGGCGCAAGCGGCTGACGGCTACGGTCCGCGCAATCCCGACATGCCGCAGAGCGCCATTGCCAGCGGGCTCATCGACGTCGCCGTGCCTGCCGAGGAGATTGGGGCGAAGCTGGAGGCTTACGCCCGCGGCTTCGACGCGCTGGACGGGCTGACGAACGAAGAGGACGTTCATACGGCCGACATAGATCAGGTCCGCGAACAGATATACGGGATCTTGCGCAGCCACTCCGGTCATGACTTTTCAGGTTATAAAACCAAGACCTTCCTGCGCCGGATCAAGCGGCGCATGCAGATCGCCCAGATTCAGTCCATCGGAGCCTATATCGATTGGCTGAAGAAGGACCCTCGCGAGGTGATGAACCTGTTTCGCGATCTGCTGATCAATGTTACCAACTTCTTCCGCGATCCCGACGCCTTCGAATTGCTCGAACAAAAGATCGTCCCGCGGCTGTTCGACGGCAAGACGGCGAGCGATACCGTCAGGGTCTGGATTCCAGGCTGCGCCACAGGCGAAGAGGTGTTCTCCATCGGCATCCTGCTGCGCGAACACATGGAAACGCTTTCGGCCGTGCCTCGCGTCCAGATTTTCGCGACCGACATAGACGAGCCGGCGCTGGCGGTGGCGCGCGCGGCACGCTATCCCGAAGCGTTGATGCAAGGACTTTCCCCGGAACGCAAACAGCGGTTTTTCACCGGCGATGGCGAAACGTACGTCCTCAGCAACGAGATCCGGGAACTGTGCATCTTCTCGCCACATAGCGTCATTCGCGATCCGCCCTTCTCGCGCATGGATCTGGTTTCGTGCCGTAACCTGTTGATCTATTTCGGCCCAGCCATTCAAAGCCGCGTTCTTCCTGTCTTCCACTATTCGCTGAAGCCCGGTGGTTATCTTTTCCTCGGCACCTCTGAGAGCGTCGGGCAGCACGAAAATCTGTTTGCCACCGTCGACAAGAAACATCGCCTCTTCCAGGCACGGGAGCATGTTTCGCCGCACATCAGGCTGCCGGCCCTGATCGGAGATGTTCCTTCCGGCGTTTTTCCCGCCGAAACCGCTGGCTTGAAGAAGGGAACTGTCGGCTATCCGCTGCGCCAGGCTGTCGAGGCGCAGGTGCTGGAGCGGTTCGCGCCGCCGCATGTCCTCGTCAATGCCGAAGGCGACGTCGTCTACTATTCGGCGAGGACCGGCAGATTCCTCGAAGCGCCGCAAGGTATTCCCAGCCGGCAGTTGCTGACGATGGCGCGCCGCGGGCTTCGGCTGGATCTGCGCGCCGCATTGAGGGAGGCGACGACGACACGCCGCACGGTCGTGCGGGATAACCTCGCTGTCGAGGAAGACGACGAACGCGTACAACCGATCAGGCTGACGATCGAGCCGCTCGCCGAGAGGGGCAATGGTGAGCCGCTTTACCTTGTGCTCTTCGAGCCGTCGGGACCGACGCAGGCCCGATCCGATGAGGACGGCGGCAGTCGTGACAGCGACAGCACCGCCGATCTCGAGCGGGAGCTGCGCGACACAAGAGAGCGCCTTCAATCCACCATCGAGGAATACGAGACGGCGCTCGAAGAGGTGAAATCCTCGAACGAGGAACTCGTCTCCGTCAATGAAGAGGCGCAATCCACCAATGAGGAACTCGAAGCGTCCAAGGAGGAGATGCAGTCGCTCAACGAAGAGCTCAACACGATCAACGCGGAGTTGACCAGCAAGATAGAAGAGCTCGATCACGCCAACAGCGATCTGCGGAACCTGTTCGAAAGCACCGATATCGCGACCATTTTTCTCGACCGCAGTCTTGTGGTGCGGACCTTCACGCCGGCGGCCTCATCCTTCTTCAGCCTGCGCCCCTCCGACGTCGGCCGGCCGTTGACGGATCTGTCGAGCCAACTCGATTACCCCGAGTTGAAGCAGCACATCGACAAGGTGTTCGAGACAGGCGAGACCCTGAACCACCATCTTGCGCGCGATTCCAGGGGCCTGTTTCATATGGTCCGCATCAACCCCTATCGGGACAAGGGCAACAGGATACAGGGCGTCGTGGTGACACTGGTCGACGTTACCACCCTGGCGCGGGCGGAAGAGCATCAGCAGGTGCTCATCTCGGAGCTGAACCATCGCGTCAAGAATATGCTGGCGGTGATCGCCAGCATCGCCAACCGCATGCGGGACAGTTCCGATACGAAGGAAGAGTTCGCGGACGCGTTGATCGGTCGGCTGCACGCCATGTCCCGGGCCTACGGACTGCTGACCCGCGAGAAGTGGAAAGAGGCTTCGGTCAAGGAATTGCTCCACCAGGAACTCGAACCGTTCGGCATCGAACGGATCGAACTCGATGGCGACGACGTTAAACTCGGCCCGCAACAAGGGCTTTCCCTCAGCATGGCCATTCATGAACTGGCCACCAATGCGGCCAAGTATGGCGCCTTGTCCAAGCCCCGAGGCAGGATCGGCGTCAAATGGGCGATGGATGGCGACAATTTCACGCTTGGCTGGCGCGAAAAGGACGGCCCTCCCGTCAGGGAGCCGTTGAACAATGGCTTTGGCCTGAACCTGTTGAAGGGGGAAATCGGCTACAGGCTCGGCGGCGATGTCGAGACCTCCTTCCGCAAGGACGGTCTCGAGGTTCAGATCGCTTTTTCGGCAAACCATAAGGACGCGCCATGAGCGACAGACCGCACGTTCTGGTGGTCGAGGACGAGTGGCTGATCGCAGAGGACGTCGCGTCTGACTTGCTTGCAGCGGGCTATCCCGTGGTCGGCCCTGTTTCGTCCGTTGCCGCCGCGCTTCAATTTGTCGAGGCGGACAAGGTCGACCTGGCGTTGCTGGATATTCAGCTCAACGGTGAAACGAGCCTGCCGGTCGCGGAAGTCTTGCTGGCTCGCGGCACTCCGTTCGCGTTCGTAACGGGCTTCGGGGAGCGTGATGTTCCTGTCCCGTTTCGAAACTGCAAATTCGTTGCAAAACCAGCAAGCGAGGCGGCCATCCTCACTGCCGTGGCTGACCTTGCGTCGCTTCGCGCAGCCAAGAAACGGTCGTGATTTCAAGCCAGCCGGTCGCGATCAATCCAGCGGCTTGTCGGTAGGCCGGGGCGTGTACTCGCCTGGCGTGGCCGGCCGGCATTTCGATTGGTGACCGGACTATCCAGCGGAACGCTCGACGGCCGGGATGCGCCGGCGGTCTTTGGCGGCTTTGCGCCGGCATCCGTTGCTTTGGCATCCCGCCTTGGGTGCGGCAGGCCACCGGCATTCGGCGATCGGACGGCGGGTTTCGAGGTTGAACCTTCCTTGGTCATTGTGGCTCCTTCCTTGCAAGGGAAAACATCTCATGTAGGCAGGTCAATCGTCGGCGCGATCGAAAGTTCCGCGACCGCAACGACGCCACGCTGCCGAGGGCGGCACGAGTAAGGACGGAGCAGTTCTTGTGCCCGTGTGGATGTCCCAGCCATGCGGCTGCAAACGTCTTGCAGAGATCGGATACGGCTTCGAGGTTGGCCCCATGCGTGATCACGAAGGACGCGTCGATCGCGCCGTTCTGGACCTTGGCCAAAAGCGGATCTTCCGTTCAGGCGCGAACAACTCGAATAAGGCGAAGCGGAACAACTGACGTCGATGCAGGTTCGGTGTCGTGCGGCGTCGTCGCTCCCCTTGTTTGACGCTGCACGATCGGGTTCCCCTCAGCCTGATCAGCCCGCGCGCTCCCTTGCTGGGAGGCGCGGGCTTTTCCGTCAGCCGAGCGATCGTGTTTTGAATTCGGGCGGAACAACCCACTCGTTCGGCAGTTCGGCGCGCAGGAGAACCGAAATGCACTATGCCGATGAAATCGCGCTCAGGCGCGTGAAGATGCTGGTCGAACAATATGTTCTCGCCAGAAGCAGGAGGTATGATTTTGTCTCGACCGAGCTGGCGTGCCGGGCCATCCGTCAGGTGGTTCGCAGCCCGATCGAAGATACCGAACTCGATCATTTGCTGGCCCGAAGTGCGGTCAAACAGGGACTTTCCGTGCGGTTCGATCGAATAGGTCACTTGTCGGCTGCTTTACCCGAACTCATTGGGGAAAAGTCAGTATGAGAGCCTTATGGTCACTGTGTGCGGCATCGGCGTTGCTCGCCTTGGCGGCGTGCAACAACAATGCCGACCCCGTCAAATCCAAGACGGATACGACGAACAGCCAGCCTGTCGACAAGAATCCGGCGACGGATACCAATCCGACACCACAGACCAGTACTGGCGGGGACCAGCAAGGCACGCAGCCAACGCAGCCGGCATCGCCCAAGCCGCCTGGCGGTTAAGAGCCATCCGGTCCAGGTGGGCCGCTGCTTGTCCGGGTTTGTGACGCCGCCGGGAAAATACGAAGCGACGCCAGTCTGGTTTCAGCCAATAATTCTGACTGGAACGGATTTAACGGCGGGAACGTGGGCTTTCTTGGCGCGGTGCCAGAGGGGCACCAGAGGGTTGAGTTCTGGATAATAGCCGGCGCAGTTGCCTTCAGGCACCGAATAGGATGTCACGCGCAAGCCCCGGACGCGCCGCTCGACACCGTCATCCGCATGGGTTTCGAGATCGATCTGCTGCCCCGCGGTCAATCCGAACCGTTGGATGTCGGCCTCGTTCATCAGCAAGACCATGCGTGTGCCATGGATGCCGCGCAGCCTGTCATCATAACCGTAGACAGTTGTGTTGAACTGGTCATTGGAACGCACCGTTATCAGCGTCAGGACCTTGTACCCGGATACATCGATGTCGGGATTCGTCTCGAGCGTCGTCGGCAGCTTGAAATTGGCCTTCTTGTTCGGCGTCTCCCAAACTCGCTTCGACGCCTTGATGTCGCGATGAAAGCCTCCCGGCGTCAGGAACCGTTTGTTGAACTGGCGAAAATGCTGAGGGATGCAGCGTTCGATCTCATCGCGAATGCGGGAATAGTCGGCAACCCACTCGTCCCAAGGAATCGAGCTCGTGCCCGGTACGGTAGCTTTGGCCAGCTCGGCAACGATCTTCGGCTCTGAAAGCAGATTTGGCGAAGCTGGCGGGCGCGATCCGAAGGAGCCATGGATGCAGGCGGTGGAATCCTCCACGGAAACCGTCTGATCGCCGCTTTCCTGGCGGTCTCTCTCCAGCCGCGACAGGCAAGGCAACAGATAAGTTACCGCCCCGGGGATGAGATGACTGCGGTTGAGCTTGGTCGCGATCTCGACATGCAGGCCAAGTCCCCGCCAGGCTTTCTCGACCAGGCCGGTTTCAGGCACGGCGCGCACGAAATTACCCCCCAGGCCGATAAAGCCCTTCACGGAGCCGGCAATGACGCCTTCGCAGGTCTCGACCGTATCGAGGCCTTTTTCGCGCGGGGGCTCGAAAGCATAGAATTCCGCGAATTTGTCGAGTGGAACGAGCTCAGGTTTTTCAGATATGCCGACGGTGCGCTGGCCCTGGACGTTGGAGTGACCACGCAGCGGCGAAATGCCGGCACCGGGCTTTCCGATGTTGCCACGCATCAGCAGCAGATTGCAAAGCATCTGAACGTTCTCGGTGCCATGCCTGTGCTGCGTCAGGCCCATCCCGTAATTGCCGATCACCGCATTGGAGCGGCCGTAGACTTCAGCCACATGCTCCAGATCCGCTCGCGCGATGCCCGACCGTGTGACGATGTCTTTCCACTCGGCAGCGCGTAAATAGGCTTCGAACTCAGCAAAACCATGCGTGTGTTCGGCAAGGAACTCGACATCGAGGACACGCGAATTTCCATTCTCCCGAGCCGCGTCGTCGAGTGCCAGCACCGCCTTGGCAATCCCGGTCATTGCGGCAATGTCGCCGCCGCTGCGGATCTGGAAGAAGTCGCTGGACATCTTGGTGCCGGGGCCTGGCGACAACATCTCGACGGGATCCTGCGGATTCTTGAAGCGCTTGAGCCCTCGCTCCGGCAAGGGATTGAAGGTGAAGACCGGCACGTCGCGTTGACGAGCCTCCTGCAGCGGGTGCAATAGCCGCGGCGCCGTCACGCCGGTGTTGTGGCCGAAGAAGAACATCATGTCGCATTTGGAAAAGTCTTCGAGCTGCACGGTCCCAACCGGCGAGCCGATCGACTCGGGAAGTCCGACCGAGGTCGATTCGTGACACATGTTGGAAGAATCGGGCAGGTTCGACGAACCGTAGATGCGGGCGAAGAGCTGATACATGAATGAAGCTTCCAGCGAGGCGCGGCCGGATGTGTAGAAGACGACCGACTTCGGATCGAGCCGCCGAAGTTCCATGCCGATCTCGGCAAAGGCTTCATCCCAGGAAATCGGCTCATAGCGATCGGTGACAGCGTTGTAGCGCAGCGGATCCGTGAGCCTGCCTTGCTTTTCCAGGTCGCGATCCGGCCAATCGAGCAGGTCGGTGACCGAATGCCGTGCGAAGAAGTCCGGACCGCAACGCAGCTTCGTCTGATCCCACATGGTGGCCTTGGCGCCATTTTCGCAAAACTCGAAGGGCCGCGGCTCCGCTGGCTTGGCCCATGAGCAGGAAACGCACATGTAGCCGTCTGCCTTGTTCTGCTTGAGCAGCGTGCTCCATA
The DNA here is from genome assembly GCF_006442215.1 of Mesorhizobium sp. B2-3-11. Classification (NCBI taxonomy): domain Bacteria; kingdom Pseudomonadati; phylum Pseudomonadota; class Alphaproteobacteria; order Hyphomicrobiales; family Phyllobacteriaceae; genus Mesorhizobium; species Mesorhizobium sp. B2-3-11. The sequence continues at coordinate 202,080 of NZ_VFVS01000003.1, read as the reverse complement.
TTCCCGACATCAGCAGGCCTTCGCCATATGCCTTGCGGATCAAGGAGGACAGGGACCCCCATCCGCCCGTCGGGTGGTCGTATTTCTTGATTTCGACATGATCGGTAACGGAGGGTTCCATGACGGTCGTCCTTGCGAATGCCAAATACCAAACCTCGCCCCTGCTTGATTGTTCCCGAGTTCGTGAGGCGAACGTCGCTGGTGCAATTCGGCCGCGCTTGCCAGGCGAACGATAACCGGTGCCTCGGCATCGGTTCGCGCCTGCGTGTGGAACTATTTTGGTCATTGGCTGTTCGGCAACGGAAGGGAGCAGCACGATGGAGCGACGCAACGCGGTAATCTCGCTGGCGATAGCCGCGGTCATTATCATCGGTTTCCTGATCGGTTTTCACTACGTTGACATGGGCTGGCGCACCTCGCCCCTGAAACGGGCGCCTGAGCAGAACCAGGGCGGCAACGCTCCCGCGGATACCTCTCCGGCCGCGGGCGTCCAGAAAAATCCCAAGGAAAATACCGAAATGCCGGGGCAGCAGTGATTGACCGCTACCCGACAAACGCAGCTTGGCTCACCAGTGTCGCTATCCTTCAAATGAACTCGGACGAGAGGACGTTGTGCTGTCAGATCCCACCGTTCTGATCCTGATGTATTTTCTTCTCCCGGTCTGGTTGGTCGCTGGTTTTGCAGACTGGCTCTGCCATCGCGCTTCGCATATCGAATCGACGACCGGCGCCAAGGAATCGTTGATCCATCTCCTGATGTTCATCGAGGTCGGCATACCGCTGCTTGCCGCCATGTTCCTCGACGTGAACGCCCTGGTCATGGCCATCATGATCGTCACCTTCTTCATTCATGAGGCCACCGCGATGTGGGACGTTCGCTACGCCACATCGGCGCGCACGGTAACGCCGATCGAACAGCATGTGCACAGCTTTCTGGAGATGATCCCGCTGATGGGGCTGGTCAGCGTCGTGTCCCTTCATTGGGGACAGTTTCTCGCATTGTTCGGGGCAGGACGGGAAACCGCGCGCTTTGATTTTGCCTGGAAATCGCAGCCGCTGCCGGTGACTTATATCGTCTGCGTGATGGCCGTGATCCTGCTTTTCGAACTGCTCCCTTATCTGGAAGAATTCGTCAGGGGGTTACGTGCCAATGCCGGCAGGCTCATTCCACCGAAAGCCAGACGACGCGACCCGGGCCAGACGACCTTGCGGTGAAGCGCTCAGCGGAAACGATGTCCCAGCCGTCTGGGTGCTGGCGCCCTGTGCGGAACATCTCTGCCGGACTGCCCATTATCAGAGGGTGACACGGACATGGAGTGTGGTGATGGGCATACTTTCCGATCTGGACAAGAAGCTGACGGACAACATGTATGAACATGGCAGCGCGCTTACCGATGCCGTTGCGGATCTGCCGCGTGCGGTCGTCGAAACCGTCGAGCGGCTGATGCCTTTCATTCAGCCCGAAGCGCGCGAGACAGTGAGAAGTCAGGTTCTCGGCCTGGTCCACGAATACAGGGTCGAGAACCCTCCAGGCGCGGCCGAGCAGGATTGAACTAGCCGTTCTGGTCTATCGCGTGGGGCGCGGGTTGGCTCCCGTTGCTCGCTTTGTGGTCGCTGAACCACAACCAGGCCGCGATGATCACGACCGCCACGATCACTATCCAGGCTATGAGACGAGGCATTGCGGAATCCTCCGTGCCAGCAGTTCATCCACGTCGATGTGGTGATCAGGACGGGTTGAGGTCGGTTCGCCTCGTATTCCAAATACCGCAAGCGATCGTTTGTTCCGCTTGAGTTGGTTTCAATCGTGGCCGGCGGTTCCCTGTCATGGTCCATGTCTTGCGATGGCACGCGTGCGATCATTGATTGACGGGCACACGGGGCACTCTAGATCAATTCATGCCGATCACGATTCGCTTCGGTTGCGGGGAGACTGTTGCTGTGGCGCACCAAACGCCGGCTTTGACCTTCAGTGGCCGTCATCTCAGGCTGGATTATCTGTGCGTCCTGTTGCTTCTGGGCATTTCGGCGGGATGCTCGTCTTCCGATCGGATCGAGCAGCAATCACAAACTGCGGCATCCGCCGCACAGACCGCATCGAGGGTGCTCGATGCCTGGACAAGCGGTGCGGCGCCGTTCGCATACACCGCTGGCACGCTGCAATCGGTCGGCAAGACACTGGCCGATGCCGAGGCGCAAATCCGATCGGCCGAAACGGCCGAACCCGCCGAGCAGGCTGCATTGGCGACAGCGGTCAAGGATCTGTCGGTCGCGGTGGCTCACGCCGGGGCGGGATTGCAGGCAGGCAACCGAGCGGGGGTCCAGAAAGCAAAACAGGATCTTCAACTTGCCTCGCGCTCGCTTGCCACCGCCTATGCAAAATATTTCGCGCCGAAGCCATGAAGAAGCTCGTGGAAATATCGCTCGGCGTCGTTACCAGCGTTGGCGGCTTCCTCGAAGTCGGATCGATGGCGACGGCGGCGCAGGCAGGCGCGACTTTCGGTTTCCAACTGATCTGGGCCGTGGTGCTCGGCACCATCTGCATCATCTTTCTGGTGGAAATGGCCGGCAGGTTCGCGGCGGTGAGCCATCACACGATCTGCGATGGCATTCGCGAGAGATTTGGCTTCAACGTCTTTGTGTGGCCGTTGCTTGCCACCTTCTTGCTCAGTCTCATGGTGCTCTCCGCCGAGATCGGCGGCGTTGCCATCGCACTCGAACTTGCCACCGGCATAGGCTTCCAGTGGTGGGCGCTGCCGGTGGCTTTTCTGGCGTGGCTGCTGCTCTGGAAAGGCACGTTCGGCCTCATCGAGAAAGGCGTGTCGATGCTCGGCCTGGTGACCTTGTGTTTCGTCGTCGCGGCCGTGATGCTGAAACCCGACTGGACAGCGGTCGCTGCTGGCGCCGTGCCTTCGCTGCCAGCCCACGACACCGCCAGTTACTGGTTCATGGCGGTCAGCATTCTCGGCGCTTCGATATCGCCGTACCTGTTCATGTTCTATTCCTCCGGGGCCATCGAGGACCAGTGGGACAAGAGCTATCTCGGTGCCAATCGGGCCATAGCGGGACTGGGGATGTCTTTCGGCGGCACCATTTCGGTCGGCGTGCTGATCGTGGCGGCCCTCGTGCTGGCGACGCACGGCATCGACCAGGTGGACGATTATCACCAATTGCCGTTGATGCTGATCCCGGTATTCGGCTTCTGGGGTTTCGTCCTGTTCGTAGCCTCTCTCGCCATTGCCTGCTTCGGCGCTACGCTCGAAGTCGGGCTGCAGCAAGCTTACCTCGTGGCTCAAGGCTTCGGCTGGACGTGGGGCGAGGACCGCAAGCCGCGCGACAACCCAGGGTTCAGCGCGGTGTACACGGTATCGTTGTTTCTTGCCGCCATCCCCATCATGCTTGGTCTCGATCCGCTGAGGCTCACCATCTTTTCCATGGCGCTGACGGCGGCCAGCCTGCCGCTAACCGTGGTTCCATTCCTGTTTCTGCTGAACGACAAACGCTACGTCGGCGAGCATCGCAACGGCATTCTCTCCAACGCCGCGGTCATCTTCATCATCGCGCTCGGCTTTGTGCTGGCCGTGGTGACGATCCCGCTGCAGATATTCGGAGGCACATGATGAAATTGCTGCGTGATCTCCTGGACAAGCAGGTGGTTGACCGCGAACAAGTCAAGATCGGCAAGATCGATGGGCTGATGGCGGAGTTGCGGCAGGGCAAGCCGCCAAGGATCATTGCGATCGAACTCGGCTCTATCACTTTGGCGCGCCGCCTCGGCGCAGGACCCGGACGATGGGTGGCGCGACTCGCGGCAAAGCTGGGTGGCAAGCGCCATGGCGAGCCGCATCGGATCGCCTGGCACAAGGTGAGGGATATCGGCACCGACATCGAGTTCGATGTGGATGTGCGTCAGACGTCGATCTTCGCCTGGCAGGACTGGTTGCGCGATCATATCATCGGGCGCATTCCGGGAGCTTGATGATGACCATCGTCAATCTCGAACGTCTGGCTGGGCGACGCGTGCTGTCGCAGCGAGGCAAAAGCATCGGCTACATCGAGGAAATCCGCGCTGAACGGGATGGCGACGATTTCGTCGTTACCGAATTCCACGTCGGCATCCACGCTGCTTTCGAGCGTCTTTCTGCGTCGGCCATAGGCGTGGCGGTGCTCGATCTGTTTCGGCTGCGCCGCCGCGATGGTCTGTACCGCATCCCTTGGGACAAGCTCGACATCTCCGACCCGGCGCGCCCGCGGCTGCTGTGCCCGATGACCGAACTCTCCGGCATGAAGAGCGCACCCGATCGTCGCGAATAGGTCGCCGCCGCGCATCGTCGTGAATATCTTCAGCGCAGCATGCTCGCGGCCAGAAAGACCGCGGCGGCTATCAAAACGACAGCTGCAATGACAAACAGCGGCCAGTTGCCGCGAGGCCGCAGTTCCGGTTCGCTTTCGATCGGCCGCATCGCATTGGCGAAGCTGGCGTCGTTCTCGAATTTTGGCCGGGAACGTGGCGGCTCTGCTCCAGCGATCGGATTTTGTGTGTCGGCCGCCTCGGCGTCGGTCTCCAGCGGGACAATGGCGGGATCGAAGCCTGGCGTTTTGTCCTGCGTCGCTCCCGCCTCAATCTCGCCTCTGGCAGAGGCAGGGGTAGGATCTGACATCTTGGCCATGACCTCTCTCTTTCGAACCAAACTCTGCCAAATCGGCAGCGGTGGTTTTGAGACGGCTATATTTGCTCGAGCAGAATCCTGGCGTCCTTGGCCGCAACGATGAACGCCTGTCTTGCGACCTTTGGAGGCTTTTCGCCACGCATCACGGCAAGGCACGCCCTGAGCGCGGCAAGACGCATTTCGGATTTCGGCTCTGGCCAGTCCCGCAGCAGCACTTCAGCGGCATCGGACACAGAGACCACGACCCTGTCTCGGTCAATGCGGCCAGGTTGAATGATGATCGGCTTTCTGAAATGGCCCGCACGCACCTGCCCCTCCAAGACCTGCCCCGTTGCTTTACAATGCCTGCCCAAGGACGAGCCGCGCAGACCGCACGCTAACTCCGCGACCGCCGATTTGTTCCAGCGTACTTGGCGTTGGAATAGCGATGCCTGGAATCACTCGGTTTTCACGGCGTTTTTTTGCAGCCACGCCCGACGGCTCGTTCACGGATTTTGCCGCTGAATGGTCCGCTGGCATGCCGTCTCGATGGGGGAACAAAGCGCATCCCGGCTTGTTAGGTCGCAACGCAAATTCGCTCACCGACAAGGACAAAGCCGATGAAAACACGACATCTTCTCGCCTCCTTCGCAGTTGCTTGCACTGTTCTCGCAATGCCCGCCTTTGCTGCCGACAGCGCCCAGGATTTCGTCGACAAGGCTGCCGTCGGCGGCAAGTTCGAGGTCGACTCGAGCCAGATTGCCCTGGACAAGGTTCAGGACCAACGCATCAAGGATTTTGCCCAGATGATGATCCGGGACCATGGCGCCGCCAACGCCAAGCTGGAAACGATCGCGGGCGAACAGAAACTGAAAGTACCGCCGGCGCTCGATGCCCAGCACCAGGGCGATCTGGACAAGCTCAAGAATGCGCAGGGGCCGATGGATCCGGCTTACGTCGACCTGCAGCGCAACGCGCATGACGACGCCGTCAAGCTGTTTGAAAATTATGCCAGCGGCGGTGACAACGCCGCACTCAAGACTTTTGCCCAGCAAACGGTCGGTACGTTGAAGATGCACCAGCAGACGATCGAGAAGATCGCCGCCAGGCAAGACGCCATCACGGGAGCGACAACGCCGGCGGTGAAGACCGACAATATTCCCAACGCCGCCGCTCTCGTCCCCGGCGCAAACAGCTTCACCGAAGCCCAGGCCAAGAGCCGGATCGAGAATGCGGGATATTCGAACGTATCGAAGCTTACCAAGGACGACCAGGGCATCTGGCGCGGCCAGGCGGCCAAAGGAGGCGAAAACCTCAACGTAGGGGTCGACTACCAGGGCAACGTCGTTGCCTCGAGCAAGTGAGCATGGATCAGGAGAAATCACATGAAGACGGTAACCGGACTGTTCGACAATTATGACGACGCGGCCGATGCGGTCGGCGAGCTCGAGGCGACGGGCGTCCCACATTCCAATATCAGCATCGTCGCCAACAACTCGGATGAATGGTATGAGGCAAACCGTTCCGAGGCCGTCGAAGACGCTGGCAGCGGCGCGGGAATCGGAGCTGTGATCGGCGGTGCCGGGGGCCTGCTCACGGGGCTGGGCGTCATGGCCATCCCGGGTGTCGGCCCGGTGGTCGCGGCCGGATGGCTCGCCGCGACCGCCGCGGGGGCGGTTGCCGGCGCCGTGGCTGGTGGAGCGGCCGGCGGCATTATCGGTGGTCTGACAGAGTCGGGCGTGCCCGAGCGCGATGCGCACATCTATGCGGAAGGTGTACGCCGCGGCGGCACCTTGGTGACGGCCAAGGTGGACGACGAACTCGTGCCGAATGCCGAGGAGATTTTGGGTCAGTCTCGATCGGTCGACCTGGCTGAACGCCGTAGGATGTACGAGGCGGATGGCTGGACCGGCTTCGACGTCAATGCAGGCGAATACGCACCCAAGGACGTCGATCGCGACGGCGGCCGCGCAATCAATCGACCCTGAAAGCGGATCCCGGCCCTGGCTACGACCAGGCCAATGGGCGCAGTGCGGCCGGGTGGAACCATTTCTTCTCGATATGCCTCTAAGGGTGTAGCGGCGCGGCTCGCGCCTGGTCGTCAACCACAAACACGGCGCTCGCTTCACTGACGATGGACACGTGTTCCATGGCGGCCTTGCCCGCAGCTGGGCCATCGCCACGCAGGATCGCGGTGACGTTGGCGTCGTGCTCCTGCCAGGATTTCGCCAGGCGTCCGGCCAGCCTGAACTGGGCCCGGCGAAAGGGGGCCAGCCGGCTGCGCGTCATCGCGGTCAACTCGTAGATGTACGTGCTGTGGGCACCGCGATAGAGCCGGCTGTGGAACTCGGTGTTGAAGTACTCATAGTCTTCCTCGGCACCCAGCCGTACCAGCCGCGCCGAGGCCTGATGCTCGGTCTCGAGCGCGCGGCGCTCGCTGCCGGCCATGCGCTCGGCGCAGAAGCGCGCGCATATGCCCTCCAGCTCGGCCATGCTCTCGAACATCGAGGCGAGGTGCTCCTGAAGTTCTTCGGCGACGCCCCGATGCAGGCCGGCTTCGAGGCAGCACTTGGCCTTCTGGAAACGCTTGGCTGCCGGCTGGTCGAAATTCCGTTCAGCGATTTCTACGCCACCGCCAATCTTCTCTACGAGGGCGCCTGGGTCGCCGAGCGCTACGCGGCGATCAGCGACTTCATGGACGCCAACGAGGCCGCCATGCATCCGGTGACGCGCAAGATCATCGGCGGCGCCAGAAGCCTTTCGGCGGCCGACGCCTTTCGCGGCGTCTATGCCTTGCAAGCCTACAAGGCGAAGCTCGCCCCGGTCGTCGCCTCGGTCGACCTGTTCTGCGTGCCGACCGCGCCTACGCATTACACCACAGCCGCGGTGCTTGCCGATCCGGTTGCCACCAACAGCCGGCTTGGCACCTACACCAACTTCGTCAACTTGCTCGATATGTGCGGCGTCGCCGTGCCGACAGGCAAACGCGGCGACGGCCTGCCGATGAGCGTCACGTTCTTGGCGCCGGCCGGCCGCGATGCGCTGACGGCGATGCTCGCCCGCGACCTGCATGCGCAGAGCGGCCTGCCGCTCGGCGCAACGGGTTGGCCGGAGCCCGGCCCGCGGCCGGCCGCCGTGCCGCCATGCGACGGCATGATCGACCTGGTGGTGGTCGGCGCGCATCTGTCGGGCATGCCGCTCAACGGCCAGCTCAACCAGCTCGGCGCGCACTTCCTGCGCGCGACCAGGACCGCCGCCGCTTACAAGCTCTATGCATTGGTCGGCCAGTCCGTGCCCAAGCCCGGTCTGATCCGCGTTGCCGATGGCGGCATGCGGATCGACGTCGAGGTCTGGCGGCTTGGGCCTGAGGCTTTCGGCCGTTTCGTCGCCGCTATTCCGGCTCCGCTCGGCATCGGCACGGTCGAACTCGACGACGGCACCCCCGCCAAGGGTTTTCTGGTCGAAGGCGCGGGCTTGGACGGTGCCTCCGACATCTCCTCATTCGGCGGCTGGCGCCGCTTTATCGCACGTGGCAATAGTTGAATGGATTTTGGTAGCGGGAGAGCGCTAACGCCTTTCCCCCCACTCTGAAACCCTGCGATATTTTCTACGGTGTTGAGCGTGATGGACGTGTGGCGGTGCGGCAAAGATTGGGCGGGGAGCGGAAAGTCTGACCCGAAGTCGACGTACGTTGTCCACGACGCGAACGGCGGCTTCGCGCCTCATGTCAGCCGTTCCAACGAGCAGTTGGTTATCCCAAAAAGCAGCCGTCAATGCAGCGGTTGATTCGGACACAATGACAGGGCAACTCACGAAGCAGTCCGCCGTGTCTCCAAGGAATATCTGATTGATGTAGTGCCCGGTCGCCTCGGCATGCGAACGCGCCAGCCGGAGCAGATCCGTCACCGCGCGCTCGACTTCCTCGAGCCGGTGGGGTTCTCCGATTCCGGAGGATCGATCCGGACGACGTCCTGCTTGTAGGCCTATCCAAGGGCGTTGTGAGGCTGTGCCTTCGCCGCTGCATGAAAAATCATCGGCGCCTTGCGCAGTCCCCTGCAGACCCAGCGCAGGAGCCCTGCATTTTCGGGCGCCTTGATCGAGTCCAAGACCTTGGTCTCCGTGCCGACGGACAAAACGCGGATGTTCTCCCATCGATGGGTGGAGGCGACACCGGCGATCGGCTGAACTTAGCCGAGACGTTGCTCGCCGACATCGCCTTGACGATCGCGGGGTTGCTCATCAGTGCGGCTTCTCGAGCCAAAGCCACTCAATGTGCGTGCCTGACAGCGTGAAGTCACCGAGCGCATTCCGAGGCTGCTTTCGTGCCTATTATACAAGTTGTCGCTAATGCAATGAAGGGATTAACTACCGCTTAGGTCTTCCTCGTTGTTTTTGTAACGGCGCCGCATTTTCCTGAAATACTAAATGTGGGAATCATGGCTTCTTGAGGCGATTGAAAGCTTGAGGGGTTTCATGCTACCAGCGCATTGGTGGGCGCGATCATCGCACTTGTGCTTGAGCCGAAGGTGCCGCGGAGAATGGGGGACCTTGCCTCATACCGAGGATCGCCGAACGGCAGCCGCGCGGACAAGGCGCCGCTGTCTAGCACACCCGTCCATTTCCGAATTGAAATTGCATGCGCGCGCCAGATCGCGACCGGTGGTCGGGAGACCCGTCAGGCTGGCGCCAAGGGGAAAGAATGAGCGGAACCCAGGACAATTCAGCTGAAACCCTAGAGCGCGGGACGCGCTTGGCTGAAGCCGGGTCTCGGGCCTTTGGCTCATGGCCGATGCGCGGGGGCCGGATGACCAAACGGAAGGGTCACGTGGCAAGCTTTGCGCCACATTTGGCCCAATTGGCGACCGCCACGACAAAAGCGTCGGCCCTGACGTTGCTTCTATCGGCCACGGCACTTACATCGGCAGGCGCGCAGACCCTGAGTTTCGGCCCGACCGGCGCCGGCGGCTCTGGCACTTGGGACACCAGCACCAGCAATTGGTTCGATGGCTCGACTGCGGTGCCGTGGGCGGGTGGAGACACCGCCATATTTGGCGGGACCGCAGGCACCGTGACCGTGAGTGGTACGGTTTCGACGGCAGGCGCGACCTTCAACACCACCGGCTATACGGTCACCGGCGGTACGCTGGCCCTAAGCGGGGCCACGCCCACGATCACGACGGATGCCGGGGTGTCGGCGGCGATCAGTTCGGCGATCTCCGGCTCCGCCACCTTGGTGAAATCGGGGGTGGGGACGCTCACTTTTTCCGGCACCCAGACTTACACGGGGGCGACCATCGTTGATGCCGGAAAGTTAGTTCTGAGCAACGTAACCGGCTTTGTTTCCGCGACCACGGTCAATTCCGCTGCTACACTGACTTTCACCGGCACCACATCCGTAACAGCCGTCGCCCCCGTCACCCTCAACGATGGCGCGATGTTGGAAAACATCAATCCATCGGGCACCGTCGTGTTGAGCGGAGCCGTGACCACCACCGGCAACACGTCGATCAACGTCAGTACTCCCGGCACGGGCCGGGGGCTTTACCTGGACGGCGGCTTGAAGGGCAGCGGGACGGTCACCATCAACGCGGCCAATGCGGGCAACTCCGTGGCACTGCGCAACAACAACAGCACCTTCAGCGGCACGCTGGTCATCAACGGCATCGCGAATGGCGCCGCCGGCGCCGGCAGCGGTCTGGCCCTTGGGGGACCAGCCACAAGCAATGCCCTGATCAATACGAATGTCGTGCTCAATGGCACCATCGAATTGGCCGATCAGGGCATAGGTTCGGGATTTCTCACGAGCGCCTTCAATTTGGGCGCGCTGTCCGGAAGCGGCATCATTGTCGCTAATCGCCAGCCCAGCGGCAATTTTGGCTCGACCATCATACTGGGAAATACCAACGCCGACGGACTGTTCAGCGGCCGCATCATCCGCGGCAGCGGCAAGACCAACGTGGTCGGTGTCACCAAGGTGGGCACCGGCACCCAAATCCTGTCCGGCGCCAGCACTTATGTCGGCGCGACCAGAATCTCCCGCGGTGTTCTGAGCACCCCGCTGCTTGCCAACGGCGGCGCCGCCAGCGGCATCGGAGCCTCCGCCAGCGCCGCCACCAATCTGATTCTGGACGGCGGCATGCTGCAATATACGGGAAGCGGCGTGAGCACGAACCGTCAATTCACCCTGACGACGAATGGCGGCGCCATCGACGCGTCCGGCAGCGGAGCCTTGACCTTCAGCGACACCGGTTCAGTCGCTCTCAGCGGCGCGGGCGCACGTACCCTGACCCTGACCGGTAGCAACACAGGCGCAAATGCGCTGTCTTCCGTTCTTGGCGACACCGGCGGTCCGACAACCCTAGTCAAGTCGGGTCTCGGCACGTGGGTCCTGACCGGCAGCAACAGCTACACCGGAAGCACCCTCGTCACTGCCGGCACGCTGCTTGTCGACGGCGATCAGTCCGGTGCGACCGGAACCACCACCGTCGGCTCGAACGCGACACTCGGCGGCACCGGCACCGTCGGCGGCAACGTCACGATTGCGAACGGCGGCACGCTCAGCCCCGGCGAGGCCGGCAACGCACCAGGCACGCTCACCATCAATGGCGGGCTGACCCTCAACAACACCTCGGCCGCCAATTTCAATTTCGGCCAGGCGAACGTGCCGGGCGGGCCGCTGAACGATCTCGTCAACATCGGCGGCAACCTGACGCTCGACGGCACGCTCAATGTCACGCAGACGACGGGCGGGATCTTCGGCCCCGGCGTCTATCGCGTCTTCAACTATGGCGGCTCGCTAACCGACAACGGGCTCGATGTCACGTCGCCCGACTATTTCGTGCAGACCTCGGTCGCCAACCAAGTCAACCTCGTCAATTCGGCGGGGCTGCAGCTCAGCTACTGGGACGGCGACGCCGGTCCGCACTCCAACAGCATCGTCAACGGCGGCAACGGCACCTGGCAGGCCGCCGGCGACCAGAACTGGACCGATGCCAGCGGCACCTTCGCCGCGCCCTTCGCCAACGCCAGCTTCGCCATTTTCCAGGGTGCGGCGGGAACCGTCACTGTCGACAACACCAACGGCCAGGTGCAGGCGACGGGCATGCAGTTCGCCAGCGATGGCTATCTGGTCCAGGGCGCAGATATCGAGCTGGTGAGCGGCTCGAGCATCATCCGCGTCGGCGACGGCAGTGCGGCCAGCGCCGGCTTTACAACCACCATCGCCGCCAACCTCATCGGCGCCAGCCAGTTGGTGAAGACCGATCTCGGCACGCTGGTGCTGTCCGGCACCAACAGCTACAGCGGCGGCACGGCGATCAACAGCGGCACGCTGCAGATCGCGTCGGACGCCAATCTCGGCAATGCGGCGGGCGGCCTGACCTTCGGCGGCGGCACGCTCCACACCACCGCCGATATCACCAGCGCGCGTGCGGTCGCGCTCGCCGGCGCCGGCACCTTCCTGACCGATGGCGGCACCACCACCACATTGACCGGCGGCGTTACCGGCGCGGGTGCGCTGACCAAGGAGGGCGTCGGCACACTGGTGCTGGCGAGCGATGCCACCCATAGCGGCGGCACGACCATTGCCGCGGGCACGCTGCAGGTCGGCAATGGCGGCACCTCCGGCAGCCTCGCCGGCAATATCACCAACAACGGCACGCTGGCCTTCGACCGCTCCGATAGCTTGTTGTTCGGCGGCGTGATCTCCGGCACGGGTAACCTGAACCAGATCGGCACCGGCACCACGATCCTGACCGCCGCCAGCACCTACAGCGGTGGCACGACGATCTCCGCCGGCACGCTGCAGCTCGGCAATGGCGCCGCCTCGGGCTCGATCCTTGGCGACGTCGTCGATAACGCCACCCTGGCCTTCGACCGATCGGACGATATCACTTTCGGCGGCACCATCAGCGGCAGCGGCGGCATCCGGCAGTTCGGCAGCGGCTCGACGACGCTCACCGCCAACAACAGCTATGCGGGCCCGACGGTCGTCGATGGCGGCACGCTCTTCGTCAACGGCGACCAGTCGGCGGCCGTCGGCCCGACCTCGGTCAGTGTCGGCGGCACGCTCGGCGGCACCGGCACGATCGGCGGCGACGTCAGCGTGGCCGATGGTGGGTCGATGAACCCCGGCGTTGCCGGTGCGACCGGCACGCTCACCATCAACGGCGCGCTTGGGCTGAGTGGCGGATCGAGCCTCAATTACGATTTCGGCCAAGCCAATGTCGCCGGTGGCGCGTTCAACGACCTGACGGCGGTCGCAGGCAACCTGACGCTCGACGGCACGATCAATGTTGCCGTCGCGCCCGGCGGCACCTTCAGCCCCGGCATCTACCGGGTGATCAGCTATGGCGGCACGCTGACCGACAACGGCCTCGACGTCGGCACGATCCCGTCGCCGGACTTCTTTGTCCAAACTTCGATCGCCAGCCAGGTCAATCTGGTCAACACCGCCGGCCTGCTGCTCAACTTCTGGGACGGCGACGCCGGTCCGAAGAACAACAGCGCCATCAACGGCGGCAATGGCATCTGGCAGAACTCGAACGGCAACGACAACTGGACGGAAGGCACAGGTGCGATCAACGCGCCTTATGCCGATGGCGCCTTCGCCATCTTCGCCGGCACGGCCGGCACCGTCACCGTCGACAATTTGCCGGGACAGGTCAGCGCTGCAGGCATGCAGTTCGCCACCGACGGCTATCTGGTCCAGGGCGGCGACATCACCTTGGTCGGACCGCAGTCGACCATCCGCGTGGGCGATGGCACCGCGGCCAGCGCCACGTATGTGGCGACCATTGCCTCCAACCTCACCGGCAACACCCAGCTGGTCAAGGATGACCTCGGCACGCTGGTGCTGTCCGGCACCAACAGCTACACCGGCGGCACCGCGATCAACGGCGGCACGCTGCAGATCGCGTCGGACGCCAATCTCGGCGACGCGGCGGGCGGCTTGTCCTTCAACGGCGGCACGCTCAACACCACCGCCGACATCACGACCGGCCGCGCGGTCACGCTCGCCGGCGCCGGCACCTTCCTGACCGATGCAGCCACGACGACGACATTGACCGGCGGCATCGCCGGCGCCGGCGCGCTGACCAAGGACGGCACCGGCACGCTGGTGCTGGCAAGCGATGCCACGCACACGGGCGGCACGACCATTGCGGCAGGCATTCTGCAGGTCGGCAATGGCGGCGCTCTCGGCAGCCTCGCCGGCAATGTCGTCGACAATGGCACGCTGGCCTTCGATCGTTCGAACGCCATCACCTTCGGCGGCGTCATCTCCGGTGCGGGCGGCCTGAACCAGATCGGCGCGGGCACCACGATCCTGACCGCCGCCAACACCTATGGCGGGCCGACCAACGTCAACAGCGGCACCTTGCTCGTCAACGGCAACCAGTCCGGCGCCACTGGCCTGACCTCGGTGGCAGGCGGGGCGACGCTCGGCGGCACCGGCATCATTGGCGGCGATGTCACCATGGCGGATGGCAGCACGCTCAGCCCCGGCGGCAGCGGCAACGCCGCCGGCGCGCTGACGATCAACGGCAACCTTATACTCAGCGGCGGCACCAGTCTTGCGTATAATTTCGGGCAGGCGAACGCGCCCGGCGGCGCGCTGAACGACGTCGTCAATGTCGGCGGCAATCTGACGCTCGACGGCACCCTCAACATCACGCCGACTGCCGGCGGCAGCTTCGGCCCAGGCGTCTATCGCGTGTTCAACTACAACGGCTCGCTGACAGACAATGGGCTCGCCCTGACGTCGCCCGACTACTCGGTCCAGACATCGATCGCCAACCAGGTCAACCTCATCAACACGGCCGGGCAGCTGCTGACCTTCTGGGACGGCGATGCCGGCCCCAAGAACAACAGCGTGGTCAACGGCGGCAACGGCACCTGGCAGGTCGCCGGCACAGGCGACAACTGGACGACCCCCGGCGGCGAGGTCAACGCGCCGTGGAGCAACGGCCAGTTCGCCGTATTCCAGGGCACGCCCGGAACCGTGGCCGTCGACAACGGCAACGGGCCGGTCACCGTCAACGGCATGCAGTTCGCCGCCGACCGCTACCGCATCCAGGGCGACGCCATCACCCTGACCGGCGGACCGGCGATCATCAATGTCGGCGACGGCACCAGCGGCAGCGCCAGCTACAAGGCGACCATCGCGTCCGACCTTGTTGGCAACTCCGGGCTGACCAAGGTCGACTACGGCACTCTGATCCTTGCCGGCAACAGCACCTATGTCGGGGCGACGACCGTGCAGGACGGAACCCTGGCGGCGGGCAAGGCCGGCGCCTTCAACGCGACGTCAGCATTCACGGTGCAGTCGGGCGGCACGCTTGACCTTGCCGGCTTTGACCAGACTGTCGCCTCGCTCAGCAATAGCGGCGCGGTTCGGCTTGGTGCTGCGGCACCCGGTACGGTGCTCACGGTGAGCGGGGACTATGTCGGCAATGGCGGCAAGGTCCTCATCAATGCCGCGCTCGGCGGCGATGCGTCTGCGACCGACAAGCTGGTCGTGCATGGCAACACCTCCGGCTCCGGCATCCTTGCGGTCACCAATGTTGGCGGCGCGGGCGCGCAGACCAGCGAAGGCATCAAGATCGTCGACGTCGCCAGCAGCTCGGTCGGCACCTTCACGCTTGCCGGCAACTATGTCTTCCAGGGCAACCAGGCTGTCGTCGGCGGCGCCTATGCCTACCGGCTCTACAAGAACGGCGTGAACACTCCGACCGACGGCGACTGGTATCTGCGCTCGACCTTGATCAACCAGACCGGACCGCTCTATGCGCCAAGCACGCCGCTCTACGAGGCCTATGCCGGCGTGCTGCAGAGCTTCAACGAACTGGGTACGCTGCAGCAGCGCACCGGCAACCGGACATGGGGCGAGGGCGCAACCCCGCAGGGCGCGGACGTGCCGGGCCAGGGTCCGGACGACGGCAACGCCATCTGGGCCCGCATCGATGCCGCGCACGGCAAGTTCGAGCCCAAGACTTCGACCACCGGCACCGATTACGACGTGACGACGTGGAAGCTCAACGCCGGCGTCGACGGCCTGCTGCATGAAAGCGAGGCCGGCATCCTGTTGGGCGGCATCACGGTCCACTACGGCACAGTGTCGTCGGATGTCTCGTCGCTCTTCGGCACCGGCTCGATCTCGGCCACCGGCTATGGTGTTGGCGGCACGCTGACCTGGTTCGGCAACAGCGGCTTCTACGTCGACACCCAGGCCCAGGCGACCTGGTATGACAGCGACATCAACTCGGCCGTGCTGGGCAAGCTTGCCGATGGCAATAAGGGCTTCGGCTATGCGCTCAGCATCGAGAGCGGTCAGAAGATCGCGCTGCGCGGCAACTGGTCGCTGACCCCGCAGGCGCAGCTTTCCTACTCGGCCGTCGACTTCGACAAGTTCACCGATCCGTTCGGCACCGTCGTGTCGCCCGGCAGCGGCGACAGCCTGATCGGCCGCCTCGGAGTCTCGGCCGACTATGAGGACCAGTGGGCCGACAGCGCCGGCCAGGTGAGCCGGGCGCATGTCTACGGCATCGCCAATCTCTACTACGACTTCCTCGACGGGACCGATGTCGATGTCTCGGGCGTTAAGCTGGTCAACCAGAACCAGAAGTTCTGGGGTGGCGTCGGCCTCGGCGGCTCGCTCGACTTTGGCGACGGCAAGTACTCGGTCTATGGCGAAGCGCTGGCCAAGACGAGCCTGGCGAACTTCGGCGACAGCAATGTCATAAGCGGCAAGCTTGGCTTCAGCGTGCACTGGTAGCAGCGCCGACGAGGCATCGGGCACAGCCTGGTCAGAATGCGCCCAGATGTGCGCATTCTCTGCCGTTCGCATCCTGGGCGGACCGAATTTTTGAAAGATGGAAACAAGATGAAACGAAACAGACGAGTTGGATATGCCACGCTGATCGCCGCAAGCCTGCTTTCCTTTGCTGCCGCATTCGCGCAAGACGCCTCCGGTCTCCCCGGCGGGGCGACCTCGCTGCGGGAAGGGCATGGGGACTGGACCGTCTCCTGCAATCTCGCCACCCAGAACAACGCCGGCGTCAAGGTCTGCGCTCTGTCGCAGGAGCAGACGGATAGTCAGTCGCGCCAACGCGTTCTGGCGATGGAACTGCGCCCGGCAGGCGAGACGGTTCAGGGAACGCTGGTGCTGCCGTTCGGCCTGGCGCTGGAAAAGGGCGTGACGCTGCAGATCGATGACGGTCTCGTGCTGCCGCCGCTCCGCTTCCGCACCTGCCTTCCGGGCGGCTGCATCGTGGATTTGGCTTTTGATGCCGAGACGTTGGCAACCCTGCGCGAGGGCAAAAGCCTCAAGGTCAAGGTGGTCGCGGACGGCGGCAAGGAGACCAACCTTGCGCTCTCGCTGAACGGCTTCCCCAGCGCCGTCGACAGAACGGTGACACTGCTGAAGTGATATCACTGACCGGTTCATGATGAGCCGGTTTGCCGAGATCCTCTTGGGCTTAAATTAGGCCGAGTGTCTCAATCAACACCCGGCTTCCGGCCGCCGAATGCAAGGTCCGCTTTTTGCCCAATTATCCCGAGAGTCGACGTTCCGCCTTCGGCCCCAAAGGCGACATCAGAACATCTGCTCTGCAAAGACCGCTTCGGGCGCATTTGCGACGTTCGTTGGCACCACAAGGTAGCAAGGCTCGGCCCTGAAATCATTGAAGATTTTTCGGACAGGGCGCTACCAAATGCTCATGTTTTTATTGTGATTTCAATAGCTTATAAGTAGGTTGGTAGCGGGAGAGGGACTTGAACCCCCGACCCCAGGATTATGATTCCCGTGCTCTAACCAACTGAGCTACCCCGCCAGGGCGGCGACAAGCCCGAAATCCGCCTTAAATCGAAAGGCATTTCGAGGCGTTCGCCAAGGTCGCGCGGATATAAGGTTGGGAGGGCGAGCCTGTCAAGCTTCGATGCATTCGATATCGGCGCATATTCTCCATGGAGAAAAGCTTTGCCGCGCGAACACCTGCTTGCAGCCGCCGGGGTTGAGTTCGACGGGGCACGTCGCTATGTCTCGGCCACGAGTTTTTAGAGTTTGAAACAGATGAAGCCGCGCATTGCAGTCCTCGGTTGCGGATACTGGGGCTCCAACCACATCCGCACCCTCAAGGCGCTCGGCGCGTTGCACGCGGTTTCCGACACCAATCGTGCCCGCGCCGAAGGTTTCGCCAGCGAACAGGACTGCCTGGCGATCGCGCCGGACCAGCTGTTCGTCCGCGATGACATCGACGCCATCATCATGGCCTTGCCGCCGCAGTTCCATGCCGATCTTGCCGTGCGCGCCGTCGAGAACGGCAAGGACGTGCTGGTGGAAAAGCCGATCGCGCTGACGGTGCCGGATGCCGAGCGCGCGGTGCGGGCGGCCAAGGACAATGGCCGCGTCTACATGGTTGGCCATGTCCTGCGCTTCCATCCCGCCTTCGAGACGCTCAAAGCCCTGATCGACAAGGGCGAGCTCGGCGAGGTCCGCTACATCCATTCGCACCGGCTGGGGCTCGGCAAGTTCCATACCGAGAACGATGCGCTATGGGACCTCGCGCCGCACGATCTGTCGATGATCCTGGCCATCACCGGCACCGAGCCGATCGAGGTGCGCGGCGAGGGGGCGGCACTCCTCGACAATCTCAGCGATTTCGCGCATCTGCATATGCGCTTTCCCAACGGCCTGCGCAGCCATCTTTTCACGTCGCGGCTCAACCCCTATCGCGAGCGGCGGCTGACCGTGGTCGGCACCAAGGCGATGGCGGTGTTCGACGATGTCGAGCCATGGGAGCGCAAGCTCGCCGTCTACCGCCACGCGGTGTGGCAGGACAGTGGCCAGTGGGCGTTCACCACCAACGAGCCATCCTATGTCGCGGTTGCCCAGGGCATGCCGCTGACGCGCGAACTGGAGCATTTCATCCAGTGCATCGAGACGCGCGCCGAACCACGCACCAGCGGCGAGGAGGCGATCAGGGTGCTGCGCATCCTGACGGCCGGCACCGTCACCCACACCAAATCCACATCCTGAGGGAGGGCCGCGTCGTACCTCTGATGCGACGGGCAGGGAGAGCTACTCGGCGGGAATTTGCGCCGGCTTTTCGGCGAGCCGGCTCAGCATCGCTTCGGCTTCGGCGCCGCGCTCTGAGCGCACGATGAAGCCGCCGCCGAAGACGCGGGCCTCATTGCCGTCGTCGGAATAGAGCACGCAGGCCTGTCCGGGCGCGATGCCCGATTCGCCATCGGCCAGCTCGACCGAGGTCACGCCTGCCTCGTGGCGCAGCACGGCCGGTCGTGGCGGCCTGGTCGAGCGCACCTTGGCGAACAGCTCGATGCCGCCGGCGGGCACATCGGCGAGCGCGGCGTCTCCCAACCAGTTCATGTTGCGCAGATAGATCTTGTGCGTCTCCAGCGCTTCGCGCGGGCCGACCACGACACGGGCGCGCTCGGCGTCCAGATGGACGACATAGAGCGGCTCGCCGGACGCGATGCCGATGCCACGGCGCTGGCCGATCGTGTAGCGCAGAATGCCCTCGTGGCGGCCGAGCACGCGGCCGTCGATATGGACGATGTCGCCCGGGTTGGCGGCAGCCGGCTTCAGCTTGGCTATGATGTCGGAATATTTGCCCTGCGGCACGAAGCAGATGTCCTGGCTGTCCTGTTTGGCGGCGACCGTCAGCCCCATCTCCTCGGCGATGTCGCGAACCTGCGGCTTCGACAGGCCGCCGAGCGGAAAGCGCAGATAATCGATCTGCGCCTGCGTGGTGGCGAACAGGAAATAGCTCTGGTCGCGGTCGGCGTCGACCGGCCGGTAGAGGGCGCGGTGGGCGCCATTGGCCCCGGAGCGGATGTAGTGGCCGGTGGCCAGCGCGTCGGCGCCGAGATCCTTGGCCGTGGCCAGAAGATCGGCGAATTTGACCGTCTGGTTGCAGGAAACGCAAGGAATGGGTGTTTCGCCGGCGACATAGCTCTCGGCGAAGGGGTCGATGACCGCCTTGCGGAACCGCTCCTCATAATCGAGCACATAATGCGGAATACCCAGCGTCTCGGAGACGCGGCGGGCATCGTCGATGTCCTGGCCGGCGCAGCACGATCCGGCCCGATGCGTTGCCGCGCCATGATCATAGAGCTGCAAGGTGACGCCGACGACATCATAGCCCTCGCGCTTCAACAGGCCGGCGACCACGGATGAATCGACGCCGCCCGACATGGCGACGACAATGCGGGTCTCTTCGGGACGTCTGGGAAGGTCGAGACTGTTCATGGTGCTTTCATTCTGCGGCAGCTCAAATGCCAATGTCGAGAATATAGGTCAAGCTTTCATGCGGCGCCAGCTTGCAGGACGACCGCGGCGTATGGCGAACGCTGTGAGTGGGTACATTCCTTCCGGCTAAAACAGGGTTTCCAGCCGGATATTTCAAATGCCCGCTAAAAGACTAACGCGGCGTTCACGATCCTTACCTAGTCATTAGGGTCTGCTTAGGCAATTTTTAAAGCTGTGGCGGTAACGTGGCGGGGATTGGGTCTTGAGTTTTTTGTAGAGAGTACGATGACCGATCTGGTTAGACCTAGAGTCAAATACGTTATCGGGCCTGACGGCAGCCCTCTTACGATTGCCGATCTGCCGCCGACGAACACGCGTCGCTGGGTTATCCGGCGCAAGGCGGAAGTGGTTGCAGCGGTGCGCGGCGGACTTTTGAGCCTTGAAGAGGCATGCCAGCGCTACAAGCTGACCACGGAGGAATTCCTGTCCTGGCAAGCGTCGATCGACGAATACGGCCTTGCCGGGCTGCGCACCACGCGCATCCAGCAATACCGGCACTAGGCCGGTCTCAGCACGATAGAAGGGCGCGGCATGCCGCGCCCTTTTGCTTTCGGCGTCGCCGCTCAGACCGTCAGCGCTACCTTGCCGATCGGCTTGGTGGCGAGAAAGGCGTGGGCGGCTCCCGCCTGGCCGAGCGGAAAAGTCCTGGCCACGTGGACCGCAAGCTTTTGCGCGTCGACCAACCCGGCGAGCTCAAGCAGGCCCTCGCGGTCGGGCACGACCGACATGCGCTCGACCCTGATATCGCGCGAACTGGCGTCGGGGCGGGTGGCGTCACTGACGTCGAGCAATGATACCAGCACGCCGCCGGGCTTCAGCACCTTCAGCGAGCGATCGGCATGGTCGCCGCCCAACGGCTCCAGCACCAGGTCGATGTCCCTGATCTGGCTGGTGAAATCACCCTTGGTGTAGTCGATCACCTCACCGGCGCCGAGCTTGTGTACGAAGTCGAGCTTGCCCGGGCTGGCCGTGGCGACGACGTAAGCACCACGCGCCTTGGCGATCTGCACGGCCAGATGGCCAACGCCGCCAGCTCCGGCGTGCACCAGCACGCGCTGGCCTGATTTCAGTCGGCCATGGCGGACAAGACCTTGCCAGGCGGTGAGACCGGCCAGCGGCAATGCGCCGGCCTGGATGTGGTCCGCCCGCGTCGGCTTCAGCGCGATCTCATCGGCCGGCACGGCCGCCAGTTCGGCGTAGGCTGCGGCCTGCTTGGGGAAGCGCGGCATGCCGAACACTTCGTCGCCGACCTTGAAGCTGGTGACGCCGGCGCCAGTGCCTCGACCGTCCCCGTATCCGGTCATTCCGCCGCGCGTCGAATATGAACTGACCGAGCTCGGCCTCAACTGGCGGGACTGCTTACCTAGATCAGATCATGGGCGGAGCAGCATGCGCCCGATATCAAGGATGCCCGCGCAAGGGCGATCGCCGGAAACGAGGTGGACTGGGCTGCCTAGGTCTTGCGTGCCACCTGCGCTTTCGTGGCGGCCGCCGGCCCCGGAATTCAGGCTGTCGCCCGACAGGGTGTGCGCTTGTGCGCGCGCCAAATAGCGCCGATGTCGGCTGGTTCAGCCGATCATGGCGCTGCGGCCACCGGTTTCGGCTTCGCGAATCTTGGTATCGCGCGATTCCAGCATCTCAGCCTTGGAAAGCTCCGCTTCAGCTTCGCCGAGTAATGATTCGGCGGCGCTTCGCTGCTGGGCGAGGTCGCCTTGCGAGTTCCTGAGATTGTCGCGGCGCAGGCGCGCGGCCTTGGCGAAGGTCGGATAGGCGAAATGATTGATATCTGTGATGCCGGCTTTCTTTTCCTCGGCGGTGATCTGAAGCTCCAGTTCGACGGCCATGCGCTCGAACTCGGCGATCATCATGTCGAGTTGCAGCATCTGGCGACGCTTCTCATTCACCTGAAACTGTTTCAGCCGAACGAGGTTTTCACGTGACTTCATGATTCGGTACTCCCGGAAACGCACACCCGCACATATCGTCCAAACCACTTGAAAAGGCCCAAGCGCTGCCCGTATCCACCGGCTTTCCCCGCACTATAGGAAACAAAACCCTAAAGTTTTTTGCCGACGGTAACCATTCGTTTACGGGCATTGTTAATCATACGTGTCAGGGCTTAAGGCCGGGTAAAAATTCCGGCCGCCGAAGCGAAGCCGCGTCGATGAGTCCCTGGAGTCACTTAGTCCAGGTTATTAATGTGTCGCATTAGGAATTTTGGTCTGTGATTCGTTATTAGATTCAAGAGGGTGTAGAAAGGGGTTAAAAAATCTGATACCGTATTGGACGGGAAATTAGGTTTTGTTAACCATTCGATGGCAGCCTCTATACCAGGCAACCACTGCTCCGGGGCAGGACGGGTCGTGAAATGGTCCGGCGGCAGAAAAGGGGAATGAAATGCGTGTTCTGCTGATAGAAGATGACAGTGCAACCGCACAAAGCATCGAGTTGATGCTGAAATCGGAAAGTTTCAACGTCTATACGACAGACCTCGGCGAAGAGGGTGTCGATCTGGGCAAGCTCTACGACTACGACATCATCCTGCTCGACCTCAACCTGCCAGACATGTCTGGCTACGAGGTCTTGAGAACGCTTCGCCTCTCCAAGGTAAAGACGCCCATCCTGATCCTCTCCGGCATGGCCGGCATCGAGGACAAGGTACGCGGCCTCGGTTTCGGCGCTGACGACTACATGACCAAGCCGTTCCACAAGGACGAGCTGGTGGCGCGCATTCACGCCATCGTGCGCCGCTCCAAGGGTCACGCCCAGTCGGTCATCACCACGGGCGATCTGGTCGTCAACCTCGACGCCAAGACCGTCGAGGTCGGTGGCCAGCGCGTGCACCTCACCGGCAAGGAATACCAGATGCTGGAGCTGCTCTCGCTGCGCAAGGGCACCACCCTCACCAAGGAAATGTTCCTCAACCACCTCTATGGCGGCATGGACGAGCCGGAACTGAAGATCATCGACGTCTTCATCTGCAAGCTGCGCAAGAAGCTCGACGCCGCGTCCGGTGGCCAGAACTACATCGAGACCGTCTGGGGCCGCGGCTATGTGCTGCGCGAACCGGAAGACATCCGCGTCAGCGCCTGAGCGCGACCGGCAGAGCTTTTCTTAAAAAACCTGGCCATGTGAACTGACCCCCGAAAGTTGGACGCAACCTTCGGGGGTTTTGCATTGTGGACTGATAATTATTTGTTTTTGCACTGCGAGGCGGCGGACCGCCACGCGATTTGCCTGGCGTAGCTTCCGTTCAGGCCGCGATCTTCAAAGCACGAAAGCGTTCGAGCAGTTGCGGGCGATTAAAGGGCTTCAACAGATAGCCCTGGGCGCCGGCGCGCTTGGCCCGCATGATCGACGCGATATCGAGCTCGACCAGTGAGATCAGGATCTGCGGCTTGATCGGGCTTTCCATCGCGCGCAGGCGCCGGATGAGGTCGATCGCCTGCACGTCCGGCAGGGCGCCATCGATGACTATGATGTCGGGCATGTCGGCGGCGCACATCTCCAGTGCGTCAAGCCCGCTGGCTGCCTCGATGACCATCATGTCGGAACCGCCCAGGATGCGTTTTGCAACCTTCCTGATGACGCTTGAATCGTCGACGAACATGCAGCGTTTCATTTCCGGGTCCTCTTTGCCCTTGGACAATCCGGTCGTGCGGGGCATCTGCGGCGTAGCCTAGACCTATCTGGTAAAGAAGCTGAAAAGCCGTTAGGTAAAATTTTTGCAAAGATGCCGTTAGGCTAATTTTTCCTTGCGGATGCTTCGACGTTGCCGGCGTGTCAAAGATCATCGCGCCCGATTGCCGTGTCAATAAAATATTTCAGATTGAAATACTTTGTTCGGTCGCGCTGCCGCGCCGATTTCAGACCACTGAAAGGACTATTTCTTCAGCCGTTGCATGGATCGAAATCGTCATGTTGGCCTCGCGGGCCAGCAGCAGCGTGTAATAGGGCTGCACCGAATGAGCGTCGATCGGCTCCTCCGGCTTGTGACCGGAATGCAGTTCGAGGAATTTCGGCGGCACACGCAGCATCGGCCCGCTTGCCGAAAGCGAAAAACGCGGCTCGGTTTCGAGATTTTCGAGCGTCACCACCAGCTTGCCGCCGCGCGGAATGGCGGCATTGGCGACCAGGAGCAGGTTGAGCAGCAGCTTGACCTTGTTCTTGGGCAGCAGCGCGCGGATTCCGTTCCAGACCAATTCGGGCTTTTCGTTTTTGAGGAAGGCAATGGCGACGGCCTCGGCATCTCCGGTATCGATCATCATGCCCGCCGAACCGGCGGCGCCGAAGGCGATCCGGGCGAACTGCAAGCGAGCCGAGGCGTTCTTCGCACTCTGGCGGATGAGCCGCATGGCGTCTTCGTCGGCGCCGCCCTCGTCGAGCAGTTCAAGCCCGTTATTGATCGCGCCGACCGGCGAGATGATGTCGTGGCAGACGCGGCTGCACAAAAGCGCCGCCAGATCGGGAGCGGAAAGGGTGAACAGTTCGGCCATCGGCGAAATCCCTGCAAAATCTTCCAGTTCGTGGCCGAGCGATCGATCTTCGCGCCTGCCCACACGAATCACGCTTCAACCCAAGGCTTTCTGAATACACAGCGCCCGCGCATGCAGCAACAAATCCAAATTGTCGTCATGGCATATGGCGCATTCACGCAGGCTGCGTGTCCCCTTGAGCGGCCAAACAGCCTTCGAACCGCCATCTTCCTGTGGGAGTTTAATGGTTGAAAAAGGATTACGGCATAGTTTGCCCCTAACAGTCATCCTTAACGGCCGCCTAAAGAGCCGTACGGATGCGAGGCGTCGGCGAAAGTGCTTCATGACGGAGATTGGAAGCATGTTTTCCCGATTGTATGACCGGAGTTTTCTCCGTGCCCTCTCAATGGCGTTCACGCTCATGGGCGTTCTCGTCTTCACGACATCGCCCTTGCGGGCCCAGGAGTACACCGCTCAGGAGATTGTCGATTCCGGCCACAAGTTCTTCGGCGCGACGTCGGGCGGGTTGGCCACGGTCGTGGAGAAGATTTTCGCCTCCTACGGTTTGCCTAACGGCTATCTGCTCGGCGAGGAGGGATCCGGTGCGCTGATCGGCGGCCTGACCTATGGCGAAGGCACGCTCTACACCAAGAATGCCGGCGATCACAAAGTGTTCTGGCAAGGCCCGTCGCTGGGCTGGGATTTCGGCGGCGAGGGGTCACGCGTGATGATGCTGGTCTACAATCTCGACGATGTCGGCAATCTCTACAATCGCTATGGCGGCGTCGCCGGTTCGGCCTATGTGGTGGCGGGTGTCGGCTTCAACGTGCTGAAGAACAACAATGTGCTGCTGGTGCCGATCCGTACCGGCGTCGGCGCCCGGCTCGGCGTCAATCTCGGCTACTTGAAACTGACCGAGCGGGCGACCTGGAACCCGTTCTGATCTGTCCGATGATGAAGACGTGGACCGTTCGACCGGATTCCCGAGCCACGACCCGAATGAGCCGCGGCAAGCCCTTGCCGCGGTGCCGGATTTCCGCCATGCCAAGATGGCACAGTCCAGCCTTCCAAGTTGTCGTCGATAACGGGTAGTCCTTTGGTTCAGTCGGTCCTGTTCTTTGCCCTTGGCTTTCTCTGTGCCGGCTTTCTGGCGCTGATGGTGGCTCCGGCCGTCTGGCGGCGTGCCGTCGCCCTGACCCGCAGGCGCATCGAAGCCTCTATCCCGCTGACGCGAGCTGAAATCCAAGCCGACAAGGACCGGATCCGGGCCGAGTACGCCATGTCGACGCGCCGACTTGAAATCAACGTCAAGACGTTGCGCGAGAAAGTGGCCGAACAACTCGTCGAGATCAATCGCGGCCACGAGGCGCTGAAGGGGCTGGCGGTCGAGCGCACGGAGAAGAACCATGCGCTCGCCGAACTCGGCGCCAAGAGCGAAGCGTTGCGGCAGCGCGAAGAAGAACTGCATCAGCTTTCGGAGCGGCTCAAGGAAACCGAACGAAAACTGGAAAGGCGGGCGCTCGATCTCGAGAAGCTGGAGCACATGTATGACGATGCCAGTTTTGCCTCCAGCAGCCGCCAGATCGAGCTCGTGGCCCGCGAATCCGAATTGCAGAAGCTTGCCAGCGACATCTCGCTGCTGCGCGGCCAGCGCAAGGAAGCGGACCGGCGCAGCCAGGAGATCGCGGCCGAAAGCAAGGCCGCACGCGATGCCCTGAAGGCCGAGAAGAGAAGGGCCGCCGAACTCGACAAGAAGGTCGAGCGGCTGCTCGCAACGCTCGCCGACCGTGAGGACAAGCTTGATCGGCGCGAAAAGGAGTTGGCGCGGTTGCGGGAAAAAGCGAAAGCCGAGGACGGCGCATCGGCCTTGCGGCTGGTCGGCAAGCCCGATGAAGCGGGTCGGCACGACGAGGCCGGCAAGCGCGACGACGTGGACCGGGCGATTGCCAGGCTCGACGGCGACCGCGAGCGGCTGGAGGCCAGGCTTATGGCGCTGGCGCGTGAGAACAAGCGCCTGAAGGCGGACCTCGGCGCCGCGGCATCGTTGGGCTTGACGAATGGCAATGGCGCCGCGCTGCGTGAGCAGATGAACGAACTGGCTGCGGAGGTCGTCCATCTGACTGCCAAGCTCGAGGGCCCTGATTCGCAGATCGCCAAGGCGCTGGCGGCACCGCAGGAAAACCGCTCCGCCGGCCATGACCGCAGCCTCGCCGACCGCGTGCGCGCCTTGCAGAAAGCAGAAGCCGACTGACGCGGTGCGGGCTAGCCGCCTTCGTCGCACTCAAATCATCGTCAGTGCGAGAAATGATGCAGGGCAATGGCCGAGGCGGCAGCGACGTTCAAACTGTCGAAGCCTTTCGACATGGTGATCCGTACCGTTTGCAAGCGGGAAAGCAGGCTTTCGGGCAGGCCTTCACCCTCGGTGCCGAGATAGAGCGCCAGCCGCTCGCCGCGCGGTGCATCGCGAATGTCGATCCGGCCGCGCGGTGACAGTGCGAACTGGTCATAGCCCCGCCGATCGAGACCCGCCGTGAATTCCGCCGTGTCGGTGAAGGACGCGAAAGGGATCTTGAGCGCGGCGCCGACCGAAACCCGGATCGCCTTGCGGTACAGCGGGTCGCAGCATGTCGTGTCCATCAGCACCGCGTCGGCGCCGAAAGCGGCGGCATTGCGGAAGATCGAACCCATATTGTCATGGTTGGCGATGCCGACAAGCACGACGACCAGAGCTTGGGCGGGCAAGGCATCCAGCAATGAGGCGGCCGGGTGCGGTGCTTCCTTGCGGCCGATGGCCAGGATGCCGCGATGCATATGGAATCCGGCAATCGCGTCCATCACCGCACCGGCGACGACGTAGACCGGCAGGTCCGCTTGTGCCTTGCGCAGCATGTCCTCCAGGCCGCCAAGCCTGTTTTCCAGGATCAGGATGGATTCGGCGCTGAAGCGGCGCGACGACAAAAGCAGGTCGAGCACCACCTTGCCTTCGGCGACGAAACGGCCTTGCCGGCCCGCCAGATCGCGCTCGCGGATATCGAGATAGGCAGCGACGCGCGGGTCGCGTGGATCGTCGATGCGTATTGGGTCCATGTCCCGCTCAACAATCATGTCCCGCTCAACAATAAAGAGCGTGGCTCGTGTGCCGGGAAAGACACACGAGCCACGCTCCGGAGATCGTCAGCGAGGTAAGCGGCCGCGGCAGCGTGCGGTCAAGTCCCGGCGCGGCGCAACCTCTGCGCCATCTGGGACAGATCTTCCTTGCCGCTGCCGAAAATGCCATCCAGCATGGTGAGCAGTTCGCGCACCGCATCGGATTTGCAGGAATAGTAGATCATCTGACGATCGCGCCGGGTGTCCACGATGTCGAGCGCCCGCAACTTGGCCAGGTGCTGCGAGAGAGCGGATTGGCTGAGCATCACCTTTTCGGCGATGGCGCCGACCGACATTTCACCGTCGATCAGATAGCTCATGATCAACAGCCGTTTTTCGTTGCCCATCAGCATCAGAAATTCGGCAGCCGATTCGGCGTTGGCGATTAGCTTTGTCGAGACCATTGATGCCCCATGCTGTTTGCTCATCGAGGCGCCATGGGGGCAATGGTGCCTGAATCCATAAATTCACTTGTGAAGGTGCCGACGAGTCAGCACCACATCCAAGCCTAGAACATTTCTTTCAAATCTCAAGCGTTGCTTTTGATCAAATGCAATTTAGTCGCGTCTTATACCTCCGATGCGGCCCTGCCGGCCCTGGCCATGGCAACCAGAACGGGACGCAGTTCCGACGCCATCATCAACGGTTGTGGAAAAAATACCCGGCAAGTATTGTCCCCCGACACCAGATCGATGCCTTCGGCGTCCAAACCGGCAATGGTCCAGCCGTCGCCGGGTGCCTTGGCGAAATGACGGGCATAGACGGCGATAGCGTCGAGATGGTCCGCATTCATGTGCTCGACGGCCGATTGTTCGCTTCCGGCGAGTTCCTCGATGATGGGCCCAATGGTGAGAAGGTCGAGCCGTTCGAGCTGATAGGCCTTGCCGAAGCCGCCGTTGAGGCTGGCGTGTTGCGGCTCAAGGCGAAAGATCGAAAAGTCGCCGAGCCCGACATAGAGGCTCGCCTTGGGATTGCGGTTGAGATAGCGGCGCTCGGCACGGGCATGCGCCTGCTCGCCGCGCTCCAGCCGCGATGCCTGGCAGGCCAGCGTCAGCCGCGGATGCGCCAGCGGATCGCCTTTGCCGGGCTCGCCGAGCAGCAGGGAACAGCGCGGATCGGCAAGCAGCGCTGACGTGTGCGCCGCGAGCATCGACACCAGGACAAGCGGTGCGCCGTCGATGTCGGTGGCGATGCCGACCCGGCTCGCCAGTGGCGATCCGGTCCTTGGTTCCAGCACCGCCAGGGCGCCGAAGCGGGCGCTGCGCAGAAGCGTTTTCGCCAACCGGATCGCCTCGGCGTCGGTCTCGCGGATCACATCCTTCTTCCGGTCGCCCAAGGTTCTCGTCCTGCTAAGTTGATTTTCCTATTCCACTTATCGGCCGACGTGCCGAACTTGGCAAGGGGAGGCACCCGCCGCATTTCGCACCTTTGGGCGCACGCTCTATTTCGGCGCCATGCGGATGGCGCCGTCGAGACGGATGGTCTCGCCGTTCAGCATCTGGTTTTCGACAATGTGCAGGGCAAGCGCGGCATATTCGGATGGTTCGCCAAGGCGGGACGGGAAGGGCACGGCGGCGCCCAGCGAATCTTGCACGTCCTGCGGCATGCCGGCCATCATCGGCGTCTTGAAGATGCCAGGCGCGATGGTGCAGACCCGGATGCCGGAACGGGCGAGATCACGCGCCACCGGCAGCGTCATGCCGACCACGCCGCCCTTGGAGGCGGAATAGGCCGCCTGGCCGATCTGCCCGTCATAGGCGGCGACCGAGGCGGTGTTGACGATGACGCCGCGCTCGCCGCCCTGCAGCGGCTCGAGTTTCGCGGCGCGGTCGGCAACCAGGCGGATCATATTGAAGGTGCCGATCAGATTGACCTCGATAACCTTGCGGTACTGGTCGAGCGGATGGGGTCCATCCTTGCCGATCGTCTTCACCCCGATGGCGATGCCGGCGCAATTGACCAGAATGCGCGGCTCGCCCAGCCTGGCGGCGACATCGGCGAGGGCGGCGGCGCCATTGTCGGCACTTGCAACATCGCATTGGACGGCGATGCCGCCGACCTCGGCAGCAACCTTGGCCGCGCGCTCGATGCCGACATCGAGGATGGCGACGCGGGCCCCTTTGGCGGCAAGCGCGCGAGCGGTCGCCTCGCCGAGGCCGGAGCCGCCGCCGGTCACGATCGCGATCTGGCCGTTGGGGGTCATGCGTCATCCTTCCTGTGAGTATGGGCTTTTCTATGAAAACAGGGACGGATCAGGCCCGGATCGACCGACAAGGTCAAGATGGAGCAGTTCGCCGTCTTGCAGAAACGGCGAACTGCGGAACCCGTTCATACCTTCCTGGAGCTGTCCTAGGCGTGCTCGGCGACCCTGGCCTGGCTGGCGTGACCGACCTCGCCCATGAGCCTGGCAACCGCGCCCGGCGTGATCTCGTGCGACAAAAGGCGGTCGAGGTCGACAGGCCTCGGCATCGAGATCTGGCCGCGTGGAATGCGCTTGAAGCCGAGCGGCCCGTAATAGGGCTCGTCGCCGACCAGCATCACGGCGGGCGCACCGGCCTTGGCGGCCGCTTCCAGCGCGATTGCCACCAGCCGGCGGCCGATGCCGAGATTCTTGAAGGCGGGCCGCACCGCGAGCGGCCCGAGCATCAGCGCCCGGCCGGCACCGGCCGCAATGCGCGTCATACGCACCGAGGCGACGACGAGGTCGCCGTCGACCGCGACAAAGGACAGCGCGCGCTCGTGGCCGCCGGCCTCGCGGATCTTGTAGGCGGCCAGCACGAAACGGCCGGGGCCGAAGGCCTCGTCGTTGATGGCTTCGATTTCAGGATCGTGCGCCGGAGTTTCCGGCAGGTACTTCACGTCGGCAAGGC
This sequence comes from Mesorhizobium sp. B2-3-11, assembly GCF_006442215.1. Taxonomy (NCBI): domain Bacteria; kingdom Pseudomonadati; phylum Pseudomonadota; class Alphaproteobacteria; order Hyphomicrobiales; family Phyllobacteriaceae; genus Mesorhizobium; species Mesorhizobium sp. B2-3-11. The sequence continues at coordinate 171,611 of NZ_VFVS01000003.1, read as the reverse complement.
TCATGGTCGTTGCGTTCCGGTAGAGGAGGAAAGGTTGCTGCAAACGGCAGCGTTCGCCAGTCAGCGCTTCATCAAGCGCGGGCGCCCTTTCGTCGTCGGTCAAACCGGATCAAGGCAAAGTCGAACATGCGGAGTGTCCGCTAGCATCAATTTTCGCCCGCCGCAATCGACGGCTTCGCTGGCCCTACCGATTGACGGTCTGTTCAGCCCTGGATGATTTCCGCCTTGCCGCATCGCGCCTTACATGACGGGAAACGCGAAAGGACAATTCATGGGATTGCTCGTCGATGGCAAATGGCAGGACCGCTGGTACGACACGAAAAACAGTGGCGGCAAGTTCGTGCGGGCGCAGTCGCAGTGGCGCGACTGGATCACGCGCGACGGCATACCGGTCGAAGGCCGCAGCCGCGGCTTCAGGGCGGAGCCCGGCCGCTATCACCTCTATGTCTCGCTCGCCTGTCCCTGGGCGCACCGGACGCTGATCTTTCGCGCGCTGAAGAAGCTGAACGCCATTATTTCGGTATCGGTGGTGCACCATTTCATGGGTGCTGACGGTTGGACGTTCCTGGCCGAGGACGGCGCGACAGGGGACACGCTCTACGGCCTCGACTTCCTGCACCAGATCTACACCAGCGCCGATCCGGCCTATTCGGGCCGGGTGACGGTGCCGGTGCTATGGGACAAAAAGGAACAGACTATCGTCTCCAACGAATCCTCCGAGATCATTCGGATGCTCAATTCGGCCTTCGACGAATGGGGTGATGCCAGCCTCGATTTTTACCCGGAAGCCTTGCGTGGCGAGATCGACGCAATCAACGCGCTGGTTTATCCCGCCATCAACAATGGCGTCTATCGCGCCGGTTTCGCCACCACGCAAACGGCCTATGAGGAGGCGTTCGGCGAGCTGTTTTCGACGCTCGATGCGCTGGAAGATCGCCTTTCCAGACAACGTTATCTGGTTGGTGACCGCATTACCGAGGCCGACTGGCGGCTGTTCACCACTCTGGTGCGCTTCGACCCGGTCTATGTCGGCCATTTCAAGTGCAACCTGCGCCGCATCGCCGACTATCCGAACCTGTCGAACTATCTGCGCGACCTCTATCAGGTGCCTCGTGTCGCCGAGACGGTGAACCTGCACCACATCAAGGCGCATTATTACGGCAGCCACGCGATCATCAATCCGACCCGGATCATACCGGTCGGGCCGGCGCTCGACTATGGTGCGCGGCATGATCGGGGGCGGTTCAGGAAGGCTGCAGCCTGACCTACCAGTAAGCCGATGCCGGCTCGCCCCTAAAAACCTCAGCGATCCGCCGCAGCGTTGCCGGCGTCGTGCTTTCCGGCAAGCGATCGAGCGGGAAAAAGCCGGCCTCGGCGATTTCATGGTCGGGCAGTTTCGGCGCGGTTTGGCTGAAATGCTCGACCAGGTAGAAGCCGACATGGTCGCGGGGGCTGGCACGGCGGTTGAAATGCATCGATCTGAAAACCGGTGGCGCGGCCAGCGCGATGTTGCCTTCCTCGGCGAGTTCGCGGGCCAGCGCCTCGGTCATCGTCTCGCCGATCTCGACGCCGCCGCCGGGAAGCTGCCAGCCCGGCACATAGGTGTGGCGAATGAGGAAGACGGAATTGTTGGAGGCATCGTGGATCAGGCCGCGCACACCGAGCGTCATCGGCCGTCGCAGCACGAAATAGAGATGGAACAGCCGGGCTCTCAAACCCGCCCAGCCGGTCTGGCGGAAAGGAGCCTCCTCATCGGTCGCCATCAGTAGCGAAACCGTGGGTGGAAAGCCGCGTGCACGTCGCCTATGAAGGAGGAATGTTCAGGCTCGCGCATATTTCCGATGTCCATCTGGGGCCGCTCCCCGATGTATCCTATCGCGATCTCGCGTCCAAGCGCGTGCTCGGCTACGTCAACTGGCAGCGCAATCGCCGTCGCCACATGCACGATGCCGTCATCGACGCCATCGTCACCGACATCAAGGCGCAAAACCCGGACCATCTCGCCGTCACCGGCGACCTCGTCAACCTGGCGCTCGACGGCGAGATCGAGATGGCCAAACACTGGCTCGAGACGCTGGGGCCGCCGCATGATGTTTCGGTCGTGCCGGGAAACCATGATGCCTATGTGCCCGGTGCCTTCGACAAGATCTGCCGGTCATGGGCGGCGTGGATGAGCGGCGACGGTGTTAACACGCCGGTCGACCGCAATGCCTTCCCCTATCTGCGCGTGCGCGGCAACGTCGCGCTGATCGGCGTCTCGACGGCGCGCGCCACGGCGCCTTTCATGGCCAATGGTTTCTTCATGGAGGAGCAGGCGGCTCGGCTCGGCAAGATCCTCGAGAGCACGGCAAAGCAGGGGCTGTTCCGCGCCATCATGATCCATCACCCCCCGGTGCGGGGCGCCGTCTCCCAGCACAAGCGGCTGTTCGGCATAGCCCGCTTTCACAAGATCATCCGCCGTCACGGCGCGGAGCTTGTTCTGCACGGCCATTCACATCTGCCGTCGCTGTTCCAGATCGGACTCCGCGGTGCGAAGGTCCCGTTCGTCGGCGTCGCCGCCGCCGGCCAGGCGCCAGGCGGCAAACATCCCGCCGCGCAGTACAATCTGTTCGAGATCCACGGCGAAAAGGGAAACTGGCGTATCCACCTGACGCGGCGCGGCTTGACCGGGCCGTCCCTACCGCCTGCCGATCTGCAGACCCTGGAGCTCGGTGTCGAGGCCGACGCGGCTATGGCCGCCAGTTGAGAACCATGGCCGCGAGGCGGTCCCAGAACAGCGCAGCCGACACCGCGAGACCAACCAGTCCGCCGGCGGCGATCAGCCCAAGGCCGGACAGGAAGGCCGACCAGCCCTTGCCTTGCGTCGACGCTCGCAACGGCGGCTCGGCTTCCGCGACCTTGGCGCGTCTCATGCCGGCGACCGCCGGCTCGACGCCACCCTCCATCATCCTCTGGCGTTCGACGATGCGCTCGGCGACATAACGCGTCACGGAATCGGCGACAGGTTTCATCTCGGTCGATTCGGCAAGCACGACCCGGCCAACGCGTGTGTCCTTGAGGAAGCGGTAGGTGCGGCGGTCGCGCCCCATCGCGACATGGCTGACGGCGTCGATCCACAGGCGCGGCTGTAGCCCGGAGGAGACGACAAAGTCGAAATTGTCCATGTCGGCCGGAACGTCGGCAAAGACGGGTGCGAGGTCCGCGGCCAGGAGGTCGAGGCGCATGCGGTGCGCCTCGCGCATGTCGACGACGACATCGTCGCGGTCAGCGAAGGCGTTCTTCACGTCACGGATGGCGTCGGACAGTTTGCTTGATGGATCGATCTTCTCGCCTGCGTCCTTCATCGGCGTCGGCCTCGCGGGTTTGGTTAACATGCAGTTAACACAACCGCCGGCAAAATGCACTGGCGAGATCAAGGCGGGGGAGGCGTCCGGGCGGGGTCGCGCGGCACGTGTCAACCGGTCGCGGCGAGTTTCGGTCGCAAGGGCCTGGCGCGGCGGTTCATGTTGCGCTGGATGATCGTGGCGACCAGATCGGGCGCCTCCTCGATCAGCATATGGCCAGCTCCCAGCACGTGGTGCACGTGAAATTGCGCGGGCAGATTATCCGTGTGGGTAAAGGGCAGCACAGAGTCGTCGCTGCCCCATACCACCATCACCGGCATGGCCAGCGTTTCCAACCGGTCGCGCGGGATGACGCCCTGCCGGTCGTCGCTGGTCATGGCGGCAGCAATCTCGATGAGTTTCTCCACTTGGCCGGGTCGCTCGCGCATGTCCCCAAGGGCGTCCACGGTGTGATCGATGGGCCGCGTCAGTGGTCCCGACATCGCGACGAGGCACGCCCGGATGTCGGGTGGGCGCTTTGCGGCGGCAAAGCGGCGCAACAGCGGACCGTTGATCTCCGCGCCGAAGCCGCCAGGCGCCAGAAGCGTCAGCGACGCCACCTTCTGGGGCTCGGCCAGCGCCATCAACGCCGCCACCGCGCCGCCCATCGAGTGGCCCACCAGATGAACGCGCTTCAGAGATCGCGCGGTGAGATCGGCCAGGACGGCCCTTGCCGCCACCTTGGCCGGACCGGCGCCGGGGAAATCGAGCGACTGCCCGTGCCCCGGCAAGTCATAAGCGAGTGTGCGAGCGGCAGGCGACAGCGACGGGACCACTTCGTGCCAAATATCGTGGCAGCCGCCGAAACCATGCAGTAGAACGATGGTCTTCGAACCGGCACCTTGTTCGGTGGCATGAAGCGATGAAATCATGAAGCTGGGGACTTGTTGCAGGGCTATGAGAAACGCGAGACCACGGTCAACTGTGGCTGGATTGCGCCTCGTCCTGCGCCATGGCCAGTAAAATTTTCGCGATTTGTACGGTTGATGACAGAACTCGCCAGCTGACCGATATTCGGTGATCGGTGCGTACGAAATCGACAATGTCAGCGGGACAAGCCGTGGATATCGCTTGGCGTTAGCCAGCGCTGCCGAGTCCGGCGGCGCGTAACGCGCCGACCAAGCGCTCGGTCAGATCGGCCGGATATTTTCGGTCAACGAAGGTCGCGCGCGGATTGGCGGCGAATTTCGGAAATTTGGCGTTCAGCTCGTCGAGCAGCTTGCGCGCCAGATTGTCCTGACCGGCGATCTTGGCGCCGATCAGCCGGGCGGCAAGATAGTGCGATTTCGTTGCGGTTGTTCTCAAAGAGGAACTGGCGATCGCCGCCTTGTTCGTGTCGCCCAGCATGAGTTCGCCGGCGAAAAGTCCAAAATCCCACCATGTCGGATGACCGCTGGAGGCGTCCACGGCCCGGGCCAGGATCGGCGTCCCCTCGGCATACCGGCCGGCGAAAATCAGTCCGTAGCCGTAGGCGGCAGCCATGGCTATATCATAGTGGTTAAGATCGTAGGCCTTGCGCATCCAGCGCAGCGCCTCGTCGGCATTGCCAAGTCGCGAATAGATGTAGCCATAGGCGCGATGCGCGTTGGGGCTGGTCGGTCCCATCTGCACGGCGCGGTGGGCAAATGTAAGCGCCTTGTCGATCGTCGCATCCGGCGGGTAGGCGTAGTGGTCGTTCACGGCCTCGAGCTGCAACGAAGCGAGCTCGGAATAAACCAGCGACGATTTGGCGCCGTTTTCGGCGAGGTTTTCGAGGCAGCGATAGGCGGCCTCGTGGGTCCTGGCGTTCTGGTCGAGATAGTATTTGCCGTTGAACAACAGGCACTGCGTCAGGCCGGCTTGTATGCCGCTCTGTTCGAGATAGCTGTAGATCGTGCCGGATTCGGGAAGAGCGGACGTCAAGATGCCGGCTATACGGCTCTCGACGGCGGTCGGTGCGCTGTCGGCGGCGGTCAGGTTGCGCGACAAAAGCACCCGTCCGGTCGCCACGCTCTGCAGTTCGATCGTGATGTCACCCGTATCCGGTCCAGGCAGAATGTCGAAGATGAAGCTCGTGGCATTGGTGACCGGATCGGTCGTGTCGACCGTGTCGCGACCGATGAAGTCGATCGTATCGAAGCCGCTCAGGCCGGCGCGCAGCGTTGCGGCGACACGGCTGGCATCCGTGCCGCTGGCCTTGACGGCGATGTAGACGAGCGGCAAGTCCTCGCTGGACGACGCGACGCTGCCGGTCAGGCCTGCGGTCTCGAGCGTGGCCGCAAGGTCGCCGCCTGCCAGCAGCGCACCGCTGCCCTGACGCAGGATCAAAACGCCAAGCATGGCGATGACAACGGCGATCGCCATCCAGAAAAATCTAAGGTGACGTGCCACCGCCGGCGCCGGCGCGACCATCGGTGCCGGCAAGGCAGCGGCCGGAATGGCACTTTCGGCAGTGTCGCGTTGCGCCGATGGAGCCGCCGCCGCCGCTCCGTTCTGGATGGCGGATTGGGACGTCTCCGGCAAGCGGATTGCATTGAGCTCATAGGCCGGGACATAGCCGCCGCGCGGAATGGCTATGCGGACAGGCTCGGCAACACCTTCATTGGCAAAATATTGCTGCAGCAAGTCGCGCAGCCGGCCGGCCTGAACCCGCACCACCGCGTCGGTCGAAGGATCGAAATCGCCATCCTTGCCAAAGACATCCATGGCGATGGAAAAGCCCTTGAGCCTATCGGCTTCGCCTGCCTGTTCGCGCTCGACAAGATAGCGCAGCAGCTTGCGTGCCCGTTCGGATCTTCCGAACGTTTCGCTGGCAAGCAGTCGCTCCAATGTTTCGCGCACTGCGGGGGCGGCAGGCGTGGCATGCTGCAAGTGTCGATCCTCTCGAAGTCGGCACAGGTTAAGGCACGGATCATATAAGGCCCGCACCGCCATACAAGTATACACGCATTATGCGATCGCGTACCTCACCGGATATTTTTCCGGTGGTTAACGTCCGGGCCGGTGTCGGTCACGGGATGGTCGTGGGAGGCCAGTCGAGGCCAAAGCCTTGTGCGGGCTTGAAAAAATGGCGGCGCGAGGGGAGCTGCTCCTGCCTCCCGCGCCGCCGACCGCCGATGCTATCGCGCCTTGCGGCCGACGATACGGTTGGCCGCCGACGTCACCGCTTCCAGCGAAGCGGCGACGATGTTGGTGTTGATGCCGGCGCCGAACAGCTTGCCGCCGGGATATTCCATCTCGACATAGGAGATTGCCGACGCATTCGAGCCGCGCTGCATCGAATGCTCGGAATAATCGAGCACCGACATCTCGACGCCGACATGGCGCGACAGCGCATCGACGAAGCCGTCGATCGGGCCGGTGCCGGTGCCCGATATCGTCATTTCCTTGCCATTGTCGAGGATGACCGCCTCGACCACGCGCCGGCCCTTCACCTCGGTATCCGGATAGGTGTGGTGGTCGAGGAATTTCAGCCGGGCGCCCGGCTGGTCGACATAGGTTTCGAGGAAGCGGTCATGAATACGCTTTGCCGGCACTTCCTTGCCTTCGGCGTCGGTGATCGCCTGGATCGCCTGGCTGAACTCGATCTGCAGGTTGCGCGGCAAATTAAGGCCGTAATCGGCCTGCAGCACATAGGCGATGCCGCCCTTGCCCGACTGCGAGTTGATGCGGATGATGGCCTCATAGCTGCGGCCGACATCGGCCGGATCGATCGGCAGGTACGGCACTTCCCAATGCGGCGTGTTGGCCTTCTTCAGCGCCTTCATGCCCTTGTTGATGGCGTCCTGGTGCGAGCCGGAAAAGGCGGTGTAGACGAGCTCGCCGACATAGGGATGGCGCTCGGGAATCTTCAGCTGGTTCGAATATTCGTAGACGTCCTTCATCCGGTTGATGTCGGAGCAGTCGATGCCGGGATCGACGCCTTGCGTGTACATGTTGAGCGCCAGCGTGACGATGTCGACATTGCCGGTGCGCTCGCCATTGCCGAACAGCGTGCCTTCGACGCGATCGGCGCCGGCCATCAGGCCGAGTTCGGTCGTGGCGATGCCGGTGCCGCGGTCATTGTGCGGATGTAGCGAGATGATCAGGTTTTCGCGGTTGTCGAGATTGCGACACATCCACTCGATGCGGTCGGCATAGATATTGGGCGTCGACATCTCGACCGTCGACGGCAGATTGATGATCAGCTTGTTGTCAGGCGTCGGCCTGACGATCTCAGTGACGGCGTTGCAAATCTCCAGCGCGACCTCGAGCTCGGTGCCGGTGAAGCTCTCCGGCGAATATTCGAAGCGATAGCCGCCGCCGGCCTTGGCCGCCATCTCGGTGATCATCTTGGCGGCGTCGGTGGCGATGCGCTTGATGCCGCCGACATCTTTCTCGAAGACGACACGGCGCTGCAACTCGCTGGTCGAGTTGTAGAAATGCACGATCGGGTTGGTGGCGCCCTTCAGCGCCTCGAAGGTGCGGCTGATCAGTTCGGGCCGGCACTGTACCAGCACCTGCAACGACACATCGGCCGGCACATTGCCTTCCTCGATGCACCAGCGGGCGAAATCGAAATCGGTCTGCGAAGCCGACGGGAAGCCGATCTCGATCTCCTTGAAGCCCATGTCGAGCAGCAGGCCGAACATGCGCGCCTTGCGCTCGTGGCCCATCGGATCGATCAGCGCCTGGTTGCCGTCGCGCAGGTCGACCGAGCACCAGATAGGCGCCTTGTCGATGACCTTCGAGGGCCAGGTCCGGTCGGTGAGGCCGACGGTAGGGTAGGGCTGATATTTTCGGGCTGCGTCCGGCATGCCCCGGCCACCTTGCTTGCCGGTAGCGGCCTCGCTGGCGCGGATGTCTTCTCGTGCGTTCATCGTCGTTTCTCCCGGCGGCTGGCGGGTCCACCTTTCAGGCGGATGTGGTGCCAAGCGGCGCCTTTACCAGAATTTCGTTCGCTTGATATGATTTGCCAAGGAGCATGCGCTTGCGCGGCGGTTCGACCGCCGGGCGCTCCTTCAGCGAACCCGGCGATCGCCGATAAGGCCGAGAAGAAGCAGGGTCGAGGCAAGCGCGCGCACGGTCTCGCCGGCAAAGCCGGTCCGACGGGAAGCGGTGGTGGCGCGCGTGTTCATGGCCGCTCTCATACAGGAGCGACCTGTTGGAGGCAAGCGGGGCCGAATTTAATCCCTAGCGTGGGTGCTCTTCCCCGCGCGCTGCAAATGCGCCAGACTTGACCGGTGGCGGGGTGCCGCCGGCAGGGGGGTTGTCCATGAATTTCGTGTTCTTCTCGCCGCATTTTCCCGCCAATGGCGCCGATTTCTGCGACCGGCTGAAGAAGGCCGGCGCGACGGTGCTCGGCATTGGCGACGCACCCTTTGACGCTCTGGACAGCAAGCTGAAGGCAGCGCTTTCGGAATATTACCGCGTAGCCGACATGGAGGACTATGAGCCGGTGTTCCGGGCGATAGGGCATTTCATCCACAAATGGGGTCGCATCGACCGGTTCGAATCGCTCAACGAGCACTGGCTGGAACTGGAAGCCAACATCCGCACAGACTTCAACATCTACGGCACCAAGCTCGATTTCGTGAAGAATCTGAAGCGCAAGAGCCGTATGCGCGCCTTTTTCCGCAAGAGCGGCGTCGAGACGATCGCACAGCGCAAATGTTCCGACCGGGCCGGCGCCATGACCTCCGCGTCGGCTATCCCGTGGTGGTCAAACCGGACTCAGGCTCCGGCGCTTCGAACACGTTCAAGATCTCCAATGCGAAAGAGCTCGACCACTTCTTCCGGGACAAGCCGGAGGATGTGACCTTCGTCATGGAGCAGTTCATCGAGGGGCTGGTGGTGACCTATGACGGGCTGGTCAACCGCGACGGCGAGGTGGTGCTGGCGGCCAGCCACCGCTACGACCAGAGCGTCATGGATGTGGTCAACAAGGACCGCCACATGAGTTACACCTGCTTTCCCCGGATCAGGCCTGTTGTCGAGGAGGCCGGCCGCAAGATCCTGAAAGCATTCGGCGTGCGCGAACGCTTTTTCCACATCGAGCTGTTCGAGACCAGGGATGACCGTATCATCGCGCTGGAGGTCAACATGCGCCCGCCCGGCGCATGGATGACCGACGCTATCAACTACACGTTCGACATCGATGTCTACGCGGCGTGGGCGGACATGGTGGTCAAGGATGCCGCCGGCGGCCCTTATGAGGGCAAGTATTTCACCGCCTATGCCAGCCGCAAGCGCCACCTCGACTATTTGCACAGCCATGCGGACGTGCTAGCCGCGCACCGCGACAAGATCGTCCATCATCAGCCAATAGAAGAGGTTTTCAGCCGCGCCATGGGGAATTACGCCTACCAGATGCGCTCGAAGGATCAGGCGGAGCTGCGCGAGGCGGTGGCCTATATCCACGCGGAAAAGGCTTGAGGCCCATGGACATATCCTATCACAAGGCTTTCGCCCCCAATCTCGGCCGCGACATGGAGTACAAGCGCTACGGCCATGCCGGCCGGCCTGTCGTGGTGTTCCCGACCTCGCAGGGCCGGTTCTACCAGTTCGAGGATTCCGGTGGGGTGGGGGCGCTCGCCGAATTCATCGACACCGGCCGCATCCAGCTGTTCACCGTCGACGGCATCGATTCGGAATCCTTCTTCGCCAGGCATGTCGATGCCGCGCACCGTATCGCCCGCCACGAGGCCTATTTCCGCTACCTACGCGAGGAGGCGCTGCCGGTATTTCTGGAAACCGCCGCGCAGGCCAATGGCGGACGGCGGCTGAAGCCGCTGTTCTCAGGTTGTTCGATGGGCGGCTACCATTCCTCGAACTTCGTCTTCCGTTTTCCCGAACTCGCCAGCGGCGTCATCTCGCTGTCGGGGGTCTATTCGGCGCGTGATTTCTTCGGCAAGACGCTCGACGGGGACATCTTCTACAACTCGCCGCTCGATTATCTGCCAGGGATCGTCGACCCGAAACTGCTGGCGCGGCTGAAGGCGCTCAGGCTGATCTTCTGCTGCGGGCAGGGCGCCTGGGAGGAGCGCATGCTGGTCGATACGCGCCAGCTGGAACAGATCCTGCGCGACAAATCCATTTCCGCCTGGGTCGATTATTGGGGTGGCGACGTCAGCCACGACTGGCCGTGGTGGCACAAGCAGCTGGCCTACTTCTTCGGCCGCTGGCTTGATGACGATCTGATGCACAGACTGGACTAGGTGCATTGATATCCAGCTGTCCTGCAAATGGCTGATGCCTACCCTTCCTGGCAGGCCGGCAGCGGCACGACCTCGTGTTCCGCCGCCGATCCGCGACGCAGGCCGAGAAAGACGACGAGGGCGGTGACGATGGTGATTGCCGCCAGCACGATCAGCAGCCTGTCGAACGCCGTTTCATAGGCCTCGACCAGAACGGTGGCGCCGGCCATCGGCAAATGTTGCGCGGTCTCGCCGACATTGCCGGTCACCAGCAATTGCGCCGCGGAGCCCGCATCGCTGGAAGACACAGCGCCTCGAGCGGCGAGTTGCGCGGCGGTGAAGCCTGACAGCGTCGCCATGACGATGGCCAGTGCCACACCCTCGCAAGCGACACGGGTGGTGTTGAAGATGCCGACCGCCATGCCGGCCCGCTCGGTCGGCACGACGCTGACGGCGAGCCCGTCCATCAATCCCCAGGGCAAGGCGATGCCGACGCCGATCAGGATCAGCGGCGCGACCAGCGCGACGTCGATCGATGGCGTCAGGCTCAGCCAGACCAAACCGGCCGCCACGACGAGCAGGCCGACGCCGCAGATCGTGGCTGGAGCGATCCAGCGCGCCAGTTGGCCGGCGAGCAAGGGCAGGACCAGCAACGGTCCGGAGAGGCAGATCATCAATTGGCCGGCCTTGATTTCGCTCATGCCCTCGATGCCGATGAAGCGGATCGGCAAAAGCACGAGCAGGACGACGAAGCCGTAGGCGGGCGCCGCCGCCAGGAACTGCACGCCGACGAAGCGCGGATAGCGAAACAGGGTGAGATCGAGCATCGGCCGGCGCACGTGCCGCTCGACGATGACGAACAGCCCAAAGCAAAGGACGGCCACGCCGAGAAGCGTTACCACAAGAGGATCGGCCCAGCCGCTCTGCGGCGCCTGCAACACGCCATAGGTCAGAGAGGCCAGCGCGACGGTGAACGTGCCGGCGCCCGCCCAGTCGAGGCCGGTCGCATCCGGGTCACGCGATTCCCTGATGGTGCGCAGGCCAAGGATTGCCGAGGCAACCGCGAGTGCCACGACCAGAACAAAGATCGACCGCCAGCCGAATGCGGAGATGAGCAGGCCCGAGGCAATCGGGCCGAAGGCCAGCCCGATGCCGAAACTGGTGCCGAGAAAGGAGAAGGCGCGCAGCCGCGATGGTCCCTCGAATTCCTGGGCAAGTGCCGAGGCGCCGCCGGCGAAGGCCAGGGCACTGCCGAGCCCTTGCGCGGCCCGGAAGATATCGAACCAGGCGATGTCGGGCGCCAGCATCGCGCCGAGCGAAGCGAGGATGTAGAGGGCGAGGCCGACGAGGAAGATCCGCTTGCGGCCATGATTATCGGCCAGAGCGCCCGCCGCCATCAGGCTGGCGGCGAAGGTCAGCATGAAGGCGTTGGTCACCCAATTGAGCGCGATCGGGCTGCCGCCGAGATCGGCCGCGATGCGGGAGAGCGCGACGGCCGGGCCGGTGAAGGTCAGGGGCATCGTCATGGCAGCAAGGCATACGGACAAGAGCACGAGCCATCTCTCGGCCGGGCCGGCGGTGATCTTCAAGGTCATGGATTTTCCTATCTGAGTAGTCTGCGCCGGCATGCCGCTCAATCGCGGCGCCCGGTCATGCGGACCAAGATAGGTCTGCGACGGCTCCGGAGAAATGGTATCAAATATCTCGACATAACGGACTGAAACGCTCGAATGGAGCAGTATGATGGATCGCCTAAGCGGCCTTCTGGCCTTCGCCCGCACCGCCGAGTTCGGCAGCTTCGTCGCCGCCGGGCGGGCGCTCGGCATCTCCGCTTCCGCGGTCGGCAAAAGTGTGGCGCGGCTCGAACAGGAGCTCGGCGTGCGGCTGCTGCAGCGCTCCACGCGGCGGATCGGCCTGACGGAGGAGGGCAAGCTGTTCAACGAGCGCGTGCGACGCATTCTCGACGACATCGACGATGCCGAGGCGATGCTGTCGCGGACACGGGAGACGCCGCGTGGGCGGCTGCGCGTCTCGACCCCGATCGTCACCTACCATCTTTTGCTGCCGGTGCTGTCGGAGTTCATGGCGCGCTATCCAGAGATCGAGCTCGATATCGATTTCAACGACCGGATCGTCGACGTCATCGAAGAAGGCATCGACGTCGCGATCCGCAGCGGCGAGCTGCCCGATTCACGATTGGTGTCGAAACCCATTGCGCCCTTCCGCATGCTGCTGTGCGCGGCACCCTCCTACCTCGATCGCCATGGCATACCCGGCGTGCCGGCGGATCTCATCGGGCATTTCGGCATAAACTTCCGCTATCTCAACAGCGGCAGGCTGCTGGACTGGCCATTCATTACCGGCAGCGCCCAGCCGCTGATCCGTTCGATGCTGACCTGCAACAACATGGAAGCGTTGAAAGGCGCCACGATTGCCGGACTCGGCATCGCCTGCATGCCCGATTTCCTGGTGCGGGAGGCGCTGCGCGAGGACAGGCTGCGCACCGTGCTGGACGATCATGTCGACGGTCGTGGCCAGTTCCGGATGTTATGGCCCTCCAATCGCCACCTGTCGCCAAAGGTGCGCGTCTTCGTCGATTTCCTGCCCGAGCGCCTTGCAGCGCGCGCGCCTTAGCCAGTTTTGCTCTCTGTTAGGCCGAAGCCTCCGACGGGATGGGTTTCCACCTGGAACTCGAAGCCGGCGATGAAGGGCCGTGCCTTGGCGATCGCCGCCTGCACCTCGGGAAGCTGCAGGGATGCCTTGTGGCTTGCCTGATCGGTCCACACTTCGGTCACCCAGATCGCGTCGGCGTCGGCAGGGTCGGTGGCGACGATATAGCTCAGGCAGCCGGGCAGGGCGCCGGTGCTCTCGCGCAGCACAGTCATGACCGCGTCGCGTTGGCCGCGCGCCGCCCGCATCTTGCCGATCAGTCCATACATATCCTCGTCTTCCCCCTGGGTTGGCGCGAAAGGAGTGTGTCCAGTATGCCGGTCGCCGGTCAAGGCATCAACTGGCCGCCATTGACCTCGATCACCTGGCCGGTGATGTAGCCGCTCAACAGGTCCGATGAGAGGAACAGATAGGCTCCGACGCAATCTTGCGCCGTGCCGGCGCGGCCCTGCGGAATGGTTGAGACCATGCCCTTCACCTGCTCATCGGTCGAATAGCGTTCGTGGAAGGGAGTGAGGATCGTGCCCGGCGCCACGGCGTTGACGCGAATGCCGAAGCCGATCAGTTCCTTGGCCATACCGCGCGTGACGTTGGAGACGAAGGCCTTGGCCGAGCCATAAAGACCCGCGCCGCCACCTGCACCGTTTCGCGCCGCGATCGATGAGGTGTTGACGATGAAGCCGCCCTGTTTCTTCAGCCATGGCATCGCCTTGCGCGAGGCGGTCAGCACCGAGCGGGCGTTGAGGTCCATCACCGCGTCGTAATGCGCCTCGGTCTGCTCGGCATAGGGGATGCGGCCAAGCATGCCGCCGGCATTGTTGACCAGCCCGTCGAGGCGGCCGAAATGTCGCGCGCTGTCCTCGACGACGCGTTCGACATCGGCGGGGAGAGAAAAGTCGCCCTGGACAAGGAAGACCTCGCCGCCGCCGTCACGAATGGTCCGGCCGAGTTTCTCGGCGGCATCGCGGCTGGAATTATAGTGCAGCGCCACCTTGCATTTCTGCTCGGCATAGGCGAGCGCGAGCGCCGCGCCGATGCCGGTCGAGGCACCGGTGACCAGCACCGCCTTGCCGGCGAGATCGGGGATGACAAGACCAAGGGCTGTCTCTGGCACTGCTGTTCCTCCGGGGATTTTCCGACATCTTGGTGGGTCTTGCCAACCCTTGCATTCAAGTCAGTGCCGCTTCAAGGCCTGAGATAGACATAGCCCTGGCTTTGCAATTCAGCGAGCTTGACGACGCCGCCCTTGTCGGCGGTATGGAATCCGTGGAGCAGGTCGGCGAGCGTGATGTCCATGCCGTGCATGGTATTGCCGCAAGCATGCGGGTCGAGCCCTTGCTGGACAAGACCGGTAAAGCGCCCCGAAATCGCCGCCGATATGCCCTTCGACTTGAAGGCGGCAAGCGCCGGACCATGCACGACCAGCGCGATCTCGACATTGCCGCCGGTGCCCTCATAGTGGTTCTTGACGTTGCCGAGCACGAAATTGACCTTGTCGAGATCGCTGAGATGATAGGCGACCTTCAACCTGACAGGCTCGGTGGTCGCTGCCTGTACCGCGCGCAGGCCGAGAAGCGTTCCGGCTCCGGCGAGAACCGCCTGGAACATGTCACGTCGGCGCATGGCATCCCTCAGATTTCACCGCGATTTTGCGTGGCTCAAGCCGCTATACTAGCATAAATTGACGTCACGTCCTGTCGATGCGGAGGAGGGGGGTCACATGGCGTTCAGGGAATGGAAAACGCTCGCCGGCGCCGGGTTCGGCGCCGCACTGCTTGGCGGACTTACGGGTTCTGCTTTTGCTGGCGATGCGCTCAAGCTCACCGAACTCAGCCCTAACGGGGCGGACGCCTGTTTCGGCCGGGTCTATGACGCGGCGCACCTCGAGGCGCATCCGACGCAGAAGGTGGCGCGGATCTTCTTCTATTATGGCCATGATCCGGTCAGCCGTCCCAATGAGGAACCGAGCGCGAATTCCGATACATCCTACAATGGTTTCCTCATCACCACGGTGCGCGGCGCCAAGGCGCCGGAATGGGCCGGCGGCTGGTGCAATCACGAGTCCGAGGACGGCAAATCGGGCCTGATCCGTTGCGGCATGGAATGCGACCGCACGCTGGCGTCGCTGAAGGTCGACGACAAGGGCAGGCTGATCCTGTCGAACCTGTCGTCCGATATCTATCTCGACGCCGGTTCGGAAGAAGAACTCGGCACGGCTGAATACGACAGGCAGGCGCTGGGCAAGGAAGACGACAATTTCCGCCTCGACCCGATGCCCCCCGAAACCTGCAAGGCGGAGTTCGCGCGGATCGATCCGATCAATCCGGCGCTCGGGCCGCCGCTGCGCGAGCGGTTCAAACCCGACCAGGCCTTCTGCTACGGGCGCGACTATGACGCGGCGCATATGAGTTCGCATCCCGACCAACTGACCCAGTCGATCCGGGTGTTCCGCGGGCCGGTGGAACTGGCCTCCTTCGCCTCCGGGGACGATGTCGCGAACTGGCCCGACGGCGCTGACATTGTCGTCTCCGTCACCACGCGGCAGAAGGTGGCCAAGGTCACGCAGACCTATTCGTGCCAGGGCGAAGCCGACCAGTGGCGTTGTGCCGCGAGTTCGAAGACGAGCAATTTTTCCTGCGACATCGCGCAAAAGGAAATCTTCCTCAAGCGCGGCGCCAACGGCACCATCATGCTGGCCAATCCCAATAGCAGCCTGGCGGTTGTCGACCTCTGCTCGAAGGCGGCCGTCGGCAAGACCGCGTCCGACGACAAGGTCTATCGGCTGGAGTCAATGCCGCAATCGGCCTGCGCGCCTTGAGACCTGGCGCTTCGTCATCCCAGGGTCTCCACGACGGAGCTTCGCTCCTGCTTCGCCCCAGGACGACGAAGGAGGAAGGGCTTCGGCCAATCTTCCAGCCGTTCTAACCGCATCAAGCAAACGGCACTGCGGTCGTGCCCTTGGGCAGCTTGGCCTCGTCGTCGGGCTCGACATGGATGGTCACCCGCACCGAGGGAATGTCGGCCTTCAGCGCGTCCTCGATGCGGTCGCAGATGATATGGCTGGCGCCAACCGACATGTCTGCATCGACGACAAGATGGAACTCGATGAAGGTAGCGCGGCCGGCGATGCGGGTCTTGAGATCATGCACCTCCAGAGCGCCCTTGCAATTGGCCGAGATGATGTCGCGGATGCGCATGTGCTCCGTCGTATCGACGGCCCGATCCATCAGGCCATTCATCGACGAGCCGATGACATGCCAGCCCTGCCACAGGATGTTGAGCGCGACGATGACGGCCAATGCCGGGTCGAGAATCTGCCAGCCGGTCAGGATCGCTCCGACCAGGCCGCCGAAGACGCCAACCGAGGTCACCACATCGGTCATGATGTGGTTGCCATCGGCGACCAGCGCCGGTGACTTTTCGGCTCGGCCCGCGCGGATCAGCGTCCAGCCCCAGAAAGCATTGATGGCGGTGGCGACGCCGTTGACGGCAAGGCCTTCCCAAGGCTGTTCGAGTGGGGCCGGGGTCTGCCAGGAGCGCCAGACCTCGCTCAGGATCAAAAGCGCGGCGACCACGATCAGCACGCCTTCGAGCACGGCCGAGAAATACTCGGCCTTGTGATGGCCGAAAGGGTGATCCTGGTCGGCCGGCTTGTAGCTGACCTGGATCGCCCAGAAGGCGGCCATCGAGGCAATGACATTGACGATCGATTCCAGCGCGTCCGAATAGAGCGCGACGGATCCGGTCACGTACCAGGCGGCGGCCTTGAGCGCGAGCACGACAAAGGCGACCACGATCGACCAGAAGGCGAGGTTGGCGACCTTGCGCTTCGCGGCGGCTTTCGCCGCGATCGCCATGGTGTTCTCGGCTTCGGCCATTACCGTCAGGCTGCCTTTTCCTTGGCCTTGCGCGGCAGGTGGGCGACGATGTTCTCGATGATGCGCATGCCGGCATTGTGGCCGAGCGTCATGATCGATTCCGGGTGGAACTGCACCGCGGCAATCGGCTCCTTGCGGTGCTCGAAGGCCATGATGACGCCGTCCTCGGTCTCGGCCGTGACCACGAAATCGTCAGGCAGGCGCACCGGATCGGCGAAGATCGAGTGGTAGCGGCCGACGGTGACTTCCTTGGGCAGGCCGGAGAAAATGATGCCCGGCTTCGAGACGCGGATACGCGACGGCTTGCCGTGCATGGGAATGTGCAATTGCCTGAGTTCGCCGCCATAGGCTTCGGCCAATGCCTGCAGGCCAAGGCAGACGCCGAAGATCGGCAGGTCGCGGGCGCGCGCTCGTCTGATGGTCGCCGCGCAGTCGAAATCCTTGGGCGTGCCGGGTCCGGGCGACAGCACGACGAGGTCGGGCTTCAGCCGCTCGAAGACTTCCTCCGGCACCGGCGTGCGCACGGTCGAGACATTGGCGCCGGTCTGGCGGAAGTAGTTGGCCAGCGTGTGGACGAAGCTGTCCTCATGGTCGACCAGCAGGATGTTGACGCCGTCGCCGACGCGCGCCGTGGTGCGCTCGGTGCTGGTCGAATTGCCCATCTTGGCGTCGCGGATGGCGGAGAGCATGGCGGATGCCTTCAGTTCGGTTTCAGCTTCTTCTTCCTCGGGAACGCTGTCGAAGAGTAATGTAGCGCCGGCGCGCACCTCGGCGATGCCGTCCTTGATGCGGATGGTGCGCAAGGTGAGCCCGGTGTTCATGTCGCCGTTGAAGTTGACCATGCCGATGGCGCCGCCATACCAGGCGCGCGGGCTCTTCTCGTTCTGCTCGATGAAGCGCATCGCCCATAGTTTCGGCGCGCCGGTGACCGTGACCGCCCAGGCATGCGACAGGAACGCGTCGAAAGCGTCCATGCCTTCGCGCAGCCGGCCCTCTATGTGATCGACCGTATGGATCAGGCGCGAATACATCTCGATCTGGCGGCGGCCGATGACGCGCACCGAACCTGGATCGCAGACCCGCGACTTGTCGTTGCGGTCCACGTCCGAGCACATTGTGAGCTCGGATTCATCCTTCTTGGAGTTGAGCAGCTTGATGATCTGCTCAGAGTCCGAAATGGCATCGTCGCCGCGCTTGATGGTGCCGGAGATCGGGCAGGTCTCGACGCGGCGGCCATTGACGCGCACGAACATTTCGGGCGACGCGCCGATCAGGTATTCGTTCTCGCCCAGATTGATGAAGAAGGAATAGGGCGACGGGTTGATCGACTTCAGCTTGCGTGAAATCTCGGATGGCTGCGTCTCGCAGCGTTCGTAGAACATCTGGCCGGGGACGACCTCGAACAGGTCGCCGCGCTTGAAGCTGTCCATCGCCCGGCGCACCAGATTGGCGTATTCGCCCGGCTCATGGTCGCCGCGCGGCGGGATGCGGTCGGCGGTCTTGAACGGCTCGGCGATTTGATCGCGCGGCAGGCCTTCGATCGAAAAACCCTCGCCCGCATAGTCGTAGCGGTCGGTCCAGGCCTTGGCCGAATAATGGTCGACGACCAGGATCTCATCGGGCAGGAACAGCACGAGATCGCGCTGGCTTTCCTTGCGAACGAGCGTGTGCTCGACCGGGTCGAACTGGAAGGCAAGGTCGTAGCCGAAGGCGCCGTAGAGGCCGAGATTGGCGTCTTCGGCAGTCCTGAACAGAGTGGTGATGGCGCGCAGCACGGTGAAGACGGAGGGAACGCGGCTGCGTTCCTCCTCGGTGAAGACACGGCCGGGCTTGGCGATGTCGAGGCGGATCAGCTTTTTGGTGATCTCGGCGATCGTGACTTCGGCGAGATCGCCCAGTGTCCTGCCGATGACCGGCAGCAGCGCCTCGCCGCGGCCGTTCAGCGCCTCGATGCGCATGGCGCGACCGCGTGCGGAGATAACCAGCGGCGGATCGATGATGGCCGTATCCCAGCGCGTATAGCGGCCGGGATATTCGTAGTTCGAGGAAAATACCGCGCCCCGGCGCGAATTCAGCCCGTCGACATAAGCGTCGATCGCACCTTCATAGGGCCGGCCATGGCGCTCGCGGGTGATGGTGATGCCACCCGCCGTCACGAAGCTTTCAGCGCCGGTTTCCAGAACCTTCAACGTCATTGCCGTCTCCATCAGCTACTTGGGCAACGGACCCGGGAATGGCTTTGAAAAACAAATGGCCGCCCGGACATTCCGTTGCGGCCACCTCTATTTTCACGCGCACGCGTTCGAACAGGCCGCTGTCAGCAGGCCCACCACCAAATGGTCTTGATCGAACGCGTGTTCATGGCGATTCCCTTAGCGGCGATTGGGCGGCCGCGCAACTGGATTCGACGGAGGCTAATCCTCCAGCGTACCCGACCGGGCATCGGCGCTCTTCCTGTCGCCGACCAGTTTCAACAGGTCTTCGCCGGCGCGGATGATGCGGCGCGAGCGGCGGGTCAGGATGATGCCGTCCTGCGGCGCGAACACTTCGGTGCGGCCGTCGGCTTCGCCCGGCGCGTGGACGATGGTGGCGAGGCGCGCGCCCCTGGTGACGCGGTCGCCAGGCTTCACGTCGTAGAGGACGGCGCCGCCCCGGGGTGCCGGCATCATGTCGATGTTTTCCAGCGGTGCCGCGACACCCTTGAACGGGCCGGGCGCGGGCAGGGCGCTGTCGGATATCACGCCGCGCGCCGCCAGCAGCCGGTAGAGGCCTGCCGCGTCGGCCGAGGCAAGCACGCCGTCGACATCGAGGATGCCGCGATATTCGACGGTGGTGGCGACGCGCCTGTCGAACTTCGCCACATCGGCGGCAGCGTTCTGGTAGGGCATGATCGAAGCGCCCTCGAAGGTGCCGTCGGCGTCCTCGCTCCACAGCACCACCGCATCGACGCTCATGGCGGCGGCGCAATCGGCCATTTCAGGCCACAGGCTGGTGTGGACGTAGAGATAGGCAAGGCCCTCATCGTCGCAATGCAGGTCGAGTACGATGTCGTGGCCCAGCGAAAGCTGCACCAGCCGCGACTTCAGCCGCTGGTCGGCGCCGCCAAAAGAGGCGTCCGGCAAAAGCCTGGTGTCGGGCGCGGCAAGCAGCGGAAAGCCGCGGTTGAAATTGGTGCGGGTGCCCAGATGAAAGCGGCCCTGGTGCTCGCCGAAATGATATTGCGCGCGGCCGATCGGGTTGGCCCAGGGCACGATGGTGATGTTGCCCTTGATGCGACCTTCGGCCTCGGCTTTGTTCAGCATCGGCATCAATGCATCGATGGCGACGACGCCAGGCAATTCGCCGGCATGGAGCGCCGCCTGCAGATAGCCCGAAGGTGCTGCCTTGTCGGCACCGGCGAAGCGGAACACCGGGAATTCGTAGGAAACGCCTTCGCTGTCCCCGGCGATGCGTTCGATCGATTTCTGCATGACATCCTCCATCAAGCGCGAGAAAGACATGCCCATGTGAAGGTGCCGATGTCGATTGGTCCAGCCCGCCGCGCCATGGGCGCAAGCGAGTCTTTTGCCTTGCTGCATGTCGTTGTCCCAAAACCGCTTCGCACTTTTGGGCGACAGGCAGTTACTCCGCGGCAGGCTGAAGGGCGGCGACCGGCGCGCGCCGGTCAAGCGTCTGCGACAGCACCGCGACGGCGACCGCCAGCAGGGCGAGCACGGCGCCGACCAGTGGCAGATTGGCGTAGGAAACGCCCGCGGACAGCGCCACGCCGCCGATCCACGCGCCGCCGGCATTGCCGACGTTGAAGGCGCCCTGGTTCAACGTGGCGGCAAGGTTCGGGCCTTCCGACGCTGCCTCGACGACGCGGATCTGCAGCGGCGGCACGACGACGAAGATGAGCAGGCCCCACAGGAAGACGATGCCGACGGCAACACTGGCGATCGCGCCGAACTGCATGAAGCCGACGAACAGCAGGGCCATCAACAGCAAGGTGGCGATCACCGTCGGCATCAGTTTCCAGTCGGCCAGCCTGCCGCCAATGATGTTGCCGATGGTCATGCCGGCGCCGAACAGCAGAAGCACCCAGGTGACCGCCGCGGTCGACAGGCCGGACACGTCGGTGAGGTAGGGTTTGATGTAGGTGAAGACGGCGAACAGGCTGGCAGAGGTCAGCGCCGCGATCAGCATCGCCAGCCAGACCTGCAGCTTGCCGAGCACTCGGACTTCGGCGCGTAGGCCGCCGCCGCTCGGTTCCGTGACGTCGGACGGCACCAGCCAGGCGATGGCCGCGACCGAGATCAGGCCGATGCCGACCACGGCCAGGAAGGTGGCCCGCCAGCCAAAGGCTTCGCCAAGCGCCGTTCCAGCGGGAACGCCGAGGATATTGGCCAGCGTCAGCCCGGCGAACATCAGCGCGATGGCGCTGGCGCGCTTGTTGCGCGGCACCAGGCTGGCGGCGACGACCGAGCCGATGCCGAAGAAGGCGCCATGGCCGAAAGCGGTGAAGACGCGCGCGGCCATCAGCAGCCAGTAATTGGGCGCGATGGCGCAGAAGAGATTGCCGACGACGAACAGGGCTGCAAGCCCCACCAGCACCGGTTTGCGCGGCAAATGCGCGGTGGCCATGGCCACGACAGGCGCGCCGAAGACGACGCCCAGCGCATAGCCGGTGACCAGCAGGCCGGCGGCGGGGATCGTCACGCCCAGATCGGCGGCTACTTCCGGCAGCAGGCCCATGATGACGAATTCGGTGGTGCCGATGCAGAAGGACGCAATGGCAAGCGCAAGGATTGGCAAAGGCATGGGGGTCCAGACTGAATCGGTTCAATTTGAAGACTGCGCGACGATCCCGACTGGGCGCAACAGACATTGCCGCAATGCAGCAATGCAGAAAGCGTGGAGCTGATTGAAAACGGGCGCCGAGGCGCCCGTAGAGCGGCTCGGCAGTTTGCCAACGCTGAACCGCTCCAGTCTCAGGCCAGCGGCTTGAGTTCCTGGGCTATCGTCGGCAGCAGTTCCGAAACCGTCGGGTGGATGTGCATCGCGCGCGCCAGCGTGTCGACCGGCGCCTTGGCGTACATCAGGTCGAGCACGCAATGCACCGCCTCGTCGCCGCCGGGGCCAAGCACCGAGCAGCCGAGGATTTCCCTGGTGTCGGCATCGACGAGGATCTTCATGAAACCTTGGGTCTCGCCCTTTTCGACGGCGCGGCCGACGCGGGTCATCGGCCGCTGGCCGACCAGCGCGCGACGTCCCGATTTCCTCACAGCGGTCTCGGTCATGCCGCAGCGGCCGAGCGGCGGGTCGATGTAGAGTGCGTAGGCCTCGATGCGATCACTGACCTTGCGCGGATCATTGTCGAGCAGATTGGCGGCGACGATTTCATAATCGTTGTAGGAGGTGTGGGTGAAGGCGCCCTTGCCGTTGCAGTCGCCCATCGCCCAGATGCCTGGCACGCTGGTGCGCAGCTGGTCGTCGACGACAACCGCGCCGCGTCTGTCGACCTCGACGCCCGCCTTGTCGAGGCCGAGATCGTCGGTATTGAGCGTTCGGCCCAGCGCCAGCAGCACATGCGATCCGATCGCGGGCGGCTTGCCGGCGGAGAAGGTCACGGCAATATCCCCACCATGTTTGACGAAGCCGATGTTGTCGGCGCCGACATGGACGGCGATGCCTTCGTTTTCGAGGATCGACAGGATGGCGGCCGAGACGTCCTCGTCCTCGCGGCCGGTCAGGCGCGGGCTCTTTTCGATGACGGTGACTTCCGAGCCGAAGCGGCGGAACATCTGCGCGAATTCGAGCGAGACGTAGCTGCCGCCGACGACGATGAGGTGGCGCGGCAAAACGTCGAGATCCATCATCGACGAGTTGGTCAGATAGTCGATGTCGTGGATGCCAGGCAGGTCCGGCACCGAGGCGCGGCCGCCCGTGTTGAGGAAGATCATTTCGGCAGTCAAAAGGTCGTCGCCAACACGCACCGTGTTGGCGGATTCGAAGCGTGCGTGGCCGCGATAGAGCGTGCAGCGCTCCATTCCGGCGATCCAGGTCTCCAGATTGCCACGGGCGTCGTTGGTGACCTTATCCTTGCGCGCCTTGATCCTGTGATAATCGACCCCGACGGGACCCGGAAGCGTCACGCCATAGTCGGCGGCGCGCCGCGCCAGATGCGCGGCATAGGCGCTGGCGACCATGGTTTTGGTCGGCATGCAGCCGGTGTTGACGCAGGTGCCGCCGACCAGCTTGCGCTCGATCAGCGCCACGCTCATGCCCGCGGCCGTCAGGCGACCGGCCAGGGGCGGCCCCGCCTGGCCAGCGCCGATGATGATGGTGTCGAAGGTTTTCGCCGTCATGCCACCGCCGCCACGATCAGCAGGCCGCCGACAATCGCCACCGCGTCCTCGATGAAGGCCGCGGGCTGGTCCTTGCCGAAAGCAGCCGCCAGCCGGCCTCGCGCTTCGGCACCGCCCAGCGTGCCCATGACCGCGCCGATGGCGCCGGCGATCAGGCAGACGATAGTGGCGCCGCCGGCCGCGCCGAGCACCGCGCCGGAAAAGGCGCCGAGCAGGATGCGGGCGCCGAACTGCTGCGGCACTTTGCGGCTTGGCGTCGACGGCAGCTGATCGGTGACCAGTTCGACAATGGCCAGGATTGTGAAGATGCCGACTGCCGCCCAATGGCTCATGAAGCTCGCCCAGCTGCCGGCAACCGGGAGCCAGCCGAGATAGGCGCCCCAGGCGATGGCGGCAGGTGCCGTCATGGCGCGCAGGCCGGCAACGACGCCGATCAGAAGTGCAAGAATGTAGAGCATGCCGATCCCCTCGATGCCGGGCCGGAAGAGCCCTGAAACGGCAAGCTACCATAGGTCGGATATTTGGCTAGGCCGCACACTCATGAGCGCAGCCACAGCGGATCGAGGCGAGTCAGTTGCTTGATGGAGCGTTGACCGCAAATTGCGCGGCGAAGGCCCTGATATAAGCGGGCCGAGCTTCCCCGCGCGCCACATAGGCGGCCAGGTTTTGGTATTCGTCCAGAATGCCTGATATTCTCAGTCGCAGCAGCACGGACACCATCAGCAGGTCGCCGGCGCTGAACGCATCATCGAGCCAGTCGTCGACGCCCAGGTGAGCCGAGAGGCTGTCCAGCCGGGACCGAACACGGTCCTTAACCAGCGGCAAGCGCGCCTCGCTCCAGGGCTTGTCAGCTTCGAATATCCTTGCCGTGGTCAATTCGAGGATCGGCGGCTCGACGGTGTTCAGTGCGGCAAACATCCACGTTATCGCGCGGGCGCGGGCATTGCGATCCTTTGGCAACAGGCCCGCATGCTGCTCGGCAAGATGAAAGACGATCGAGCCGGTCTCGAACAGCGAGAGAGAACCCTCCTCAT
The DNA here is from genome assembly GCF_006442215.1 of Mesorhizobium sp. B2-3-11. Classification (NCBI taxonomy): domain Bacteria; kingdom Pseudomonadati; phylum Pseudomonadota; class Alphaproteobacteria; order Hyphomicrobiales; family Phyllobacteriaceae; genus Mesorhizobium; species Mesorhizobium sp. B2-3-11. Next base: position 147,145 of record NZ_VFVS01000003.1, on the reverse strand, counting down.
AGGTGGGGATCTGCCCGAAGGGATGGATAGCCAGATGGTCAGGCGCCTTCATCCTTGCAAAGGAAACAAAACGAACCTCGTAAGGCTGTCTCACCTCTTCCAGCGCTCAGCGAACACGGGTATCGCGCGCCAGCCCCTTGCCGCCATCGGGCGATCGTTCAAATGCCGTGATGGTGATTGTCATCGCAGTCGTTTCCTTGCTCGGGCGAATTTCTCCGGCTTCCTATCGAGGACGAACGAGTTACCCGGAAATCGACAGTGGTTTTGAACTATTTCATTGCCGGGCGCGGATCGCGAATGTCCGCTTGCGATCGAAGGTCGTGACGGCACGGTCACCAGTTCCGTAAAGCCGCTATCCCGGTTTATAAGTTCACGTCCTGGTCCTTGCCTCGGCGCTGTTCGCAATGATGTCAAACGGAGGCACTGCCATGGTTCAGAGCGAACATGCGAAAATGGCGGCCGGCGAGTGGTATACGTGCCTGGATGACGACCTTGGCGTTTTGCGCGGCTTGGCCGCGGATGCCGTGTTCGAGCACAATACGCTCCCGCCCCGTCAACGCGGGAGCCTCGGGCCAGCCCTGCGGACACTGCTGGGCGGCGTGGGCGAGAGGGTCCGGATCGAGGCGCCGTTTCACTGTGCCTACGGATGTAACATTTTTCTCGGCGACCGCGCTTTCCTCAATGCCGGCTGCACTATTCTCGACACCGCGCCGGTGCGCATCGGCAAGGGGACGCTGCTTGGCCCCAATGTGCAGATTTATTGTGCCGAGCACCACAAGGAGCCGGCAGGGCGGCAGGCGGGACTGGAGATCGCCAGGCCGGTCACGATCGGCGACAATGCCTGGATCGGCGGCAGCGCGGTCATCCTTGGCGGTGTCAGCATTGGCGAGGGCGCCATTGTCGGCGCCGGGGCGGTGGTGACACGCGACGTGGCGGCGAACACGACGGTGGTCGGCAATCCGGCGCGGGTGGTCAGTCGGGGCTGAGTGCGCTCACGTGCCCAATCAATGCAGCCGGGAGATGCGCCATGCGCTCGCCGACATCGGCCCGCCTGGAAAATTCACGCCGGTATTGCGCCGGCGAGGTCCGGAGCCGTGCGGAAAAGTGCTGGCGCAGCGATGTGGCGCTGCCGAAGCCGGCCTCGAAAGCCACGATGTCGATCGATTTGTCCGTGGTTTCCAGCAGCCGTTGCGCCAGTTCGATCCGCTGGCTGGTCAGCCAATCGCCAAAACTGGTGCCGATCGATTTCTGAAAACGGCGGGTGAAAGTGCGCCGTGTCAGGCCTGCGGCGTCGGCGACGCTGTCGAGGCTGTGCGTTTCGCCCGATGTCGCGCGAACCGCGTCGAGCGCCTCGGTGAAACGGTCGGCATTGGCGCTTTTTGCCACCGGGCGCTCGATGAACTGCGCCTGTCCGCCCTGCCGGTGCGGCGAAAGCACGACGTGCCGGGCGAGCCGCAGTGCCGCCTCGGCGCCATAGCGGGCACGCACGATGTGCAGGCAGCAGTCCAGCCCGGCGGCCACGCCGGCGGAGGTGACGATGTCGCCATCGTCGACGTAGAGCACGTCGGCATCGACTGAAATGTCGGGATGAAGGGCCTGCAACTGCTCAGTATAGGCCCAATGCGTGGTCGCCTTCCGTCCCGAGAGCAGGCCGGCGGCGGCGAGGGCAAAGGTGCCGAGACACAGGCCGACGATCAGCGCGCCGCGCCGGTGGGCGCGGCGGAGCGCTTCCTCGATCGGTTTTACCAGAGGTGCTTCGAGATCCTTCCAGCTCGGGATGATGACGATATCGGCGTCTTCGAGCGCGGCAAGCCCGTGCGGGACCAGGATGCTCAGGCCGGCATCGGTCCGGATCAGCCCTTCCTCGACCCCGCAGACACGCAAGTCGAAGCGTGGCAGGCCGAGGTTGGTGCGGTCCGCGCCGAACACCAGGCAAGGCACGGAGAGATGGAACGGGCTGATGCCGTCGAAGGCGAGGACGGCGATGATGGGAGTGGTCATGGGAGCGTTTCCAGTAAGAGCTTGGATGTCCCAATTCTTTCGGATGATGTCAATCGGGACACTGTTGGCACGTAAGCCAGCAGGCTATTTTCGGCCCATCGCATTCAAGCCTGAAAGGAAACATCATGTCTGACCCAGCCAACGCCGCGCCGCGCCGCGCGCTCGTCGTCATCGACGTCCAGAACGACTATGACGGCGGCAATCTGGCCATCCAGCATCCGCCGTTCCGCGATAGCGTCGTCAACGTGGCGCGCGCGATGGACGCCGCGGCGTCCGCAGGCATCAAGGTGGTGGTCGTCAAGCAGATGGCGCCCGAGACGTCGCCGATCTTCGCCAAGGGCAGCCATGGCGGCGAACTGCATCCGGAGATCGCCAAGCGTGGCCGCGACCATTATGTCGAGAAGAATTTGCCGAGCGCCTTCACCGGCACCAACCTCGAGGACTGGCTGCGCGCCAATGCCGTCGATACGATCGCGGTCATCGGTTACATGACGCATAATTGCGACCTGTCGACCATCATCCACGCCGTGCATATGGGCTTCGCGGTCGAGTTCCTGTCCGACGCGACCGGCTCGGTGCCTTACGCCAACAGCGCCGGCTATGCCTCTGCAGAGGAGATCCATCGCGTGGTGAGCATCATCCTGCAGTCGCGTTTCGCCGCGGTGCTCAAGACCGCCGAATGGATCGACTGCCTCAAGACCGGCGCGCTGCCGGAACGCGACACGATCCACGCGTCCAACCAGCGGGCGCTGGCGCGCAGCGCCGCGTAGGACGATCGGCAAACAAAAAGGGCGCCGCAGCGATGCGGCGCCCTTCTTAATTATCGGGACAATATCAGAACAGGCCTTCGATCTGGCCGGCCTCGTTGAGGAAGATCTTTTCCGAGGATGGCGCCTTTGGCAGGCCGGGCATGGTCATGACCTCGCCGCAGATGATGACGACGAAGCCCGCGCCCGCCGAAAGCCTGACCTCACGCACCGGCACGGTGTGGCCGGTCGGCGCGCCGCGCAGGTTCGGATCGGTCGAAAAGGAATACTGGGTCTTGGCCATGCAGACCGGCAAATTGCCATAGCCTGCCTCTTCCCAGACCTTGAGCTGATCTCGCACCGATTTGTCGGCGATGGCTTCCGAGCCGCGATAGATGCGCTGGACGATTGTGTTGATCTTCTCGAACAGCGGCATGGCGTCGGGATAGAGCGGCGCGAACTGCGAGGCGCCGGATTCGGCCAGCGCCACCACCTTGTTAGCGAGATCCTCGATGCCGGCGGAGCCCCTGGCCCAGTGCTTGCACAGGATCGCCTCTTCGCCCATCGAGGCGACATAGTCCTTCATCGCCTGGATCTCGGCATCGGTGTCGGAGTAGAAGTGATTGATGGCAACCACCGCCGGCACGCCGAACTGCCTGATGTTCTCGATGTGGCGGCCAAGATTGGCGCAGCCCTTTTTCACCGCCTCGACGTTTTCCTTGCCGAGGTCTTCCTTCTTGACGCCGCCATTCATCTTCATGGCGCGCACGGTGGCGACGATGACGGCCGCCGCCGGTTTCAGGCCCGCCTTGCGGCACTTGATGTCGAAGAATTTCTCGGCACCCAGGTCGGCGCCGAAGCCGGCTTCGGTGACGACATAGTCGGCGAGCTTCAGCGCCGTCGTGGTGGCGACGACCGAGTTGCAGCCATGCGCGATGTTGGCGAACGGGCCGCCATGCACGAAGGCCGGATTGTTCTCCAGCGTCTGCACGAGGTTGGGCTGCATGGCGTCCTTGAGCAGGACAGCCATGGCGCCGTCGGCCTTGAGGTCGCGGGCATAGACCGGCGACTTGTCGCGGCGGTAGGCGACGATGATGTCGCCAAGGCGCTTTTCCAGGTCCTTCAGGTCGGTGGCAAGGCACAAGATAGCCATCACTTCCGAGGCGACGGTGATGTCGAAGCCGGCTTCGCGCGGAAACCCGTTGGCGACACCGCCGAGCGAGCAGATGATCTCGCGCAGCGCCCGGTCGTTCATGTCCATGACGCGGCGCCACACGACGCGGCGGGTGTCGATGCCGAGTTCATTGCCCCAGTAGATGTGGTTGTCGATCAGAGCCGACAGAAGATTGTGCGCCGTGGTGATGGCGTGGAAGTCGCCGGTGAAGTGGAGGTTCATGTCTTCCATCGGCACGACCTGCGCGTAGCCGCCGCCGGCGGCACCGCCCTTGACGCCGAAATTCGGGCCAAGCGAAGCCTCGCGGATGCAGACGATCGCCTTCTTGCCAATGCGGTTCAGGCCGTCGCCGAGGCCGACGGTGGTGGTGGTCTTGCCTTCGCCGGCCGGCGTCGGGTTGATGGCGGTGACGAGGATCAGCTTGCCGTCCTTGTTGCCCTTCACCGACTTGATGAATTCTGCTGAGATCTTGGCCTTGTCGTGGCCGTAGGGCAGCAGATGTTCGGTCGGGATGCCGATCTTCTTGCCGATCTCCTGGATCTGCTTTTTCCTGGCGCCACGCGCGATCTCGATGTCGGACTTCACTTCGGCCATGACGGCGTTCCTCTGGATTGGACGGTGGAGGGGACGGGTTGATCTTACTCGCAAGAAGGCTGGAGCCGGACGCGCGGGGCATCTAACCCTGTCGCTGCGGCGGCGTCAACTTTCATGCAACTATGTTTCCTAAAGAGAAAATTCCTCTGCGGCGGGCCGGCCTATTCCCGGTTCTTTATGGCTCCGCTTGCCGCGCCGTATAGAAGCCAGAGCAGGCGCGCTTCCGCCGTCTCAAAACAGCCGCACAATGCACGGAATGCGACAGACGCGACGGCGCAAATTCGCCATCGCTGGTGTTGCGGTGGGACGGCGCTACTGCGTCAGCACGTTGCTGATTTCGACCATGTTGGAGCGCACCCGAAGCACGTAGAAGCCCATCGTCGTCAGATGGGTCGGCAGCAGCCAGCCATCCTCGCGACCGTTGGCGATGATGAAGGGCTGGATACGTAGGGCCGACACGAACTGCGCGTCCATCGTATCCCAAAGGCTCTGCAGGTGCTTTTCCTTGATGACGTTCTCGAAGTCGGCCTGGGCGCCTTTCATCAGGCCGTAATAGGCATAAAGCTGGCCATAGGCGAACCAGTAGCGGTCGTCGGCGCGGGTGTCGAACCAGCCATTGTTGTGGTTCTCGGCGCGCTCCTTGAGGATTGCGGATGTTGAGCCGATGTCACTGGCGATGCGGTCGATATACTGCTTCAAATTGTCGGCGCGGGCATCGAAAGTGGCCTGGCAGGTGGCAAGCCGGGCATTGAACGAACGCAGCTTGCGCACCGCGTCGCGATAGTAGCTCGGCGTCGGCGTCTTCGGTCCAAACGGGCTCACGCCGAAGTACCAGGTATACTCGTCGAACTGCAGATTGCCGCGCGCGTCCTGCAGGTCGGCATCGATCTGCGAGGTCGTACGTACGCGGCCGAGATTGTCGGCAAGCTCGGTCGCCGTACGTCGCACCGCCTGGTTAATGCCGCGCTGGAAAGAGGCCTTGTTGTCCATCCAGGGAGTGTTGTCCCAGTCGATGCCGAACAGGCCGAGCTTGTAGAGGATCATCGACGAGATCCAGGCGTTCTGGTTGACGTTGAAGTCGGTCAGGTCGGCCGCCACCTGGGCGATGCCGGAGTTGCCGCAGGTCTTGGCCGTGTCGGTGCCGGCGCCGGCAGCCACCTGCTCACCGGCGGAAACGTTGCGCTTCTCGAAAGTATAGGTGTCCGGGTAGTTCGGGTCGAAGTTGTTCCACCACTGGGTGGCGTAGAAGAAGTTTGCGTAAAGGCCGATCAGCACCAGCACAGCGAGGCCGACTATCGCCTTGAGGATCCAGCCGCGCTGCGTGTACCAGCGGCCGGCCCACATGAAGGGCCACAGGATCACGCCGATCAGAAGACCGATGCCGCGGCCGATCCACTGGAAAATCCGGGTGAAGAAATTCACGATCGGATCGAGCATGGCTGTATCACCCCCTCAAACATGTCATCCAAAAAGTTGCAGACTTTTGGATGACATCATGCACCAAAACAACAAGTTAGAACGGAATGACGGCTCATTTCGTTCTAGTCGGCCAGGCCGTAGAGGCGTGTGCGAAACGCCACCTTGTCCTTCAAATATGTGGTTTTCAGAACGTCCACAACATGCGATCGCCAGGCGTCGCTGAAGCCGTCATAGTCCTTGTAGAAGCCGTCCTTGTTGAAGATGTAGCGCGAGACGAAGTCCGACGGCACGAAATCCGAGATCAGCCGGTTGGTCAGCCAGGCGTCGGGATGGTCGGGCTTGGCGCGGACCACCAGGAAGCGCTGCTGCGGGGAGACATCCTCGACCTTGAGATGCCCGAGCTGGGCGATCTCGCGTTTGGCGGCGTTGAGGAAGGGGAAATTGCCGTCCGAGGTGATCAGGTCGGCATGGCTCTGGATCCATGTCTGCAGCCAGACCTTGTCGACATCGGTCAAATTGCGGTCCGGCTCGGCGTCGCGGATCAGCGCGCGCACCACCATTTCGGCGCGGTGCTCGAGATAGCCCGAGGCCTCGATCCAGGAAGCGCGCGGCAGTTCGATGCGGCCGGTGGCAGCCAGGAATTTGAACACCTTGTCGGCGTCCTTGATCGAGAGATAGCTCACCTGCCAGGGCCGCGAGCGGCGAAAACCGGGGGCGGCCGGATCGCTGATCACCGTCGTCATGTCGGGATCGACAAAGACATAGAGCCCGCCGAAATGGCTGGTCCAGTAGGCGTTGTGGCGGAAGATCACCTGGTCCGGCACCAGCGCGTTCTCGCGGATGTCGCCGCAGACCTTGGCGAGCTCGACCATGCGGGTCAGCATGGCATCGTCGCGCCAGGCGTCGGGCTCCTGCTTCAGCCGGTCGACGAGCTTGCCGAGTTCGGCGGCCTTGCCCAGCACGTCTTCCGCCGACAGCACCTTGAATTCGACCTGGCTGATCGACAGCAGGTCCTCGATGTCGTTGACCTTGGGAACGGAATCCTCGATCTCGCCGTAGATGACGTCCTTGATGGTGAGCGCGTCGATGGCGCGCTGGTTCCTGGACATGAACTCGAACATCAGCTGCGAGGTGTTGGAGAAGGCGGTGTGCACCACCGGCAGGTCGATCTGCGACGGCGTCAGGATGATGAAGCGGCGGTTGACCTCGTTGGGATCGAGATAGTCGTAGTCGCCACACTCCTCGGCCACTTCGGGCGAAAAGCCGGTGCGGTCGATCTGGAAGCTCTTTAGCCTGGTGGGCTTGAGGCCGAAAGCAGCCAGCGCCTTGTTGTAACGCTGGATGAGATGCGCCTCGTCGACGGTGAGCAAACGGCCGTAGATGAGCTCGTTGTCGCGAAGGAGGTCGGGTTTGCGGGCATGGGTCAATCTTCCTTCTCCCCGTTCACGGGGAGAAGGTGCCCGAAGGGCGGATGAGGGGCGGCGCAAACGCTCATTATATCATCTTCTTGTTCAGCCGACCATCCACGGCCGCAACGATCGTTTCCAATACGCTCTTTCGGCCGCTCAAAACATCAGCGTGCCAAATCCTCAATACCGACCAACCATTGGCGTTCATCGTTTCGTCCCTGTAGCGATCCCGGGATCGACCTGCATGCTGGCTGCCTTCGACCTCCACGACCAGATTAGCCTCACGACAGGCAAAGTCGGCGAAATAGGGACCGATCGGCAGTTGGCGAATGAATTTGTGGCCATTCAATCGTCGCCCACGCAGTTCATGCCAGAGCTTTTCCTCGGCATCGTTCTCGATCTTCCGAAGCTCGCGGGCTCTTGCACCTTGGGCTCGTTTCCACCACGCATGGCGCTGCCCCTCATCCGCCCTTCGGGCACCTTCTCCCCGTGAACGGGGAGAAGGAAGAAGAGCGCGCCTCACGCATTCCACAGACCCTTCTTCTTCATGTCTTCCATCTCACGCGCAGCGCGTTCGCGCAGCCTTGCGTCACGCAGCAGCTTCTCGACCGCGGCGTCATCGGATTTGTCGGAATAGCGGAATTCGGAATCGGCGTAGCGGTTGATCTCCTGCATGACCATGTCCATCGAGAACGGGCCGCGCAGTTCCTCGATCATCGCCTTCTTGTCGTCGTAGCTCTTGTGCATGAAGGCTTCCGGCTTTTCGAACCAGTCGTCGGGAAGCTCGATGTCCATGGCGCGCATCTTGATGGCGTCGGTGACGTTCTTGATGGCGCGGCCGGTGAAGCGCGGTTCGGCGTCCTTGATCAGGTGCAGGTAGGTGCCGATGTCGGCCATGGTCTTGGGCGCGCCGTTTTCCTTCATGTAGCGCTCATAGACCCGCATCAGCCCCTCCTCCTGCGGCTTTTCATGCTCCTCATAAGCTTCGGTCACGGCGCGCTGGATTTCCTGTGCGGCGTAGAGCTCGTGCTTGCCCAGGGGGATCTCGTGGTTCTTGCCGGCGAGCAGCACGAAAATGTCGATATAGTCGTCGCGGGTCTGAGGCCCGTCGACCAGCCAGCGGGCGCCGGCGCGCTGGCGCAGTGCATCGTCGACATTCTCCGGATAATTGGAAAACATGCCGAACGAGCAATTGCCGCGCACCACGGTGGCGGCACCGGCGAAGGCATCCATCAGCACGCCGGTGATCTCCTGCTGGCCGGCCGAGGCGCGGTCGTCGGAGCGTCTAGCGGCCACCTGGTCGATGTCGTCGATGGTGCCGAAGCCGATGACGCGCGGGTTCAAGACATTGTTGATGAACTGGCGGCAGTTCTGGCCTGATTTGCCCTGGTAGGACGAGATCTGGTCGACGCCGAAATTCTCGTAGGCGAAGGGGTAGCCGGCGACCTGGCAATAGCCGTTGACGAGACCGGCGATCATCTGGATCAGCGTCGTCTTGCCGGTGCCGGGCGCGCCATCGCCGATGAAGGTGAACAGGAAGCCGCCAAGCTCGACGAACGGGTTCAGCTCGCGCTCGAAGTCGTAAGCCATCAGCATCTTGGCCAGTTTGACCGACTGGTATTTGGCGATGTGGTTGCCGACGACCTCTTCCGGCGTCTTGAAAGTCATCACCAGCGGCTTGGAGCGCTTGCCCGGCGCGACATCGAAGCCGTCGAGGGTGAAGTCGTCGGCGTCGATGCGGATATGGGCGTTCTCGAACGGACCGATGCCGTCGAAGCGGCCTTTGCGCGCCAGAAGCCCGTCGATGGCGACGCGGGCGAAGGCGCGGGCACGGGTCATCAGGTCGGCATCGTCTGTCGAGCCCGATATAGCCTTGTCGAGACCGGCCAGGATCGATTTCACCGCGTCCTGCGGTGTGTCGAACAGGAAGTCCGGTTCGGGGATGTCGTTCGGCGCCTCGCCGTCACTGTCGATGAGCTGGAACAGGTAGGAGGCAAGGCTGAAGGCCGAGATATAGGCCGAGGCCGACAGCAGTTTCTTGAAGGTGGACGCCTCCTCGCCTTCGAGCGGGGCGCGGGTGTTCCTGGCCTGCAGGCTTTCAAGATCGGAGCCTTCGGCGAACACGTCCGAGACCGCCAGCGCGATCGCCGTGCCGCGCCGGGCGCGAAAGAGCAGCGTGTGCTGCGGGATGGTGAGCAATTGGTCGTCGGGATGGACGGCCCCGACGGTCTTCGACAGCTCGACCTCGCGCGTGCGGCGCACCGAACCGACCGAGACGGTGGAAACGAAGCGCCGGTTGGTGCCGGCGAGCGCTGTACCGGATTCGCGCGAGGGATCCTCCAGCACGACGATGCGGGTGATGAAGTTTTGCGCGGTGGCGCGGTGCTTTTCGATAGCCGCTTCCGGGATGGTGGTCAGGCCGGTGTCCATGAAGGGTGCTCCGTGGTGTGACGGTCAGACATCCGATATCACCTGCCCATTCGACAGGATGTGAATCTTGTAGCCGGCAAATATCTTTTGTGCTTCGCCCGCGGCGTAAAGCGCCTGGTAGGCCTCGTGCGGGATCAGCGCGTGGTTTTCGTAGCTCGACACGCCCTGGCGAGCGGCCTCGAGGTCATCGGTGTTGATGAAGAATTCCTGCGTCGTCTTCTCGCTTGAGAACAGGCCCTTGCGGCCCGGCTTCTCGCCCTTGGAATAGACTTCCTGGATGGTCCAGGTCAAAAGCCATGCGTTTTCGGGCTTGCGCACCTTGGCCAGCACTTCCGTCACCGTCGAATTGTTGTCGGTGATGCCTGCTGAGTAGAAGGGGCCGAGCACCACCCGCCTCAGCTGCTTGGGGTGCAGTGGCTCGAAGTCCTTGTCGAGGTTGACGGCGATGGTCGCCGGCGACAGCGTATAGGCCGAATTCTTCTCGGTGAAATCGTCGAAACGATGGGCAAGTTCGGGGTTGAGCAGGCCGTCGACCGGCAGCGGAATGTCGACCTTGTCGTTGAGCTTGCCGCTCCGGTCGACAAGCTGGCTGACCATGCTGTCCGACGAATCCTCCACCGTCACCATGTAGACCAAAGGCAGGTTGGCGCTGCCGTCGAAGGTGGCCCAGTGGACGAGATAATAGGGCCGCGCCGTCTTCGGATTGACCGACACCTTGGCCGTCTGCGCCAGCGTGAACGGACCGAAGGTCTGCTCGCTCTTGACGTCCTCGAGATAGAGCCGCTCGGCCATCGATTTCTGCAGTGCGTCGGGGAACTGCTTGTGGCGCAGGATGAAGTCGGCCATCTCTTCGCGCAGCTCGCCGGCCTGGGGAATGTTGGCGAGCCGGCCGTCGGCCTGGCGGCGGTCGTTTTCCAGTTCGAGCAGGTTCTGGAACACCGGGTAGCCGCTTTCGGCGCGCGAAATGCGGAACGTGTCCATGAAGCCCAGCCGGTTGCGCCAGCAGGAAAAGGACTTGTCGAGCCGGGCGATGTATTCGGCAACGATCCTGGCGACAATGCCATGCCGGTAAAGCGGCGAGCGGTCGTCGCGCATGAACACTTCAAGGCCGCCGAGCGCGGCCGTGATTGCCGAGAAATACCGCGCCGCCGCGTCGTTTTCGGGTGTCATGCTGTCAGCCCTGCGATTGTCGCACCGGTGCGCGCGGCAATTATGACTGCACGTAGTTGGCCGAATTGTGCTTCTTCAGCACCTCGTCGAAGCGGCGGGCGAAGGCATCGTCGGCCAGCTTCTTGCGGCGCTGGATGTCGGCGCTGGCCACCATGTTCTTCTCGTGCATCTCCAAGAGGTCGCCGATGTGCTTCTGCGAGGCTGCGCCAATGCCGGCCATGGTTTCCTCGGCCGTGTTGTCGACCTGGCTGCCCAGCGTGTTGATCTTGTGGGCGACGTCCTGCTGCGCGGCGGTCTTCAGTGAATCCTCCAGCGCCTTGTAGAGCACGATGCGCTGCTCGGTATCGATGGTCAGTTTGTTGATCAGCGTCGACTGCGCGGCGATCTGGTTGTTGAGCGAATCGACGAAGGTCTGGAACATCGAGGTGTAGCGCTCCAGCGTCTGGCTTTCGGCCAGCAGCTCCTGCTCCTTGGCCTGCTTTTCATTGTATTCGGTGGCGAGCTTGGAACGTTCGCCCTCGAGCTGCGTGCGGTCTTTCTGGCTGGTCGAGGCGGCGATCTTGTTTTCGATGTCGAGCAGCATCGGATTGAGCTCCTCGATGCGCTTCTGCACGGCTTCGAGGTTCGTCATCGTGGTCTTGCGGCGCTCGATAACCTGCGACAGGCTGGCTTCGGAGGTCTTGTAGCGCTGGTCGAGAACTTCCTTCTGCGCCTTCAATATGCCGACGATGGTGTCGGACTTGGCCAGCAGTTCCTGCAGATTGCCGGCGAGCGACATGTTGCGCACGCGGTCGGTGCGCATGCGCTGCTTGCGCTGCGCCGAAAAGACGCCGACGAAGTTTTCCCAGCCGGTATAGTTTTTCATGCTCTCGAACTCGGCGCCGAAGACATTGGTGGCGTCCTCGAGGCCGATGATCAGGTCGGCGATGTTGCCTTCCATCACCTTCTGCTGCTTCAGCACATCCTCGATGCGGGCGTTCTCGATGTCGAAATTGGCGTCGCCGATCTTCTTGTCGGCGGTTGCGAGTGTGTCGAGCACGGTGCCGGATTGCTCGATCTTGGTGCGCATATCCTGGACGACCTGCTTGGTCTTGGCAATTTCGGCATCGAAATTCTGCAATGTCGCCATAGGGGCCTCCCGCTTCGGCTTCCGCTCGCTGGTTGCGAACAGCGGCGAATATATGTGGGGTATCAGGGGATTGAAAGACGTGAAAACAGTGCGCTGCGCGAAACAAATATTCGGCCGAACCCTTGAAAGGCAATGGAGCCGTGGTCATGGCGTGATCAACTGGTCGGCCAAGCCTGGTTCAGCTGATTTTGAACTTTCATGTCGGCAAAGCAATCAGTCCACGCCGAAGCGGATGGCTCCGAAACTTGACAACAACTGACCCTTGCAGCCCCACAGGCCAGCGCAAGCCGGTCCGTCCCACTCCCGAGGGCGTCTGTTCAGGGCTTGGGATCAGCCTTCAGATAGGCAATGACGTTGGCGATGTCGTCGTCATTGCTCAGGCCGCTGAAGGCCATCCTGTTGCCGGGCACCTTCAGCTTGGGCGATTTGAGGTATTCGGCAAGATTTGCCTCGTCCCAGACGAGACCGGCAGCACCCGCGCTCTTCATTGCCTCCGAATAATGGCCGAGGAAGCTTTCGGCGGTTCCCGCCGTGCGACCGACGACGCCCATAAGATGTGGGCCGACCTTGCCGCGGTCGGTGGCCGCCTCATGGCAGGCCACGCACCGGTTGAAAACATGTTTGCCCAGCACAGGATCGCCCCCGGCCGGGGGCAACGGAAATGGCCAGGAGAAGAAGGCTGGCGGACAAGACGGCTCGAAGCATGGCTGACCCCGGGGAGTTCTGGCTGAGACGGGAAATAGGGCGCTGACCTTAACAAAGGCACCATTTGAATGGCGCGGCTGCAAGAGATGGCAGCCGGCTGCCCGATGCCGGCGTCCGGCGGGCCTTCGTTTCAGCCGCTGACAAAGCCGATGAAGTCGTCGGGTGCCGCGCGGCCCATTTCCTCTTCCCAATGGCGGCGGCAGAGCGAGACATAGACATCCTTGCCGATCGCCACCTGTTCGCCCTGCCGGGCCACCTTGCCGTCGGGACCGAGGCGCACGACCATCGTGGCCTTGCGGCCGCAACGGCAGATGGTGCGCACCTCGCGCAGATCGTCGGCGATGGCCAGCAGCGCGCGCGAGCCGGGAAACAGCTTGCCCTGGAAATCGGTGCGCAGGCCGTAGCACATGACGGGGATGTTGAGCCGGTCGGCGATGCGGGCAAGCTGCCAGACCTGTTCTTCCTCCAGGAACTGCGCCTCATCGACGAAGATGCAATGCACCGCCGTGTGCTGGTGATGCTCGGCGACGCGGGCGAACAGGTCGTCGCCATCGCGAAACATCTCGGCTTCCGCCTCCAGCCCGATGCGCGACGAAATCAGGCCGGTGTCGCCCATGCGGTAGTGACCGGCGACGAACAGCATCGTCGTCATGCCGCGTTCGCGGTAATTGTACGATGCCTGCAACAGCATGGTCGTCTTGCCGGCATTCATCGTCGCGTAGTGGAAGTAAAGCTTGGCCATGCCGCCCTTTTAAGCCGACTTCCCGCCACGCGGGGAGAGGCCGCGGCCGCATTCCCCTGAAAAAGCAGCCACTGCCGAGGCAGATTGCGCTTGGGCCTGGCACGGAAAGCGTCAGCGGTGTCGCTGATTGGCCAGCCAGCGCCGTTGATCGTGATTGTCTTAGTGCTTGAAACCACTTCAGAATGGTGTTTGGCTGACGAAACAAGGCGGGCACAAAGACCGAAACTTCGCTTCGCCAAAGAATCGAAATGGGAGAATACAGATGTCGCGTATGAATTCCTTCGTCGCCGGCCTAGGCTTGGCGGCTTTCCTGTCCACGGGTGCTGCCTTCGCCGGCGATCCGGCAAGCTGCAAGGCGGTTCGCCTCTCCGACGTCGGCTGGACCGACATCCAGGCTACCACCGGGCTGGCCTCCGTGCTGCTTACCGCGCTCGGCTACGAGCCGCAGGTGATCCAGCTCTCGGTTCCGGTGACCTATGCGTCGCTGAAGAACAAGGACCTCGATGTCTTCCTCGGCAACTGGATGCCGTCGATGACCAACGACATCAAGGATTACACGGCCGACGGTTCGGTCGAGACCGTCAGCCAGAACCTGGCCGGAGCCGGTTACGGCATCGTCGTGCCGACCTATGTCGCGGATGCCGGCGTCAAGTCGCTGACCGATCTCGGCAAGTTCAAGGACAAGTTCAACGGCAAGATCTACGGCATCGAGGCCGGCAATGACGGCAATCGCATCATCCTCGACATGATCAAGAACCCGAAGGACAATCTCGACGGGTTCGAACTGGTCGAATCCTCGGAGGCCGGCATGCTGACGCAGGCCGAGCAGTCGATGAAGAACAATGAGTGGATCGCCTTCCTCGGCTGGACGCCGCATCCTGTGATGGGCGCCATGAAGATCACCTATCTCGATGGCATGGGCGACAGCGGTTTTGGCGCGGCCACCGTCTCGACCAATGTGCGCAAGGGCTACATGACCGAGTGCCCGAATGTCGGAAAGTTCATCGCCAACCTGAAATTCAATCTGGATATGGAAGGCCAGATGATGGACGCGATCCTGAAGGGCAGCGATGCAAACACGGTGGCAACCGACTGGCTGAAGAAAAATCCGGATGCGGTCAAGCCCTGGATCGCCGGCGTGACCACCTTCGACGGCGGCGACGCGGCGGCGGCGGTCAAGACCGCGCTCGGGAGCTGAGCCGACTTTGATTTCGGCGTGACCGAAACAGAGGGCAGCCATTGTGGAAAGGCTGCCCTTTTTCGTATCCTGTGACAAGATGACGTTGCGACAATACGGGGCCGAAGGCAGAGCTCTGGCAAACGAGGGGTGAGATGGATCCGATTTCCAAATTCATGGTCGATCACAAGATCCCGATCGGCGCCTGGGGAAAGGCGTTCTTCGGCTTCCTCACCGACAATTTCGACACCGTGTTCAGGGCCTTCTCGAACGGCCTCAATTTCCTGCTCGACGGGCTGGTCGACATCCTGCTGATGGTACCGCCGGTGCTGCTCGCTTTGGTGATCGCCGTCATTGCCTGGCTGCTGCAGCGCTCGCGGCCGCTCGCCATCGCGGTTTTCCTCGGCCTGATCTTCATCATCAACCAGAACCTCTGGAAGCAGACGGTGCAGACGCTGGTGCTGGTGGTCGCGGCCGCTGCGGCGGCGATGGCCATCGGCGTGCCGCTCGGCATCTGGGCGGCGCACAAGCCGAAGGTCTATCGCATCATGCTGCCGGTGCTCGATTTGATGCAGACGCTGCCGACCTTCGTCTACCTGATCCCGGTGCTGACGCTGTTCGGCCTCGGCAACGCGCCCGGCCTTATCGTCACCATCATCTTCGTCATCCCGACCGCGGTCAGGCTCACCCATCTCGGCGTCGTCTCGGTGCCGAAATCGATCATCGAGGCCGGCGAGGCCTTCGGCGCCACCAAGAGCCAGCTGTTGTGGAAGGTCGAGCTGCCCTCGGCGCTGCCCACCATCATGGCGGGCCTGACACAGTCGATCATGCTGTCACTGTCGATGGTGGTGTTCGCCGCCCTGATCGGCGCCGGCGGTCTCGGCACGGAGATCAACCGGGCGCTCGGTTCGCGCCGCATCGACCTTGGCCTTGAGGCCGGTCTTGCCATCGTCGTGCTCGCCATCGTGCTCGACCGGATGACCCGCATTGGCGTTGGAGGCAAGAAATGACCGTCGCCGTCGATTTCAGGAATGTCGATATCGTCTTCGGCGCCGACCAGGCCGGTTCGCTGGCGATGATCGACAAGGGTGCTACCCGGGCCGAGATACTCGAGAAGACCGGCAATGTGCTCGGCTGCGCCGGAGCCAGCCTGACCGTGCATGAAGGCGAGATTTCCGTCCTCATGGGCCTGTCCGGTTCGGGCAAGTCGACGCTGCTTCGGGCGGTCAACCGGCTCAACGTGGTGTCGCGCGGCCAGGTGCTGGTCAAGGACGGCGACCGCACGGTCGATGTCGTCACTTGCGATGAGCCGACCTTGCGGCGGCTGCGGCAGAAGCAGGTGGCGATGGTTTTCCAGCAGTTCGGCCTGTTGCCGTGGCGCACGGTGGAGGAGAATGTCGGCCTCGGCCTCGAACTCGCTGGCGTGCCGGATGCCGAGCGCAAGGAGCGGGTGCACAGGCAGCTCAAGCTGGTCAACCTCGACCAATGGTCGAACAAATACGCGCATGAGCTCTCGGGCGGCATGCAGCAGCGCGTCGGCCTGGCGCGCGCCTTCGCCACCGAGGCGCCTATCCTGTTGATGGACGAGCCGTTCTCGGCCCTCGATCCGCTGATCCGCACCAAGCTGCAGGATGAACTTCTGCAGCTGCAGGCGGAGCTGAAGAAGACCATCATCTTCGTCAGCCACGACCTCGAGGAGGCACTGAAGATCGGCAGCCACATCACCATCATGGAGGGCGGCCGTATCGTCCAGACGGGCGCGCCGGAAGACATCGTGCTGCGCCCCGCCAACGATTATGTCCGCGACTTCATCGCCAATGTGAACCCGCTCTCGGTGCTCACCGCCTGGAACGTCATGCGCGACCGTCGCGACCTCGAGCATGGCGACAATGGCTGGGTGTGGCTCGACCGGCGCAAGACGACGCGTTTCAAGATCGACGAGCACGGGCTGGTGGCGGCGGCCGAGCGCGACGGCAAGCCGGCAGTATGGGTGTCCTGCGCCGATGTCGAGGGCCAGCCCGAGGAGCTGGCGCAGGTGTTCTGGGCCAATCCCGGCACGTCGCTGAAGACCGTGATGCTGGCCATGCACCGGTCGCAGACGGCACCGGTAGCGCTGTTCGACGATCAGTCCCGCTTCGTCGGTGCCATCGGCATTCGCGACGTGCTGAGCGCGGTGCTGCGGCGGTAGGCCGGCAACGTCAACCGAAAGGCTTTCGGGTCGCGTCGGGAGGCGCCTTGAAACGGATATTGAACTGGCTGTCGACGGCGCGCGCGGCGCAAGCGGCGCTCGGCTTGCTGATCGTGATCGCGATCCGGTCGATACTGGAGTTCTTCCGTGTCGGAAGCGCAAGCGGCGGGCCGATTGACGGCGCACAGCTCTTCTATGTCGAAGGGGCACTTGCCGCGTCGATCGCGGCGCTGGCCGTTCTCGTTCTGCATGCGTTCGGGCGGCATCGCTGGGCAACAATGCTCGCGGCGGCGGTCATCATCGCGCTGTTGGCCTGGAAGATCATCGCGACAAGTTGACGTTCGATGCGGCCTGATCAGTCTCAAACCGCCAGCGGCAGGCGCAGCTCCGTCAGCAGGCCGCCGTCAGGATGGTTGGACAGGCGGACTTCGCCGCCCGCGGCACGCGCGATGTTGCGGGCGATGGTCAGCCCGAGCCCGAGGCCGCCGGTCTGGCGGTTGCGGGACTGTTCGAGGCGCACGAAGGAGCCGAACACGGCGTCGATCTGGGCCTGGGGTATGCCCGGCCCTTCGTCGCGGATGGCGAGCGTGATCGTGCCGTCGGAGCGGCGCAGGCTGAGATGCGCCTTCTTGCCATAGGTGACGGCGTTCTGTACCAGATTGGTGACGCAGCGCTTCAGCGCCACCGGTCGCGCCATGCAGATCAGGCCGCGTGAGCGGGTGTCGTCATTGTCGAACGAGACGTCCGGATAGGCATCGGCGATCGATTCCACGAGCGACCAGAAGTCGATGCGTTCGCTCTTTTCCTCGTTCACCTCGAAGGTGGCGAAGTCGATCACCGAACTGGCGATGCTCTCGACATCGGCGAGATCATGCGCCAGCGCCTCGCGAACCGCCGATTTGCGCAACAGTTCCAGGCGCAGCCGCATGCGCGTCATCGGCGTGCGCAGATCATGCGCGAGTGCGGCGGCAAGATGTTCACGGTCCTCGACATATTCGCGCAGCCTGGTCTGCATGGCGTTGATCGCCCTGGCGGCAGCACGCACCTCACGGCTGCCGCTTTCGGCGATCGGCGG
This sequence comes from Mesorhizobium sp. B2-3-11, assembly GCF_006442215.1. NCBI lineage: Bacteria > Pseudomonadati > Pseudomonadota > Alphaproteobacteria > Hyphomicrobiales > Phyllobacteriaceae > Mesorhizobium > Mesorhizobium sp. B2-3-11. The sequence goes on along the minus strand of NZ_VFVS01000003.1, from coordinate 129,186 downwards.
GCTCTTCAGGTCCTTGCCGATCCGGTTGACGGCGGTTTCCATCATCCGGTAGGGCGCGGTCAGCCGGCGCAGCGACCAGATCGACATGATCACCACCAGCCCCGCGATCAGCGCATAGAGCGGCAGACTGTCGACGCTCAGGATCGGGCCGACGGGGGTGATCGGTTCGGTGAAGTTCAGCCATTGGCCGTCGGCGAAGCGCAGCGAGGCCGTCAGCTTGTCGCTCTGGGCGAAATTGGCGGCCAGCACCAGAAGGTCCCGCTCGACCTGGCCGATGTCGGGCGCCGGCGCCGCGCCGTTGGCATCGTCGGCTTCGCGCGTCGCCGGATCGCGGCGCACGCGCGCGTCGGTGATGCCGAACTTCGACAGCCGGCCGACGAGGATGTCCTCGAGCTCGGCCAGTTCATCGTCGCCGGCGATCGAGGAGGTGACGGCGGGCGTGTCCGAGACGGTGAGCGCGTATGTCGAGTTGAACAGGCCTGCGGCGGTCGCCTTGCGCTCCTCCGGCGAGGCGCCACTCATCAACTGTACGAGCGAGAAGGCGCGGTCGTTGAGACGGTAGAGGTCGACCACGTCATTGGCGGCGGCGCGGTCGCGCGACACGATGTAAAGCGTCGCGACCTGGCTGATCAGCAGGCCGGCAATGACGATCAGCAGCACCCAGACAGGCAAGGTCTGCGGCAGGAAACGTCTCATTCGGAGGTCGTCTCGGGCAGGAACTGGTAGCCGCCGCTGCGCACGGTGAGGATCAGTTTGGGCGTCTTGGGATCATCTTCCATCTTGCGCCGCAACCGGCTGACCAGGATGTCGATGCTACGGTCGAAGGAATAGTCGCTGTCGCCGCCGGATAGTTCGATGAGCTGGTCGCGGGTCAGCACGCGCTGAGCGCTCTTGACGAAGGTCTGCAAGAGGTTGAACTCGGCCATGGTCAGTTCGACCCTGACGTCGTCGGGCGCGGTCAGCCGGCGGCGCGAACAATCCATGGTCCAGCCGGCGAAACGGTAAATCTGCTTTGTGGTGGCGCGCTTCGGCTCGGCGGCGCCGTTGCGCCGCAGCACGGCGCGGATGCGCGCCAGCAACTCGCGCGGGTCGAAGGGCTTGGGCACATAGTCGTCGGCGCCCATCTCGAGGCCGACGACACGGTCCGTTGTCTCGGTGACGGCGGTCAGCATGATGATAGGCGTCGTATACTGGGCGCGCAGGTCGCGGCACAGCTCCAGCCCGCTCCTGCCGGGCAGCATCACGTCGAGCACGATGAGATCCACCTGGCAACGGCGCAGGACGGCCTCCATCTCGGCGCCGTCGGCGGCAACCGAGGTGTGCAGGCCCCGCTTCTGGAAGAACTCCTGAAGCAGGTCGCGGATGCCCTTGTCGTCGTCGACGATCAGTATGTGTGTCTCGGATTTCACAGGTGCGCTGTCCCGGTTGCCGGCCAAGCCATGATTGGCTGGTGAGCCACACGATAGAATTCGGGCCATATGTTGGCCAGTACCTTGCTTTTCAAGGGAGAATTAATTCCGCCTTCCCCACATGGAAAGCGACGGTCAGCTTGGCGTGGCCTGGCCAGACACAATCCAGAAACAAAATTCTACAATCGGGAAAAACTCCTGAAAAAGTAGGCCGGCATAACGGTGCCGTGGCGGTCAGGTCATCGGCTGCGACGCTAGTCTCCGGGTTTACGGATAAACCAATGCCAAGATTGTCGATCAGTTTGTTGGGAGTTCTGCTGGGCCTTGGCCTGCTCACTGCCGCTGTCGACCAATCGGATGCAAAGGCGCCGCTCACCCGGAGCGAACGGTGCGCCAATCTCAGCCACCAATTTGATGAAGCCCTCGAAACCCATGCCACGGCAACGCAGGTCACCGCGGCAAAGGCACTTCAGAGAAAGGGCAACCGGTACTGCGCCGCCAAGAAACAGGCGCAGGGCATCCGGATGCTCGCCAATGCTTTGAAGCTGCTTGGAGTGACACCGAACGACCCGGTCCAGTGACACTCAAAAACGACCCGCAGAAAAAAGGAAATGAAGCCATGAACAAGTCCATCCTGTCCGCCCTTGGTCTCGCCGTCGCTCTCGCCTTCTCGATGCCGGTTCTGGGCAACGCAGCCGCCACCACGACCGCTGCCCCGGCTGCCGCCACCACGACCACCGCTCCGGCTGCTGCCGCGATGACCACCGCTCCGGCCAAGGCTGCTCCGAAGAAGGTCGCCAAGAAGACCGTCTGCAAGGTGACCAAGAAGCACAAGTGCCCGGTCAAGAAGGCTCCCGCGATGGCTGCTCCCGCGAAGGCGGCCCCTGCGAAGGCTGCTCCCAAGAAGCCCTGATCAGCTTCGAGGTTAGTTCAACCAAGGCCGCCCCAGCCGCAAACCGGCTGGGGCGGCCTTCTGCCAAGGGCACGGTCGATAAGCTGAACACCCGGCGGCTTCCAGCCACGCATCTCGATCGTGCTTAACCCGTTTGCAATGCCGGCCCTGTAGGACAATCCGCATGAAGAAGCGGCTTTCGTCCATTTTTCGCTCCATGGTGATCGGCGGCCTGGTTGCCACCGGCGTCGCCAGAGTGCTGATTCTGCTCACCGCCAGCCCCGTGCCGGACCCTGCAAGCGGGCGCACCGAGCCTTCGCTGTTCGCGCCGGCGATTTCCAGCAACTGGGATTACATCACGCCCGTGCAGGCGTGGCTTTTGATCGTGCTCGCCGGCGTGACGCTGATCTGCGTTGCCGGATGGCCGATCGCGGCATGGCTGGAACGCCGGGCGGATGCCGACGCAAGTCGCCGGATCTTCGGCCGTCAGGGCCGTTGAACCGCGACAGACCATTTCCCACATGATCGTGAAGGACCGGGCGTGCCCGCCGACGGTCCGCAAATGGACGGTCGCTGCCACCCGTGGCAAAATGCGGGCTCAAGTTTGATCGCGAAACAGTCGGTTCGAATGCCTGAAATCACCACAAAACCGCGCGTCAAGGTGAAGCCGCAGACAGAGCGGCCGAAGCTCTACAAGGTCATCCTCATCAATGACGATTTCACCCCGCGCGAATTCGTGGTGACGGTGCTGAAGGGCGAGTTCAAGCTCAGTGAGGACCAGGCGCACCGGGTCATGATCACCGCGCACCAGCGCGGCGTCTGCGTGGTCGCGGTCTTCACCAGGGATGTCGCCGAGACCAAGGCGACACGGGCCACCGACGCCGGCAAGGCCAAGGGCTATCCGCTGTTGTTCACGACGGAACCGGAGGAGTGAGGAGCGGTCGCCCGGAGGGCGATTAGTCGACAACGATTTGTCGACTAAAGCGACGAACGCCCGGAGCCATAGCGGAGGGCAGGAGCAGGGCGCTTTTTCCTTCTCCCACAAGGAAGGGAACAGCGCCCCGCTACCGTCCCTCGCGGTACCACATCGAGCCCATTGCCAGAAGCAGCAGGCCGAGGCCGAGGAAGCCGCCGAACAGCGGTACGCGCGACACGGCCTTCAGGACGCTGTCGTCGGTGGTGCGCAGGCCGATCCAGTCGCTGCCCGACGCTTCGCCGGCCGAACGCACCGGTACGATGGAAGGCAGCGTCACGTCGCTGGCCGTGGACGGGGCCAGCCGGCGCACGCTGCCGCCGGTGGCTTCCGCCGGCGCCTTCAGCCGCTCCTTCGTGGAGACGACGTCGGCGAATTCCGGCGCGTTGACCGGTCCGACATGGGCGAGCGCGGTAAGATCGCCATTGGCAACCTGGAAGAGGCCGATCTCGCTGGTCTGGACGCTGCCGAGGAAGACGCCGGGTTCGGATTTGTCGAGCTTTACGGCGAGTGTCTTGCCGGACGGGGTGATGATCTGCGCCGGGCCGGGATCGTCGGCCATCGTCTGGCGGCGGATCTCCAGCACCATGCCGCGCCCCTCGGCGGTCAGCCGTTCTTCCTCGAGCTCGGGCTCCTTCATCAGCCAGTGGGCAATGCGCCGGTAGAGCTGGACATGCGGACCGCCGCCCTCGAAGCCGCGCGCCCACAGCCAGCCCTGATCGGACAGAAGCATGCCGACGCGGCCTTCGCCCTTGCGGTCGAGCAGCAGCAGCGGCCGGTTGTCGGCACCTTTCATCACCACTTCGCCTTGCGGGTTCTGCACGCCGATGGTGCGGAACCAGCGGCTCCAGTGCGGTGGCTCGGTGGCCGAACCCTCGAGGCCGCGCGTCACCGGATGACGCTGGCCGAGTTCGGTCAGGCGCGGGTAGAACGCCTTGTCGACCACTTCGCCCGTCGGCATGGCCGGCAGGGCCGACATCAGCGGCGTGCGCGCGATCGAAGCCTCGCCGGCATATTCGGGGCCGGCGGCGATCAGCAGCGCGCCGCCCTTTTCGACATACTCGGAGATGTAATCGTAATAGAGGATCGGCAGCACGTCGCGGTGCTGGTAGCGGTCGAAGATGATGAGGTCGAAATCCTTGATCTTCTCGACGAACAGCTCGCGGGTGGGGAAGGCGATCAGCGACAATTCATTGATCGGCGTGCCGTCCTGCTTCTCCGGCGGCCGCAGGATGGTGAAATGGACGAGATCGACCGAGGCGTCGGATTTCAGCAGATTGCGCCACGTGCGCTCGCCCGCATGCGGTTCACCCGATACGAGCAGCACGCGCAGGTTTTCGCGGATGCCGTCGACCAGCGCGATGGCGCGGTTGTTGGCATCGGTCAGTTCGCCCGGTTCGCGGTCGATGGCGAGTTCGATGATGTTGCGGCCGGCACTCGGGATGGTCACCTGCAGCGGCATGGTCTGGCCGACGGTGGCATGCTCGACCGAAACCTGCTCGCCGTTGACGGAGACGCGGACATCGACCGGCCCGGTTTCGTTTTCGGTCGAGATAACGCGGTATGTCATGTCAAGCGGCTTGCCGACAAGGCCGAAACGCGGCGCGTTCTCGAAACGTATGCGGCGGTCCTTCTCATGCTCGTTGCCGGTGATGAGGGCATGCAGCGGGGCGTTGAAATCGGGCGTGCCCGAAGGCGTGTCATGCACCTCGCCGTCAGTGATCATGATGGCGCCACCGATACGCGAGGGCGGCACGTCGCGGAAGGCGCCTTCCAGCGCGCCGAACAGCCGCGTTTCGGTGCGCTCCTCGGCGGCGTCGGACTTGCCGGCCTCGACGACGCGGACATCGAACTGCTTGAAGCGGCCAAGACGCTGCTGCAGCCCGGCCACGGCCTCGTCGGTCTGTTTGGTGCGGTCGCCAATGTCCTGGCTCTGGCTACGGTCGACGATCAGCGCGACGACGCTCTTTAGTGGCTCGCGCTCCTCATTGAGGAACACCGGGTTGAAGAGGGCGGCGGCGAGCGCCAGCAGGGCGACGAAGCGCAGGACCGCGCCGCGCTGGCGAAACCCAAGGCCGACAAGCGCGAGGAACGCCAAGGGCACCAGCACAAGGGCCAACAGCGGCCAGGACAAAAGCGGTTCGAAGGAGATCGACCAGTTCATGCCTTATCCTCCCGCATCAGGGCAGGGTCGATCGGCGTGGGTGCAAGAAAGAGCATCATCCTACTGCCCTAACCGTTCGAGCAGGATGGGAACATGCACCTGGTCGGATTTGTAGTTGCCGGTCAGCATGTACATCATGATGTTGACGCCGGCGCGCAGCGCGTAGACCCGCTGCATCGGGTCGGCCGGCACGGTCGGCAGCAGCGGATCGCCATTCTCGTCGACCGCCCAGGCGCCGGCGAAATCATTGGCGGTGATCATGATCGGCGACACGCCGTCGCCGGTGCGCACCGGCCGGTTGTCGGCATTGCTGGCGTCGAGGGATGCCTCGACCCAGAGCGGGCTGCCGGCGAAACGGCCGGGAAATTCGGGCAGGATGAAGAAGGACTTGGTCAGCACATGGTCCGACGGCACCGGCTCCAGCGGCGGTACGTTGAGGTTGCCGAGGATGTCGCGCAGCCGCTCGGTCGCCGGGCTGGTGGAGTCGGCGCCGATGCCGTTGGCGAACTGGTCGCGCGTGTCGAACAGCACAGTGCCGCCCTGCTGCATATAGGCGTCGATGCGGGCGATCGCGGCCTGGCTCGGCATCGGTGCCGATGGGTCGATCGGCCAGTAGATCAGCGGATAGAAGGACAGCTCGTCCTTCGAAATGTCGACGCCGGCCGGCGCGCCCGGTTCGAGCGCCGTCTTCTCGATCAGGAAACGGGTCAGGCCCTGGAGCCCGGCGCGGCTGATCGAATCGACGCCCGGCACGCCGGTCAGCACATAGGCGATGCGGGTTTTTGAAATCGCCTCGATAGCGACCTGGTCACCCGGCTTGGCATCGTCGGCGCGCGCGACATCGGCATGGCCGAACAGTGCGCCAAGCCCGATCAATACAGCGGCGGTGGTTGCAGCGGCACCGGCCCGGCGCGGCCGGCGCGAAAACAGGCCGCCCATCCACAACACCGCCAGCGTGTCGAGCAGCATCAGCAGCAGAGCCGCCGCCACCAGCGCACCCTTCAGGTTGCGCGATTCATCAAAGGCATACTGGACCGTGCTGACCGGCACCGACACTTGCGGGCGCGCCAGCGGCTCGAACGTGCTTGCGGCGTCGAGCAGATTGTGGGCGTAGACGCCGGTCTCCGAGCCATAGAGGCCGGGCGGGTTCTCGAAGGTGACCGGCAGTGCCCCGGCGCCCGGCACCAGCGGCCGCGCATCCGGTGTCGGCGGCACCAGCGAGCCGTCGGCCGCGATCATGCGATAGGGTGCCAGCGACGTGGCGGCGGCTTCGGCATTGGCGATCGCCGCGCCCTGGTTGCGGGACAATTGCACGATGCGGCGCAGCATCTCGACGAAGCTGCCCGAGATCGGCAGGTTCGACCATGTCGCCTCGGGCGTGACATGGAACAGCACCAGCGTGCCCTTGCCCTTCTTCAGCCCGGTGACCAGCGGCGTGCCGTCGGCAAGGGCTGCCCAGGTGCGCTCGACGATGTCGGGTGTCGGCTCGGCCAGCACCTGCCTGGTCACCGTGACCTCGGTCGGCGGCGCCAGGTCAGCGAAGGGGCCGGCCTTGGGAAATTCGGTGACCGGCTGCGGCGAGGTCCATGACAGCGCGCCGCCGAGCGAGCGCTCGCCGGTGCGCAGGCGGACCGGCAGCAAATCGTCGTCATTGCCGGCGGCCGCCAGCCGTGAGCCGGCGAAACGCACCAGCGTGCCGCCATTGTCGACCCAGTCGACCAGCCTTTGCCGAACCTGCGCGGGAATGGTGCCGATATCGGCCATGACGATCATCGCCGGCTTCTGGTCGAGGATCTGCGGGATGGCGTCGGCGAGATCGGCGCTGGAGGGCTCGACCAGATCGGCGAAGGGCTGTAACGCGCGCCTGATGTAGTAGAGCGGCGACAGAAGCGGCTGCGCCTGGTCGGCCTCGGCTTGCGACAGCAACCCGACGCGGCGGCGTTTGGAGCTTTCGTCGAGCACGCGCACCGCACCCGCATGGCGTTCGCCATCGAGCGCGATCGAGGCGAAGTCGTTGCGCAATTCGAACGGCACCGCCATGGTGCCGGTGGCCGTGGCCTCGCCCGGCGCGAAGGTCAGGGTCGCATCGGCGATGCGGCGGCCCTTGTCGTCGAAGGCGCCGGCGGTGACCTGCGCCGGGGCGGGATCGCCGGGCGCGCGGACGGCGGTCAGACCAAAGCCGTCGACCTGGTTTTCAGCTGATCTCAGGCCGGTCAGGGAAAGCCGGTCGGCCACCGCCCATACAACGCGGGCGGCATTTTTGGACAACAGCGTGTTGAAAGCGGCCTCGTCGCCCTTGGCCGCCAGGCCATCCGCCAGCACGGCGACGCTGGCGCCGGGCAAGCTCTCCAGCACACCAGCGACGCGGGCATAGACGGCCGGCCGGTCGGTTGGGATCGGCCGCGGCTTGGCGGCGCGCAGCCGGTCGAGCGCGGCGGCGGCGTCAAAAGGGCCGATCTCCGCATTGGGCTTTTCGGCGGTGAAGGCGATGATAACAGGCAAGCCGTTCGAGCCCGCGTCGTTGATCAGCCGCTCGGCGGTGGCGATGCGCTTGTTCCAGTCGGCGGCGCTGGCCCAGTCATTGTCGATGACCAGCGCAAGGGCGGCGCCCTCGGCCGGCAGCTTTTCGCGCGGGTTGAACACAGGTTCGGCCAATGCCGCGACGACGAGGGCCGCCATCAGCAGCCTGAGCAGCGTCAGCCACCAAGGGCTGCGCTGCGGTGTTTCCTCCCGTCTCAGCACACGGGCCAGGATCTTCAGTGGCGGGAACACCTCGGTTCGCGGCTTGGGCGGCGTCAACCTCAGCAGCCACCAGATCACCGGCAGCGCCAGCAGGCCCCACAGCACCATGGGAGCGCCGAAGGAGAGCGGCAGCCAGCTCATGCGGCGGTCTTCCCAGGCTTGCCGCCACCGGCGGTAATGTCAGGCTTACCGCCACCGGCGGCAATGTCAGGCTGATTGTCACCGGCAATCATGCCGGGAGTGGCGCTCGGCCCGGCATGACCAGCGGTCAGCCCGGCATGACCAGAGGTCAGCCCGGCATGACCGGAGGTCAGCCCGGCATGACCGCCATCGGCGGTCATTGCCATGTGCAGGCGCACCAGTGCGTCGGAAGCCAGCCGGTCGGTGTGGTTGACGGTAAAGCTCCAGCCGAGCCGCTTGCACCAACTGGCCAGTTCCTGGCGGCGGGCGGTGTAGAGCAGGCGGTATTCGTCGGCCAACATCTCGGCGCGGCCGGCGGTCAGCTTGTCGCCGGTCTCGGGATCGGTGAACTCGGTGCGGCCGGCATAGGGGAAAGTTTCCTCGGCCGGGTCGGCGACCTCGATCAGATGCGCGCGCACACCGTGGCGGGCGAGCACGTCGAGCCAGGCCATGGTTTCCTCGACCGGATCGAGGAAATCGCTGGCGATGACGATGTCGCAGAAGCGCCTGATGTCGGACAGATCGGGTTTTGCCGGCATCTCGCCGGCATGCATGAGTTGGGCCGCGATGCGCTCGGCGCCGTTGCGGGCAGTGAACGGATCGGTCAGCCCCGGCCAGGCGATGCGCTCGCCGCTGCGTGACAGGAGCTCGGCCATGGCCAGTGTCAGCACCAGCGCGCGCGATTGCTTGGAAACGCCGGCACCCGTCGATTTGTAGAGCATGGACGGCGAGGGGTCGGCCCACAACCAGACTGTATGAGCGGCTTCCCACTCGCGATCCCGCACATAGGTGTGATCGTCGCGGGCCGAGCGGCGCCAGTCGATGCGCGAGGAATCGCCTTCGACATAGGGCCGGAACTGCCAGAAATTCTCGCCGATGCCGCGCTTGCGACGGCCATGCCAGCCGGCGATCACGGTGTTGACGATACGGCGCGCCTCGACCAGCAGGTCGGGGACAAGCGAAGCCCGCAACCGGCCGCGGGCGAGCGCGTCGCGCGTCGCTGCCGGAGCCTGGACTTCGCCGATACGCGCCATTAGGGTCTGGACCCGCTAATATGATCTAAATGGTGTGAGGTCATCTGTTCGGATACGCGGAGCGAAGGCGCAGGAAGCCATTCGGCTTTCAAGTCCTTCGCGACAAAGTAGGCGGGCAGATGGACCACATCCTCCGGACGCCGAAATGGCTGCAAGCTGCGTCGTCGAACCGCTTGGCCGGGGGAAAGACCCCGACCTTCGCGGTTCTCCTCGCATTTTTTTGCCATTTCAGGCGCCATTTCGATCATATTAGCGGGTCCCGACCCTAAACGCCTTTCACGAGTTTCGCCACGACGTCGCGCACACTGGTGCCCTCGGCACGGGCGGCGAAGGTCAGCGCCATGCGATGCTGCAGCACCGGCTCGGCCAGTGCCCTGACATCGTCGACCGAGGGCGCCAGCCGTCCGTCGTAGAGCGCGCGTGCCCTGGTGCACAGCATCAGCGCCTGGCTGGCGCGCGGACCCGGGCCCCAGGCGACATGCTTGTCGGTGTCGGCATTGCCCTGGCCCGGACGCGCCGAACGCACCAGGGTGAGGATCGCCTCAACGACGCTTTCGGGCACCGGCATGCGGCGGATCAGCGTCTGGATCTCCTTCAGCCGTGCCGGCTGCAGCACGTTCTGGGCTTTCGCGTCCTCGACGCCGGTGGTTTCCAGAAGGATGCGGCGCTCGGCCTCGATTTCGGGGTAGAGGATGTCGACCTGCATCAGGAAGCGGTCGAGCTGGGCTTCGGGCAGCGGGTAGGTGCCTTCCTGCTCCAGCGGGTTCTGCGTCGCCAGCACATGGAAGGGCGAGGGCAGATCGTAGCGCGCGCCGGCAATGGTGACATGATATTCCTGCATCGCCTGCAGCAGCGCCGACTGCGTACGCGGCGAGGCTCGGTTGATCTCGTCGGCCATCAGCAGCTGGGCAAAGATCGGGCCGGAGATGAAGCGGAAGGAGCGCTTGCCGGTTTCGTCCTGCTCCATGACCTCGGAGCCGAGAATGTCGGACGGCATCAGGTCCGGCGTGAACTGGATGCGGCGTGAATCAAGCCCGAGCACGACGCCCAGCGTCTCGACCAGCTTGGTCTTGGCCAGGCCCGGCACGCCGACCAGCAGCGCATGTCCGCCGGCCAGCAGCGCCACCAGCGTGCGCTCGACGACGTTTTCCTGGCCGAAGATCACCCGGCCAACCCCGTCGCGGATCCTGGAGATGTCGGCAAGCGCCTTCTCGGCCTCGGCGATCATGTCCGTTTCGCTGATCGGGCTTTCCTTGACCATCACGCTCATGCCGCATCGATCCCTTTGGTTGGAATGTCATGGTTTGGAAATACTGGTCCGCACCATACCATAGACCGCCGCGATTCGGCCTCGCGGAGCGCCTATGGTTGAACTTAAATCACAGACTTAGGCTGACAAGCGGAACAACAGTGACTATTTCGTGACGATGACGGAACACCACGAACATCGCCAACAAAGCCTTACGCAGGCCACCGAGGCTCGAGGCCTCGAGGCGCTGATCTCGCGCGCGGCCCGTGCCGGCAAGGGCGCGGCGCCGGTCGAGCGCTGGAATCCCGACTTTTGCGGCGATCTCGACATGGAGATCAGGGCCGACGGGACCTGGTTCTACCTGGGCACGCCGATCGGCCGCATGCCGCTGGTACAGCTTTTCTCCTCCGTGCTGCGCAAGGACGCCGACGGCAGGACCTATCTGGTGACGCCGGTGGAAAAGGTCGGCATCCGCGTCGCCGATGCACCGTTCATCGCCGTCGAGATGGATGTTTCGGGCGAAGGCGAGGATCAGGTCATCACCTTCCGCACCAATGTCGGCGACGTGGTCGAGGCCGGACCGGAGCGGCCGCTGCGCTTCGTCGACGAGAACGAGACCGGCGGTTTGAAGCCCTATCTGCTGGTGCGCGGCAGGCTGGAGGCGCTGGTGGCGCGGCCGGTCATGTACGAACTGGTCGGGCACGGCGAGGAGATCGAGATCGACGGCAGGGCGATGTTTTCGGTGCGCTCGAAGAACGCCGTGTTTCCGATCATGCCGGCGGATCAGTTGGAGCGGTTGAGCGCATGATGGACCAGGTGTCGCCGGCACCGTTCTCATCGGCGGATTTTCGCGCGCGCTTTGCCGCGCAGCCGGACGCGCATGCCGGCGACGACTATGGCGATCACCGCTTCAATCCCGGCCACCCGCGCCTCAACCCAGGCAAGCCGCTCCGCAACGCGGCGGTGCTGATCCCGGTGGTCGACCATGACGGCGAGGCGACGGTTCTCCTGACCAAACGGGCCGAGAAGCTGCGCAATCATTCCGGCCAAGTGGCTTTCCCGGGCGGCACGATCGATGCGACCGACGCGAGCCCGGAGGCGGCGGCGCTGCGCGAGACCTTCGAGGAGATCGGTCTTGCCCCGGATCGCATCGAGATCATCGGCCGCATGCCCGATTACGTCGCCGGCAGCGGCTATCGCATCGCGCCGGTGCTCGGCATCGTGCGGCCGGGTTTCCAATTGGCTTTGAACGTCGACGAGGTCGATGCCGCCTTCGAAGTGCCGCTGCGCTTCCTGATGGACACCGCCAATCACAAGCGCGACAGCCGCATGTGGAACGATCTCGAATGGTTCTTCTATGACATGCCCTATGGCGACCGGCGTATCTGGGGCGTCACCGCCGGTATCATCCGTACGCTCTATGAAAGGCTCTATGCGTGAGTGTTTCGATCGCGGGCAGGGCCGACTGGCTCTCCGACAAGCATTTGCAGCGCCTGCTGGGTGTGCTTACCGAAGGCGGTGAAGAGGCACGCATCGCCGGCGGCGCCGTGCGCAACGTGCTGATGGGCCAGCCTGTCACCGACATCGACATCGCCACCTCTTGCCTGCCGCAGGAAACCATTCGTCGCGCCGTGGCGGAAGGCTTCAAGGCGGTGCCGACCGGTATCGAGCACGGCACCATCACGGTGGTCGCCGGCGGCAAACCCTACGAAATCACCACCTTGCGCGCCGATGTGGAGACCGATGGCCGCCGCGCCAAGGTGTCGTTCGGACGCGACTGGAAGCTCGACGCCGAGCGGCGCGATTTCACCATCAACGCGCTCTACGCGGGGGCCGACGGACGGGTTGTCGACCTTGTCGGCGGCATTGCCGACATCGAGGCGCGCCGGCTGCGCTTCATCGGCGATCCGGAGGCCCGCATCCGCGAGGATTATCTGCGCATCCTGCGCTTCTTCCGTTTCTTTGCCTGGTATGGCGATGGCCGGCCGGACGCCGAGGGACTGAAGGCCTGCGCCCGGCTGAAGGAGGGCCTCGGCCAACTCTCGGCGGAACGCATCTGGTCCGAACTGAAGAAGCTCTTGTCGGCCCCCGATCCTTCGCGGGCGCTGCTCTGGATGCGGCAGGCCGGTGTCCTGACCGCCGCGCTGTCGGAAAGCGAGAAATGGGGCATCGACGCGATCCACGGGTTGACCAAGGCCGAGAAGGACCTGAGCTGGGCGGTGGATCCGATGCTGCGGCTGGAGGCAATCGTGCCGCCGGATGCGGCGCGCATGAAGACGCTGGCCGAGAGGCTCAGGTTCTCGACCGCCGAAGCCGACCGCATGCTCCACTGGGCGCTCTCCACGGCCATCGAGCCGAAGACGACCGAGGGCGAACTGGCGAAAAAACTCTATCGCGGCGACCGGCAAGGGTTTGTCGACCGCCTGCGGCTTGCGCTTGCCGCGGCGCGGGTGCGCGCTGTCGAGGACAATAATGCATTGCTTCAAGCGGGCGGCTTTTCGCGCCTGCTTGCCTTTGCGCTCAAATGGGAAAGGCCCGAATTTCCGCTGCGTGGGGCCGATCTGACCGCGCTCGGCGCAACGCCAGGGCCGAAGCTCGGCGAAATCCTGAAAAACATCGAGGCGGAATGGATCGAAGCGGGATTTGCGCCTGATCGCGCCGCGCTGCTCGAACGCGCCGCGCAGGCTCTTGAAACGTAGGCCAGAACCGCAAGGTCTCTGCCGGTGCCACCATGCGATTCCGTGCCGCTACCTGATCGACAGCGGAGCGAGGGCACGCGAAAGGCTTGCCTCGCCCTTGCCATAGACGGAGGCGCTATAGTTGGCCAGCGTGTCGGTGCGGGCCGTGTTCAGCAACTGGTTGGTGATCTGGGTCGGCGTTGCCTTGGTGAACTTGCTGCCCACGATGGCAGCGTAGCCGGCAACGATCGGCGCGGCGAAAGATGTGCCGTAAAGGCCGGTCTTGTCCCCGGTGACACCGACGACCAGGAAATGGCTCTGCACAGCCTGGTTGGAGCCGGCGATGTTGGAGTACCAGGCCATGCTGGCCTTGTTCGACGTCGTGCCGTTGCTGTTGAGCGCGCCGACGAAAATCGCGGATGCCTTTCCGACCAGGGCGAGGTCGAGATAATCCTGCTGGCCGCTGGTGACGCCGCCCACGGCAACCGCGTCGTTGCCCGCGGCCTTCGAAACCACGGCCGTTCCCTTGGTGGCATAGGAGATGATGGAGGCTTCCTCGGCGCTCCATCCGATCTGGCTGGGGCTGTAACCCGCATTGGTGTACATGCCATAGCTCAGATTGAGCACGTTCAGGCCCGGCGACAGCGCGACCGATGAGCTGGTGGAAAAGTCTTTCGACCTTATGGTTGCCAAGGGCGCAACCATGCTGACTTCTTCGCGGGTCCATTCGCCGTGGCGCTGGGTCTGCGTGCCGATGCCGAAATTGCCGCTGAACTTCGATGTGCTGGAGAAATCGTCGACGATCGTGATGGTGACGCCTTGGCCCTTGTAACCGGCACTCCATGCGGCTCCGACATCCGGGCTCATCCAGCCCTGCAAAGTCTGCGATGTGGCCGCCGGCAAGGTTGCGCTCAGGCATATGGAAGCGTTCGTCCGACCGCCCAGGCAGAGCGCGGATAGCGGATCCGGACCGCCAGCTTCTTGAGCCGCCGCCATGGAAGCCGGCAGAAGGGCGAGGGCCGTGGCGACACCGAACTTCCAACGCGCATTTGACATGATCTTACCTCGGTTCAAACGGAAGCTAGGACGGACGACCGCAACTCCGGCGGCTACGCCACATCTCGTGCCCGGCCCCTCGCGATCAGAAAGTAACACGGTAATTCAGCCAGAGATGCTGGCTCTCCGGTTTAGCGTTAACCAGATATTTCAAGGTTTCCTCGGGCGCCATCTCGCCGGCGGCGAGCCGGCAATTGACGCTGTAGGTGCCCAGATCCCCATAATCGGCCTGGCAGGGCTTTTCGGTGAGCTTACCGCCGAAGGTCGTGGTGAACGACAGGGACAGTATGCTGTTCGCACTCGGATGCAGCTGTGTGAGGAAACCAAGCTTGAGGCTGGGCTCGATCCGATATTTCTCGCCTTGTTCCCCGGTGCCAAACCCCCAAAGAATACCGGTGTCCTGCGTGATCTGCGTCATCAGGTCCACATGCATGTCGACCCAGTTTGTCTGGTACCACTGATTGAACGATATCCGGCTTCCGGTCTGCAACTCATACCCGCCGTCACCCAGACCTCTCGCCTTGTCGCTGAGCGGCGAGCCCTGGTGGATGTCGATGAGCGATGTCGCCCATTCCTGGGCAACCGCCGGCGGCGCGCCGAGGAGCGCCCACGGCAGGAGCGCCGTTGCGCACAAACTCGCACGATTGCCGAACTTTTCGCGCATCCGCGAAACACCTCGCCCCACCGATTCCGGACCAGCGCCTGACGGCGACGGGCTCCTCTGGCAGCCCCTGTAGTCTGGCATCAGTCTGAACGATCGCACGGGTTCGGTTACCGCACGGTTTATTTTAGCTGGAGCAAATATGATTTTTGGAGGCGCAGGCGATACGTCGAAAGAAACCGATGCGACGCGCGTTACCCGAGCGCCACCGCGGTTCCTTTGTTAATACCGACAGCCCCCGCCGCGCCCTACGCCGCGTCGCGGGCCTTCTCAATTCGGGAGCGGATAGCCTCGATCATCGTCTCGCGGATGATCGTCTCGCCATGCGTTTCGCGCATATGCTCGACGGCACGGCGCATGATCTCGGCCTCCTCGTCGGCACGGGTGTGCCAGTCGCAGCCGGGAACCAGCGATCCGCAGTGGAACTGCTTCATGGGATTTCTCCTCTTCCTCCATGGAGCCGGATCGACTGCCCTGCAGGACAGGCCGGAGCTCCGCATCTTCTTGGCCCGCTGTGCGGCCTCGGAACCGGACCACGGGCAGGGTGAAGACCATAACACAGATGGGGTGGTATTGGTTGCGGTCAACGGTGAAAAGGCGGAGCAGCGCTGCTCCGCCCTCTTTACGCTAGCCCTGCGGGCAGGCCATCACTTCACGATCTTGACTGCCTCGGCAACCTTGTTCTTGCCGCTCATGTCCCACGTAATTCTGACCTTCTCGCCGACCTTCAGGCCAGGATCCTTGAAAGTCTCGGGAAGCGTAAAAGACGATCCATTGTCGAGAACCAGGCTCTTGGACGCCGTATCGAAGGTCTTGACCGTTCCGGTGGTATGCTTGACGGCGGCGAACGCCACCGAACCGGAAGCAAGAAGAGCGGCGGCGGCAGCGGAAACAATGATCTTTCTCATGCTGATATACTCCTGGAAGAGCGGGCATCCTTTTTGACGAGGATAATCCGCATCGTCTTTGGGCCGTCCGGTCGCGTCGAGTCGCGGCCCGCCTCGTTCCGACGCAATTCCGAAGGGAAAGCGGTTGCATTTCCTGGAATTGCCCTCAGGCAAACCACCGGCGCTTCCCGACCCAAATGCGACAAATAACCCAATTTTTTCAGCTGGATATTAGACGAAAAAGATATTCCTGGCGTCACATTCCGCGCCCATTTTCGACAAATGGGACATCAATGCGGCTTCACGTCGCGCTCACCATCTTGTTACGGCCAGCGCACCTCCGGCGGCAGGCTGGACAGGATCGAGGCGACATTGCCGCCGGTCTTCAGCCCGAAGATGGTGCCACGATCGTGAAGAAGGTTGAATTCGACATAGCGGCCGCGGCGGATGAGCTGTTCGTCGCGGTCGCCATCGGTCCAGTTCTCGTTGAAGTTGGCGCGCACCAAATGGCCGTAGACGACGAGGAACGAACGTCCGACGTCCTGGACGAAATTGAAATCGGCGTTCCAGCCGCCCTTCTCCTCCGCCGAATGCAGCCAGTCGAAGAAGATGCCGCCAGTGCCGCGCGGCTCGTTGCGGTGCGGCAGGAAGAAGTACTCGTCGCACCAGGCCTTGAATTTCGGATAGTCGGCGACGCCGGCGTTTTTCTCGCAAGCGAACTGCATGGCACGGTGGAAGGCTGTCGTGTCGGGATCGTCCTGCGTGCGGCGGCGGTCGAGCACCGGCGTCAGGTCGGCGCCGCCGCCGAACCAATGCCTGGATGTGACGACCATGCGCGTGTTCATGTGCACGGCCGGAACGTTCGGGTTCCACGGGTGCGCGATCAGCGAAATGCCCGATGCCCAGAAACGCGGGTCTTCCTCGGCGCCAGGCATCTGCTTCCTGAATTCGGGCGAGAACTCGCCATAAACGGTCGAAGTGTGGACGCCGACCTTCTCGAAGACACGGCCATGCATCATCGACATGGTGCCGCCGCCGCCCGTGCCTTGATCGCGCTCCCACGGCGTTTTTTCGAAACGGCCCGGCGACCACGAAGCCAGTGGCCCGCCGAGATCCTGCTCGATCTGCTCGAAGGTGGCGCAGATGCGCTCGCGTAGCGCCTCGAACCAAAGCCGGGCCTTCATCTTCTTCTCTTCGATGTCGGCGGGCAGCCCCGCCGGTATTTCAGGTCGTTCCAAGTGCCGTCTCCGGTTGCGGGGCGGTGAGTCGACAAAAGACTCGTCTTTTCCGGGCGCGATCCCTAATCTCTTAAGGGACAGGGTCAAGTCACTTTGGTTTCGCGCATGATCCTTTCCGAACCTCGATTCCGATTTCGGGGTCATGCGCCAGGTGCAAGGAGTTGTTTCGTGCGCACCCCGGCAAGACCGCCGCTGGATGGACTGAAGAAAAGGCTCGACCAAAGCCGGGCCGAGCGCGCGCGCATGCCGCGCGACGGTTTCCTGCGCGAGACCTTCGTCCTGCCGCGCTCGGATGCCCGCCTCAAGGCCAAGGAATGGTTCGAACGCTTCCCCAAGCAGGCCTACTGGACCGAGATCGAAAGCTGGTTCGAGCGCCCGGGGGATTTGATCGAGTTTACGATCAGGCGCTTGCCGGCGGCGGATTAGGATTTCCTTGCCCCGTTTGCGGGGAGAGGATGCCGGTAGGCAGGTGAGGGGCGGCGCGAACCTTCGAGTGCTGGCGCTGCCCCTCATCCGCCTTTCAGGCACCTTCTCCCCGTGCACGGGAAGAAGGAAGAACCAGCCGCCGCGCGCCAGTTCCCTCCCGGGCCAGCCGATCCTCCTTATTGCGCAGCGGACATTTGTCGATCGACATGCAGCCGCAGCCGATGCAGTCGGTCAGCCCGTCGCGCAGTTTCTTCAACTGGGCGATCTTGTGATCGAGCCCGTCGCGCCAGGCTGTCGACAAAAGATTCCAGTCGTCGCGTGTCGGCGTCCGGCCCTCGGGCAGGGATGCCAATGCCTCACCGATCTCGGCCAGCGAGATGCCAACCTCCTGCGCCACCTTGATGATCGCCACCCGGCGCAGCACGTCGCGGCCGTAGCGGCGCTGGTTGCCTGACGTGCGGTGGCTGCGGATCAGCCCGCGGGTTTCATAGAAATGCAGCGCCGACACCGCCACACCGCTGCGCGCAGCCACCTGGCCGACCGTCAATTCCAACGCTGGTGCCATCTCTCGATTTTCCGCTTGACCTCAAGTTAAGTTGAGCTTGTAGCCAAGAAAGCCTGGATGTGCAAACGAAGGAGAAGGCGGATGTGCGCCTGGGCAAAAATCACCGCGGACCGCGCTGCCGCCGGTCCCCTAGCCGAGCTGCCGGATGGCTTCGCCCGCCACCATGGCCACGGAAAGGGCGACGTTGAGGCTGCGCGCGGTGGGCCGCATCGGGATGGTCAGCCGAACATCCGCCGCCTGATGGACTGGATCCGGCACGCCCGCGGATTCGCGGCCGAACAGGAGGATGTCGCGGTTGGTGAAGCTGAAGTCGGTGTAGGCGGTCGTAGCCTTGGTCGACAGCAGCACCAGCCGATCCGCGCGCGCCTTGCGCCACTCCTCGAAGGCGTGCCAGTCGACATGCCGGGTCAGGGCAGCCATTTCGAGGTAGTCCATGCCGGCGCGCTTGAGCGCTTTGTCGGAGAGCGGAAAGCCGGCCGGCTCGATAATGTCGACGCCAAGCCCGAGACACGCGGCGAAGCGCAGGATTGTCCCGGTATTGCCGGCGATGTCAGGCTGGTAGAGCGCGATGCGGAGACCACGGTTCACTTTCGCGTCCTTCTAATAAGTGGCAGATCGGCCACAGCTGCTTCGCGGTTTTGGAAATTCCTGGACCTGCGGGTGGCCATTTTCTGCGAAGTCGAGTATACGACCAGCATTGTCAACCCGAACCGATGGAGGGGTAATTCATGATGGCCATGTACATCCAGCGCCCCACCCGTGGGCTTACTTGCGCCCTGGCGGTTTCGGTACGACGTTTCTCCTGATCTTTTAGACACTTCCGCACCGATTTCCGCCGAAACCATACCCTGGTCTTCGAAGGAATCCTGCGATGTTTTTTAAGCTGCCGAAGGGGCCGATGGCCCCGTCCCAACGCGTCCCGACTGATCCGCCGCCGATCCCGCGGCACGATGTCGATCATCCTTTTCATCTCTATTTTCACACGGAGGACGGACCGATGTTCGATCCCTACAGAATACCGGGCTCGAGGAGCCTGCATGTCCACCGGCTGCCGACCTGGGCGCTGCTGATCGGCGACACCTATTCGTCGGCGGTTCATGCCGAAGTGCGCAGGCGTCCGCATCGCGGCATGCTGCCGGATGTCGATTTCTCGCACGCGGTTCCCGATCCGAGCCGGCCGTCGCTGGTGCGCCGGATCGTCCGGCTGATCCGGCCGGGCGCGAAGAACCGGACTGGCGGCGCCGTGTCGTCAGGATCGACAAAGGTGCCTGTCGGCGAAAAGCCGGCGAACCCCTATATAGCGCGAAGCAGGGCCGACGCTCCGGATGATTCCGGAGCGTCGGCCCTCGACGCCATGCGGTCCGAGGACTTTGTACGTCGCCAAGCCGCGTAAGCGGAAAACAGATTTTACAGGCGTGTCCTATGTTGTTGTTTAGCTGGTTTGAAAGAAGGCTCGATCCGTTCCCGGCCGCGGAACCGGTCGAGCCGCCCAAGACGCTGGTTGCCTTCTGCCTGCATTATACGCGCGGGGCATGGCCCTATATCCTTGTCGATGCGGTGCTGGTGGCGGCCATCGCCATCGCGGAAGTGTGGATGTTCGGCTTCCTCGGCCGCATCGTCGACTGGCTGTCGGGGCAGAACCGCGAGACTTTCCTGCAGACGGAGGGCTGGAAGCTCGCCGGCATGGCCTTCATCGTCTTGTTTGCGCTGCCGGGCACGGTTTGGCTGCATTCGCTGCTCAACCAGCAGACGCTGATGGGCAACTATCCCATGCGCATCCGTTGGCAGGTGCATCGCTACCTGCTCAAGCAATCGATGAGCTTCTATCAGGACGAATTCGCCGGCCGCATCGCCACCAAGCTGATGCAGACCGCGCTCGCCGTGCGCGAATGCGTCATCAAGGTCATCGACGTGCTGAACTACGTCATAGTCTATTTCCTCGGCATGCTGTTGATCGTCGGTTCGGCCGACTGGCGGCTGGCGGCGCCGCTCGGCGTCTGGCTGGTCGGCTACATCCTGTTGCTGCGCTTTTTCATCCCGCGCCTGGGCAAGGTCGGCGAGGAGCAGGCCAATGCGCGCTCGACCATGACCGGCCGCGTCGTCGACAGCTACACCAACATCCAGACGGTCAAGCTGTTTTCCCATTCGCGCCGCGAGGCCGCCTTCGCCAGGGAAGGCATGATGGGCTTCCTCGACACGGTCTACCGGTCGATGCGGCTGGTGACGGTGCTGTTCGGCTCGCTCTACATACTGAACGCGCTGCTGCTGTTCTCGGTCACCGCCATCTCGCTGTGGCTGTGGATGGGGCAAGCGGTGACGATTGGCGCGGTTGCAGTGGTCATCGGCCTGGTGCTCCGGATGTGGGGCATGTCGCAGTGGATCATGTGGGAAATGTCGGGCCTGTTCGAGAATATCGGCACGGTGCAGGACGGCATTGCCTCCATCTCGCTGCCGCGCCTCGTAGAGGACAGGCCGGATGCCAAGGAGATCAGCGTTTCCAAAGGCGATATCCGCTTCGAGGACATCCGCTTCCACTACGGCAAGCAGAAGGGCGTCATCGAAAACCTGTCGCTGACGGTGAAGCCGGGCGAAAAGGTCGGCATTGTCGGACGCTCGGGCGCCGGCAAGTCGACGCTGGTCAATCTCCTCTTGCGCTTCTACGATCTGGAGTCCGGCCGGATCCTGATCGACGGCCAGGAGATCGCCGGCGTGAAGCAGGATTCGCTGCGCGCCCAGATCGGCATGGTCACACAGGATACCTCGCTGCTGCATCGTTCGGTGCGCGAGAACGTCCTTTATGGCCGGCCCGATGCCAGCGACGACATGCTTGTCGAGGCGGCGCGGCGGGCAGAGGCGCTGGATTTCATATCGGCGCTTTCGGACCATAGCGGCCGCCAGGGCTTCGATGCCTATGTCGGCGACCGTGGCGTCAAACTGTCCGGCGGCCAGCGGCAACGCATCGCCATTGCTCGCGTTATGTTGAAGGACGCGCCCATACTTATCCTTGACGAGGCGACGTCGGCGCTCGATTCCGAGGCGGAAGCCGCCATCCAGGAGAATCTCTACAAGCTTATGCAGGGCAAGACCGTCATCGCCATCGCGCACCGGCTGTCGACCATCGCGGCGATGGACAGGCTCGTCGTGATGGACCAGGGCCGCGTCATCGAGGAGGGTTCGCACGAGGAACTGGTCGCCAGAGGCGGGCTCTACGCGCAGCTCTGGCAGCGCCAGTCGGGTGGATTCCTGCTCGAAGACGGCCCGGTCGACGCCGCCAACGACGCAGTTGTAAGGGGGCAAGCCGCAGAATGATGGCCGCCGCATGATGACAGCCGTCTACCGCTGGTTCGAGACCTGGGTCTACCCGTTCAGGGAGCCGGCGAATCTTCGGCCACCGGCCAGCGTCGCCGGCTTCCTCCGGCACTATGTCGGGCAGGCGAAGTTCGCCTTCTTCGCCATGCTGGTCATCGGCGGCATCGCGCCGCTGGTCGAGGCCGGCCTGTTCTATTTCGTCGGACGGCTGGTCGATATTCTCGACCAGTTGCCCGGCGAGCGGAGCTGGCACGCGCTGTGGACCGTCGCCGGCCCCGAACTTATGTTCATGGTCGCGGTGGTGCTGGTCATCCGCACCGTGGTCGTCGGGCTGTCGGCGCTGGTCGACGAACAGACGATCACGCCCGGCTTCTACAATCTGGTGCGCTGGCAGGCGCACCGGCACGTATCGCGCCAGTCCTATGCCTTCTTCCAGAACGATTTCGCCGGCCGGATCGCGACGAAAGTCTGGCAGGCCGGGCAGGCGACCGGCGACCTGATGGAAAGCTTCATCGAGGTCGTCTGGTTCATGATCGTCTATACGGTGACGACGCTGGCGCTGGTCGCGGGGCTCGACCTCAGGCTCGCGGTGCTGGTGATGATCTGGATCACCGCCTTCGGATTTCTGGCCAAGCTCTATCTGCCGGCTATCCGCAAGCACGCCGAAGCGACGGCCGAGGCGGGCTCGATGATCAATGGCCGCATCGTCGATTCCTATTCCAATGTACAGACACTGAAACTGTTCGCGGCCGACGGAGACGACCGCTACATCAGGAACGGCTTCGACATCTATCTCGACGCATTGCGTCCCTTCACCCGCCGGTTGACCGGCGTGCGCATGGCATTGACGACGCTGTCGGGCATCATGATCACGGCGATCGGCTGCTTTGCCGTCTATCTGTGGGTCGAGGGCTCGATCACCGTCGGCGCCGTCGCCTTCACGCTGTCGCTGGTGCTGCGCCTCAACATGCTGCTCGGACGGCTGATGATGCAGATGAACGGTATCTTGCGAAACCTTGGCGTGCTGGAGAACTCCAAGGCGCTGATCTCGCAGCCGCTCGGCCTGACCGACGCACCGGGCGCGAAAGAGCTGGTGGTGACGGGCGGACGCATCGACGTGAAGAATGTCGAATTCCACTACGGCAACGGGTTTGGCGTGCTGAACGGCATCGACCTTGTCGTTAAGCCGGGTGAGAAGGTCGGGCTGGTCGGGCCATCGGGCGCCGGCAAGACGACGCTGGCCAACCTGATCCTGCGTCTCTACGATCTCGAGAGCGGCCGGATCACTATCGACGGACAGGACGTCTCCGGTGTGACGCAGAATTCGCTGCGCGCCAACATCGGCGTCGTCAGCCAGGACACCGCTCTGTTTCATCGGTCGCTGCGCGACAACATCAAGCTCGGCATGCCCGATGCGACCGACGCGCAGGTGATCGCGGCGGCCAGGAAGGCCGAGGCCCATGAATTCATCCTGACCTTGCGCGACAACAGGGATCGCCAGGGCTACGAGGCCTTCGTCGGCGAGCGCGGCGTCAAACTGTCGGGCGGCCAGCGCCAGCGCGTGGCGATCGCCCGCGTCTTCCTCAAGGATGCGCCGATCCTGATTCTCGACGAGGCGACATCGGCGCTCGATTCCGACATCGAGGCGGCGATCCAGGAGAATCTGACGCGGCTGATGGAGAACAAGACCGTTATCGCCATCGCGCACCGGCTGTCGACGATCGCGGCACTGGATCGCCTTGTGGTACTCGACGGCGGCCGCATCGTCGAGCAAGGCACGCATGACGAACTGGTGGCGCTCGACGGGCTCTATGCCCGGCTGTGGAAGCGCCAGTCCGGCGGCTTCCTCTATCACGAGGAAAGCGTGCTGGAAGAGACGCGGCCGGCGGAGTAGGCGCATGGTTGGATCGCCAGAGTTCGGCCCAGAGGTCGGCTATGTCCTCAAGCGTTTACGACCAACCGTGGTGGCCTTCGACGCGTTGAAGGAAGAGAGCCGGCTGGAAGGCTATTGGATGCTGGTGCGCCTGGGCGATGGCTGGGCAAGCGGCCGCAACAAGTTCCTGAAGCGGGGCGAGGGACTGTTCGGGATGTGGCATGGCCGGGAACTCGCCGGCGTGTGCGGGCTGAACATCGATCCCTATTTCGAGGGCAGGGACCAGGGCCGGGTCCGGCACCTGTTCGTCAGTGCGCGCCACCGCCGCAACGGCCTTGGCCGCATGCTGGTCGAGACCGTGATCGGCCGGGCCGGCCAATATTTCGCTGTGTTGAACACCCGCGCGCCGCCGGAAGCCTTCGGTTTTTATGAACGGCTTCGTTTTCAGCGCGTGGAAGGCGAAGAATTCGTCACCCACCGCATGGTGCTCGGGAAGGGGAACTGAAATGTCCTTGCGTCCGCCATCTCATCTTGCCGGCGCGTCGGCCGCCGACGCGGCCTTCGACGCGCTTGGCCATGAAATCCTCGCCGAGAAGGCGGCGGCACTCGGTCGCGCGGGGCAGCGCGTGGAAGAAACCTTGGCCCGGCTGCGCGACAATGGCGACGATGAGTTGCGCCCCCGTCTGCTCAAGGAGGCCGCCGCCGCGGTGCATGGCTATTTCATCCAGCGCGAATTGTGCGGCTTTCGCAAGCATGACGCCGTCATCCGCGAATACAACATCCCGAAAGCCGTGCTGGTCAGGCTTGGCGCCATGTAGAGTTGGAGCTTGCCGCGCTGATTTCCCTGTGGAAGCGCGCCAGGCGGGCGGCAAGCGCTTCGGGATTTTCATCGGCAACGAAGTGTCCGCTGCCGGCTATGATGTCGCCCTCGACATTTGAGAGCCCGGCTGCACGCAAGCCATCGACATAGTCGCCGATGTCGCCGGACTCGGCCGCACCCCTCAGATACAGCACCGGAACCGCAATCGGTTTCGCGGGCCGCGCGGCATTGACCTTGGCATCCTCGGGAAAGGCACGATACCAGTCGAACCCCGCCTGGAGGCTTTCCGGCCGTGAATAGGCCTTGGCGTAGATTTCCCTGGCGTCGTCAGGGATGGAGGCTCGATCCTTCGAAAGCACATTGAAGAAGAAGTCGAAATAAGCGCTCTGATGGCCGCTGACCAGCGTTTCCGGCAAGGCCGGGACGGCATGGAAGGCGAAGTGCCAGATCCGCGGATCGCGAATGACCTTCTCCCAGGGCGCGATGCCTGGAATGACGACATCCATGATCGCCGCGCCGGAAAGGATGTCCGGATGGTCTCTCAACAAGGCAAACACGATCTGGCCGCCGACATCATGGCCGGCGGCCACGAGCTGGCGTAGTCCGCAAGTCTCTGCGACGCCTCTCATCAGTCTCGCCAGGGTTCTCTTGTCGCCAGCCCCGGGCAGGCCTTGCGAGTCGCCGATGCAGGGCAGGTCAGGGGCGACGACCCGGTAGTCGGCCGCCAACCGGCCGATCACCCGCTCGAAGGCGTAGGAGCTTTGCGGCCATCCGTGCAGCAGGAGGAAAGCCGGTGCTCCGGCAGGGCCTGCCTCGCGCATGGCAATGCTCAGGTCTTCGATTTCGATGGTCGAGGTTTGCATGTCCTGGCCCTGACGGCTTTCCGGTTGGCTCCCATGCCGTAGATCTAGGCGCCGACCGGGAAGCCGCCAGGGTATGCAGGAGTTACTCCAGCCATTCGGTTATGAAGCTGCCGTTCTCGTGGATGTCGGTCGTTTCCAGCGGACCCGGGCCGAGATTGGTGAATTTGTGTGGCGTGTGCGGCGGCACGATGACGATCTGACCGGCGGTGGCCTCGATTTCCTGGTCGCCGACCGTGAACAAGGCGGTGCCCTGGCGGATGATGAAGATCTCCGCATAGGGATGGGCGTGCAGCCGCGGGCCGCCGCCGACGTCGGGCAGGTAGTTGAAGATCAGGCAGGAGTTCGAGCCGTAGGCGCCGCATTGCAGTTCGCCCTTCCAGTGGTTCGAACGAACAGCCCATTCCTCGCGATCGATGACATGCGCCATGCGGCCAAGGATAGATCACGCCGATGCTCCGTGTCGAGGCGAAGCCAGGCATCGGATTTGCGGTTGTTTCCCGGTTGTTTAGCCGCCTTTCGCGGCGCCTGGCCGTCCCGCCCGGCGACAGGGTATTTCGTCCCCGCGACAATCTGCCCTTGTGCCTTCACCCGTCTGGACAAAAACGGGCTTCACGCATAAACCGAAGTCCAAATGCCGGAGGAATTCGCTAGCCTGTTCGCCATGCGCTGTCGGGTTGGCGTGATTGAGCGGGGACAAGGCTCGGCCACCGGCGCGGAAGAGGCGAAAGGATCAGGCACCCGTGAGCGCAACCGACATCCACGATCCCAACCGTCGAGATTTTCTCTACGTCGCCACCGGCATGGCCGCCGTGGTTGGCGCCGGTGCCGTCGCCTGGCCGTTCATCGACCAGATGCGCCCCGACGCCTCGACACTGGCGCTCGCTTCGGTCGAGGTCGATGTCTCCTCGCTGACGCCTGGCAGCTCGCTGATCGTCAAGTGGCGCGGCAAGCCGGTCGTGGTGCGCAACCGCACCGAGAAGGAAATGAAGGACGGCGAGGCCGTCAGCCTCTCCGATCTCAAAGATCCGATCGCGCGCAACGCCAATTTGCCATCCGATGCGCCGGCAACCGACGCCAACCGCACCACGCCCGGCAAGGAAGCCTGGATGGTGATGGTTCAGGTCTGCACCCATCTGGGCTGTATTCCGCTCGGCCAGGAGGGCGATTTCGGCGGCTGGTTCTGCCCGTGCCATGGCTCGCAATACGACACTGCCGGCCGCATCCGCAAAGGCCCGGCGCCGGAGAACATGGCGATTCCGGTATTCAAGTTCGTTTCCGACACCAAACTCCTTATCGGTTGAGGCAGGGGATATTTCGATGAGCGAGGGACACTCGACCTATACGCCGAAGACCGGTATCGAACGCTGGTTCGACGCCCGCATGCCGCTGCCCAGGATGGTCTATGACAGCTTCATCGCCTATCCGGTGCCGCGCAATCTGAACTATATGTGGACCTTCGGCGGCATCCTGGCGATCATGCTGGTGGCGCAGATCCTGACCGGCATCGTGCTGGCCATGCACTATACGGCCGACACCAATCTCGCCTTCGGTTCGGTCGAGAAGATCATGCGCGACGTGAATTCGGGATGGCTGTTGCGCTACATGCATGCCAACGGCGCCTCGTTCTTCTTCATCGCCGTCTACCTGCACATCTTCCGCGGTCTTTATTATGGCTCCTACAAGGCGCCGCGCGAACTTCTGTGGATCCTCGGCTGCATCATCTACCTCCTGATGATGGCGACCGGCTTCATGGGCTATGTGCTGCCATGGGGGCAGATGAGCTTCTGGGGCGCCACCGTCATCACCGGTTTCTTCAGCGCCATTCCGCTGGTCGGCGACTGGATCCAGCAGCTGCTGCTCGGCGGCTTCGCCGTCGACAATCCGACGCTGAACCGCTTCTTCGCGCTGCATTACCTGCTGCCGTTCATGATCGCCGGCGTCGTGGTGCTGCATGTATGGGCGCTGCATGTCGTCGGCCAGTCGAACCCGACCGGCATCGAGGTCAAGTCGAAGACCGACACCGTCGCCTTCACCCCCTACGCGACCATCAAGGACGCGTTCGGCATGATCGTGTTCCTGTTCGTCTTCGCCTATTTCGTCTTCTACCTGCCGAACTATCTCGGCCATCCGGACAACTACACGGTCGCCAACCCGTTGAAGACCCCGGCCCATATCGTCCCGGAATGGTACTTCCTGCCGTTCTACGCGATCCTGCGCGCCATCACCTTCAATGTCGGGCCGATCAATTCCAAGCTCGGCGGCGTGCTGTGCATGTTCGGTGCCATCGTCATGCTGTTCCTGGTGCCGTGGCTCGATACTTCCAAGGTGCGCTCGGCGGTCTACCGGCCCTGGTACAAACTGTTCTTCTGGCTGTTCGTGGCCGATGCCATCCTGCTGGGCTGGCTGGGCTCGCAGCCGGCGGAAGGCAGCTATGTGTTCATGGCGCAGATGGCGACGCTGTTCTACTTCGCCTTCTTCCTCATCGTCCTGCCGGTTCTTGGCCTGATCGAGACACCGCGCAGGCTGCCGAACTCGATCACCGAGGCGGTGCTCGAAAAGAACAAGGGTGGCAGCGGACATCCGGTGGGCGCCACGGCAGCACCTGAGACCAAGGGCTGAGCGGTAGAGAATCTAAGGGGATTTGGCATGAAGAAGATTCTCACCTCGCTGGCGCTGATCGGCCTTGTGGCCGCCGGCACCGGAGTAGCAGGCACTTGGGCGTTAGCGGCTGAAGAAGCGCACAACGCGGCGGCACCGACGCATTTCCCGATCAACGAGCCGAAGGAAATGAGCTGGAGCTTCACCGGCCCGTTTGGCACCTATGACAAGGCGCAGCTGCAGCGCGGCCTGAAGGTCTACAAGGAAGTCTGCTCGGCCTGCCATTCGATGAACCTGGTGGCGTTCCGCACGCTGTCGGACCTCGGCTATAGCGACGCGCAGATCAAGACGCTGTCAGCCGAATACACCATCCACGACGGCCCCAACGATGCCGGCGACATGTTCGACCGTCCCGGCAAGCCATCCGATCATTTCCCGGCGCCGTTCGCCAATGAGGAAGCCGCCGCTGCCTCCAATGGCGGCGCGGCGCCGCCGGATATGTCGCTGCTGGCAAAGGCGCGCGGCGTCGAGCGCGGTTTCCCGCAGTTCGTCTTCGACATCTTCACCCAGTATGATGCCGGTGGTCCCGACTACATCCATTCGCTGCTGACCGGCTATGACCAGACGCCCCCGGCCGGAATGGTCATCCCGGAAGGCACGCACTACAACCCGTATTTCATGTCGGGCGTGTCGCTGAAGATGCCCAAGCCGCTCTCCGACGGCCAGGTGACCTATGACGACGGTTCGCCGCAGACCATCGACCAGTATTCCCGCGACGTGGCTGCCTTCCTGACATGGGCGGCCGAGCCGCACATGGAAGACCGCAAGAAGATGGGCTTCCGCGTGCTGGTGTTCCTGCTTCTGTTCGGCGCCCTGGTCTACATGACCAAGCGAAAGGTATGGGAAGCCGTCGCACATTAGGCGTTGGGCCGTTCAAGGCACGACATGGGGCGCCGCGAGGCGCCCTTTTCTGTTTTTCGGGTGGATTACACCGCCACGTCTCGGCGGTGTCACATGGCCGTCACCACACATCGCGATCCTGCGGCGCTCTCATCAAAGGATTACGCCCATGAAAAGATACGCATCGCTAGCGGCAGGCCTGCTGCTGCTCGTCGTTGGTTCCACGGCCCGCGCCGAAGACGCAAAGCCCTTCATCACCAACAAGGACGTCGACCTGACGATGATCCTGCCGCCGCCGCCGGCCAATGATTCGGCCGAGACCAAGGCCGAGCTTGGCGAGGTGCTGACCATGCAAGTCACGCGCACACCCGAAATGGAAGCCCGCGCCATCGCCGATGCCGAGGAAAACGTCTGGCGTTTCGCCGACGTCATGGGACCGAATTTCAACAAGGACAAGCTGCCGAAATTCAGCGCCTTCTTCGATCGCGTGGTGGAGACCGAAGGCGCCGTCGTCGATCCGGCGAAGGACGTCTGGAAGCGCCCGCGTCCGCACCAGCTCAGCGATCTCGTGAAGCCGGTGGTGAAGCTGTCGAGCTCCGGTTCCTGGCCGTCGGGCCATGCGACCGTCGGCACGATGATGGGCATCATCCTGGCTGACATGGTTCCGGAGAGGCGTGCCGAGATCATGGCGCGCGCAGCCGAGTTCGCCCATAACCGCATCGTCGGCGGCATCCACTATCCGTCCGACGTCGAGATGGGCAAGATTTCCGGCAGCGTCATCGCCGCGGTCTTGCTCAACCGCGATGACTTCAAGGCCGAGTACGAAGTAGCCAGGGCGGAGCTTCGTTCCGATCTCGGCATGTAAAATTGGCCGGTAGCCATCTGTTCGAGCGGGGCGCCTTTGGGCGCCCTTTTCGTGTCGGCCAGGGCCTGCGGCCCACGGCCAGGAAATCGCCTGGCATCGCTGCCAAATCCTTTGTCGGATGCGCTTGTCTCGACCGTCACATCGCGCTAGCCGTTGTCGGTCGCGCCGGGTTACGATCGGCCCCGCGCCGTTTCGCTTCTGTCAGCTGGATCATCCGGAGCCGCTTCATGAAATCCTCGCTCGAAGACACGCTGCTGGCGTCGATCCGCACCATCCCGGACTATCCCAGGCCCGGCATCCTGTTTCGCGACATCACCACACTGCTCGGCAACGCACGCGCTTTCCGCCGCGCCATCGACGAGCTGGTGCATCCCTATGCCGGGCAGAAGATCGACAAGATCGCCGGCATCGAAGCGCGCGGCTTTATCCTGGGCGGCGCCGTCGCCCACCAGCTCTCGGCCGGCTTCGTACCGATCCGCAAGAAGGGCAAGCTGCCTTATGAGACCGTGCGCGTCGCCTACAGCCTGGAATACGGGCTGGACGAGATGGAAATGCACAAGGACGGCGTCGCGCCCGGCGAGAAGGTGATCCTGGTCGACGATCTGATCGCCACCGGCGGCACGGCGGAAGCGGCGGTCAAGCTGCTGCGCCAGATCGGGGCGGATATTCTCGCCGCCTGCTTTGTCATCGACCTGCCGGATCTGGGTGGGCGCGCCAAGCTCGAGGCGCTCGGCGTGCCGGTGCGGACGCTGATCGGCTTCGAGGGACATTGAGGGGTCGAGTCTGTTCCTTCTCCCCTTGTTGTGGGAGAAGGCGGATCGGCGCGCAACGCCGAGACGGTTGAGGGATGGGTGACGCAGTGCCGTCGGCGCCAAGCTGGAGCACCCATCATCCGACCTCGCTTCGCGAGGCCACCGCCCTGGGCGAGTCACGGGCCTCGCCCGCCCTTCGGGCCCCACAAGGGGAGAAGGAAGAGACGCCTCACCCAACCCTCACCAGCACCGCACTTTCGAATTCCAGCACCTTGCCGCCGGTCGAATCGGAGGCCTCGCAGAGCAGCGCCAGCAACCGCCAGCCGGGGCGGGACGCGATGGGGCGGTGGGAAAGGGCCGTGCGCGTGAAGGTGATGGTTTGCCCGGCGTAGACGGGCTTCAGCCATTTCAGGTTCTTGAATCCGGGCGAGGGGCCGAATTCGGGCACCGGGCCGTCCCAGCCTTCGGCGTCCAGGCGGGTCTCCAGGTTCAGCTTCATCCAGGTGGCCGCAGTGTGCCAGCCGGAGGCGCAGAGCCCGCCGAGCACGCTCTTCCTCGCCGCCTCCTCGTCGATATGAAAAATCTGCGGGTCGTATTTGCGGGCGAACGCCTTGATCGCCTCGGGTTCGAATGTGTGCGAACCGAGTGTGACGGTCGTGCCGATACGGAAGAATTCATCCAGCGTCATGACGCATTCCCCGCGGCATCGCGCGTCAGGAACATGACGGAGTTCTCGAGCTCGAAGACGCTTTCGCCGCGCTGGTTGACGAGTTCGCTGCGCATGGTCACGAAGCCAAGCTGCGGCTTCGACTTCGACAGGCGTCTGGCCAGAACCACGAGGTTGCCCCGCAGCGTGTCGCCGGCGAGCACCGGCTTCTTCCATTTGACCTGATCGACGCCGGGCGCGCCCTGACAGGTGGAGTCCAGCAAGAAGGCATCGCACAGCATGCGCATGAACATGGCGCAGGTGTGCCACCCCGAAGCCGAGAGGCCACCGAGGATGCTGGCCTTGCCGGCCTCCTCGTCGAGATGCATCGGCTGGGCGTCGAACTCGCTGGCGAACTCGATGATCTCGGCGGCGCTCACCTGTTTGGTGCCGAGGTCGAACTTGGCCCCTTCGACGAAGTCCTCATAGGCCCATGTCTTTCCGGTCATGGTCTGCAAATCCGGTTGTAGAATGCGCGATCCCTTTGGATCGGAAAACCCGGATGCAGGCCGCGGGCGGTTTGGTCAAGCCCTTTCTGGTGAACCAGCCCGCGTGATCGGGCCCGCCGCGTCGGTCAGAGCCCAGCCGCCGCGCCTCCGATCGCGCCGATGAGCATGGAGCACGACAGGTCCGGTTTCGTTTCGCAACGGGCGCTACGCGAGATCGTCAACCGAGACATTGAGGGCGGCGGCGATGCGCTTGATCGTGTCGAAGGTACCGTCGCGGGTGCCCGTCTCAATCTGCGAGAGATAGCCTGCGCTGATCTCTGTCTTTTCAGCGAGGTCGCGAGCCGACATCCCGCGATGCTCGCACCAGACGCGGACCTTATTCTCGCCGTCCAGGATGCGGTTGACGACGGCGGCCGGGATAAGCTCTTCCTCGCCGGCAGCGATCTTTTGCTTGATCTGATCTAGGTTTGAATGTCGGCCGCGTCCTCCGCCGCTTCAACAAGGCTCTCGTAGTCGGCGAGTGGCAGAATGGCCATACGGTCCCCGTTCGGCGTGGTAATGATGGTGGGCTTGTTCATGTCCTCAGTCCTCGTAGACAGCCCGCGACAACTATGCCGCAGGGATGGTGCTATCCAGCCGAAGGGGGGCCGCTCTATGGCGACCTTCTCACGTGTTGAACTTGAACATCATGACGTCGCCGTCCTGGACGACGTATTCCTTGCCTTCATCGCGTGCCTTGCCGGCTTCCTTGGCCGCCACTTCGCCGCCCAGCGTGACGAAGTCGTTGTAGGCGATGGTCTGGGCGCGGATGAAGCCGCGTTCGAAGTCGGTGTGGATGACGCCAGCGGCCTGTGGGGCCTTGTCGCCCTTGTGGATGGTCCAGGCGCGCGTTTCCTTCGGCCCGGCGGTGAAATAGGTGATCAAATGCAACAGGTCGTAGCCGGCGCGGATGACCTTGTTCAGGCCAGGCTCGTCGAGCCCAAGCGAGGACAGGAACTCCATCTCTTCCTCGTCCGAGAGCTGGGCGACTTCGGCCTCGATCGCGGCCGAGATCACCACGGTGCCGGCGCCCTGCGCGGTGGCCATCTTCTCCACGGCCCTGGTGTGCTCGTTGCCGGTCGCGGCATCGACCTCGGCGACGTTGCAGACATAGAGCACGGGATGCGAGGTCAAGAGGTTCAGGCCCTGCAGGATGCGCAGGTCCTCCGCCGAAATCCCCTTGAGCAGGATGCGGGTCGGCTTGCCGGCCTGCAGCAGCTCGAGTGCCGCCTCCATCATCGGCAATACGGTCGTCGCTTCCTTGTCCTTGCTGCCCGCGCGCTTGCGGATCTGGACGATGCGGCGCTCGATGCTGTCGAGGTCGGCGAGCATCAGCTCGGTCTCGACCGTCTCGGCGTCGGCGACAGGGTCGATGCGGCCCTCGACATGGGTGATGTCGTCATCCTCGAAGCAGCGCAGCACATGCACGATGGCGTCGACCTCGCGGATGTTGGCGAGGAACTGATTGCCCAGCCCTTCGCCCTTGGAGGCGCCGCGCACCAGGCCGGCAATGTCGACGAAGGAGATGCGCGTCGGAATGATCTCCTTCGACTTGGCGATTTCGGCGATCTTCTGCAGGCGCGGATCGGGCACCGCCACCTCGCCGGTGTTCGGTTCGATGGTGCAGAAGGGATAGTTGGCGGCCTGCGCGGCGGCCGTCCTCGTCAGCGCGTTGAAAAGCGTCGACTTGCCGACATTGGGCAAGCCAACGATGCCGCATTTGAAACCCATTTTGTCCGGTCCTATCGGGAAAAAGCGAAATTTGATGAGGGCTATGGGCGATAGGGGTTAGGAACGTCAAGCCCTGTAAGGCCACATGCGCCTACGCTTCAGTCCTTGTTACCGAAGAGTTTCTTCAGCATGGCGGCCATCGGGCCGGTCTCGGGCAGTTTGGCGGGCGCCTGCTGGGGGCGGGCCTGGCGGACATGGCTTTGCTGTTTCGGGCTTTGCTGTCTCGGGCTCGACTGCTTCTGCGCTGGCTTTTCCGGTTCGACGCCCGCCTTACCCTGGACGGCAAGGGCGGCCTTGTTCATGAAGCCGGATTCGTCGCCCTTGACGATCATCGCCGCATTGTCGGCGATCGCGTCGAGCAGCGGGTCGAGCCAGTCGCGATCGGCCTTGGCGAAGTCACCGAGCACATGATGCTGGACCATTTCCTTGACGCCGGGATGGCCGACGCCGATGCGCACGCGCCGATAGGCGTTGCCGACATGGCCGTCGATCGAGCGGATGCCGTTATGGCCGCCGGCGCCGCCGCCGGTCTTGATACGCAGCTTGCCTTCGGCAAGATCGATCTCGTCATAGAAGACGGTGAGGGCGGAAAGGTCGAGCTTGTAGAAGCGCAGCGCTTCGCCGACGGACTGGCCGGACAGGTTCATGAAGGTCTGCGGCTTGATCAGGATGATCTTTTCGCCGCCGAGCGTGCCTTCGGAAATCAGGCCCTGGAACTTCTTCGACCAGGGCGAAAAGGAATGGCGGCGGGCGATAGCGTCCGCCGCCATGAAGCCGACATTGTGCCGGTTTTCAGCGTATTTCGCGCCCGGATTGCCGAGGCCTGCAAAGACAAGCGCTGTCTTTTCTGGCATCGTCGCCTCCGGGCGTGAAAAGAGTTACTTCTCTTCGGCGGCGGGAGCCGCTTCGGGAGCCGCAACCTCAACCGTCTCTTCCGTCTCCGGCTTCATCGCCGAAGAGCCGGCAACGGTCGCGATGGTGAAGTCGCG
Source organism: Mesorhizobium sp. B2-3-11 (assembly GCF_006442215.1). Lineage (NCBI taxonomy): Bacteria > Pseudomonadati > Pseudomonadota > Alphaproteobacteria > Hyphomicrobiales > Phyllobacteriaceae > Mesorhizobium > Mesorhizobium sp. B2-3-11. Next base: position 95,138 of record NZ_VFVS01000003.1, on the reverse strand, counting down.
GTCGGAGATGACCGGCTTGACGCCGGCCGGCAGCTTGACCGCCGAGATGTGGATCGAATCGCCGATGTCGGCACCGGTGAGATCGACGGTGATGAATTCCGGGATCGCATTGGCCGGGCAGTGGAACTCGACTTCGTGACGCACGATGTTGAGCACGCCGCCGCGCTTGATGCCGGGCGACTTGTCTTCATTGATGAAGTGCACGGGAACATCGACGTTGACTTCGGTGTCCTTGCCGATGCGCAGGAAGTCGACATGGACAGGGAAATCCTTGACCGGGTCGAGCTGGAAGTCCTTCGGCAGGACCTGGATCTTCTTGCCGTCGACATCGATCGTGGCGACCGTGGTCAGGAACCCGCCGCCATGGATCTTGTAGTAGATGTCCTTGTAGGTGAGCGCGATCGCCAGGGGAGGCTGTCTGTCACCGTAGATTACTGCAGGCACTTTACCGTTGCGGCGAACTGCACGGGCGGACCCCTTACCGACCTGTTCGCGCGCTTCGGCCTTGAGCTCGTAAGTGTCGTGGCTCATGGCTTTTCCTTTCGCGTGTTATGGAGCGCCTACGGTTGGCGATGTGCCAGGCCGTAAACGTCGAAAGCCGCCAGACCTCGGCGCCCGAATGCCGGAAACCGCAGCGAGCGGATCTTTGTTCGGGATCACAAGGGGAAGGCAGCCTTCCGCCGCGTTGCCTCCAAGGGTGTCTACGCGGGTGGCGGCTCTATAGCGGAAGGCGGGCAGGCGTGCAAGCGGAGGTGGGAAAGGCCGTCGTTAACGGTCGCCGCTCAAGGCATCGCGCAGTGCCTGGACCTGCCGGTTCAGGGCGTCGAGCTCGGCCAGCGTCATGCCCGAGCGCTCAACCAGGGTTTCGTTCAGGCAATTGCACTGGATGAGCAGCTTGCGGCCGGCTGATGTCAGGTCGACCTGTACCTGGCGCTCGTCGGTCTGGCTGCGCCGGCGGGTCACCAGGCCGGATTGTTCCATGCGCTTAACCAGCGGCGTGACCGTGCTCGATTCCAGAGCGAGCCTGTGCGCGATCGTGCCGACAGACATCCCGTCAGCCTCGCCCAGCACGTTGAGCACGAGATATTGCGGATAGGTGATGCCCATCTCGTCCAGCATCGGCTTGTAGGTGCGATTGATCGCCATGCTGGTGGCGTAGAGCGTGAAGCACAGCTGATTGTCCAACGGGAGAGGCACGACGCATTCCTTTGCCGATTAAACGCCTAAATGTACTGCAAAAAATGATATCGCGATACATATTTTTTGTAGACACGGGGATCAAGCTGCGCTAGCGATATCTATATCGCGATATTGTTTATTGCGATACTAATCGAACGGAGATTGAGATGACCTCGCAGACCAAATCAGGCTCAGGCAGCGGCACGATCACCACCAAGGACGGCACGCAGATCTATTACAAGGACTGGGGAACCGGCCAGCCCATCGTCTTCCATCACGGCTGGCCGTTGAGCAGCGACGACTGGGACGCCCAGATGCTGTTCTTCCTGTCACAAGGATACCGCGTCATCGCCCATGACCGCCGCGGCCATGGCCGGTCGACGCAGACGGATATCGGCAACGAGATGGACACCTATGCCGCCGATGTGGCTGAACTTGTCGCGCATCTCGACCTTAGGGATGCCATCCATGTCGGCCACTCGACCGGCGGCGGCGAGGTCGCGCGCTATGTCGCCCGGTATGGTGCGGGCCGCCGTGTTGCCAAAGCGGCCTTGCTCGGCGCGGTGCCGCCGATCATGCTCAAGACCCCAGCCAATCCCGGCGGCCTGCCGATCGAGGTGTTCGACGGCTTCCGCGCAGGCGTTGCCGCCAACCGCGCGCAGCTTTACGTGGATGTTCCCGCCGGCCCGTTCTACGGCTTCAATCGCCCGGATGCGCAGGTTTCGCAAGGTGTGATCGACAACTGGTACCGCCAGGGCATGATGGGTGGCACCAAGGCGCACTATGACTGCATCAAGGCCTTTTCGGAGACAGACTTTACCGAAGACCTGAAGAAGATCGACGTGCCGGTGCTGGTCATGCATGGCGATGACGACCAGATCGTCCCCATTGCCGACTCGGCGCTGTTGACCATCAAGCTGCTCAAGAAGGGCGAGCTCAAGGTCTACAAGGGATTTCCGCACGGCATGGCCACGACCCACGCCGAAATCATCAACGCCGACCTGCTGGCCTTCTTCAAGGCCTGAATCCTTCCCGCCTGAATGGCAAAGGCACCCGCCATATGGCGGGTGCCTTTGCCTGGATACAGCTCGGATGATTTTATGCGGCTGCCTGCGCCTTGCGGGCTTCCTTCATGTTGGGCAGGAACACCGTCAGCAGTCCCAGGAAAGGCAGGTAGGAGCAGATCTGGAAGACGAAATCGATGCCCTTCATGTCGGCGACGACGCCAAGCACGGCGGCCGCGATGCCGCCGACGCCGAAGGCGAAGCCGAAGAAGATGCCGGCGATCGTGCCGACGCGGCCCGGCACCAGTTCCTGCGCGAAGACGACGATGTTGGAGAATGCCGACGACAGGATCAGGCCGATCAGCACGGTCAGCACCATCGTCCATTCCATGTTGGCGTAGGGGAGCGCCAGAGTGAAGGGCAGGACGCCGACGATCGAGAACCAGATCATCGCCTTTTGTCCATAGCGGTCGCCGAACGGACCGCCAAGCAGGATGCCCAGCGCCGAAGAGCCGAGGAAGAGAAACAGCATGACCTGCGACATCTGCACCGAAACGCCGAACTTATGGATGGAGTAGAAGGTGTAGTAGCTGGCCAGGCTGGCGATGTAGGCGTTCTTGGTCAGCACCAGCAAGGTCAGCACCACCAAGGCCCACATCACTTTGCGGCGCGGGAAGGGCGAGACGAAGCTTGCCGTCTTGCGATTGCCTTGCGCGGCGCGCAGACGGCTGTACCAGCCGCCGACCTGCCACAGGACGACGATGCCGATCAGCGAGCCGACGGCGAACCAGGCGATGCTGGTCTGGCCGAAGGGCACGACGATGAAGGCGGCCAGCAATGGGCCCATGGACTGGCCGAAATTGCCGCCGACCTGGAACAGCGACTGCGCCAGGCCAAACCGGCCGCCGGATGCGAAGCGGGCGATGCGCGAGGACTCCGGATGGAAGATCGCCGAGCCGATGCCGATCAGCGAGGCGCCGATCAGGAGGAGGTAGTAGTGCCCGGCATAGGCCAGCACGACCAGGCCGATCAGCGAAGACGCCATGCCCCAGGGCAGCGAATAAGGCATCGGCCGCTTGTCGGTAACCGCGCCGATGATCGGCTGCAGCAGGGATGCCGTCACCTGGAAGGTGAAGGTCAACAGGCCGATCTGCCAGAAGTCGAGGCCGTAATTGTCTTTCAGAAGCGGATAGATGGCCGATAGCAGCGACTGCATGATGTCGTTGATGGAGTGGCAGAGGCTCACCGCCAGGATGACGGTGAAGGCCGTCGCCTGGACTGAAGCGTGACTGGCGGTCGCTGGCGGCGCGACGCTGGTGGCTGTTGTATCGGTCAAGATAGGCTCCGTAGTCTTTTTGGCGGTTTTTCCCGCAGGCGGTGTGGCGGGCGCTTCCCGCAGGCAGCCTTATAGTCCGGTTGCCAAGCGACTTCTTTCGTGGTTTGGTCCAAGAGTTTCGCAAGTGGGCCATACCGAATGCCAAAAACCAGGGAGATTTTCGGCGCCGGCCACGCTGATCTCGAGCAATTGCACGGGCTGCGCTGGCAGTGGCTCGAGCAGGCGGTCGGGCCGGCGGTGGTCTTGCCGACCGAATATCCGGACGGCTACCACGTGCCGCACCACCACCACAGCCGCAGCCAGTTGCTGCATGCGCTGGTCGGCGTCGTGCTGGTGACGACGCGGCATGGCCGGTGGATGGTGCCGCCGGACCATGCGATGTGGATCCCGGCCGGCATCGAACATTCCGTCGAGATGCTGGGCGATGTCTCGATGCGCTCGGTCTATGTCATGCCGCAGGCGATTCCGGGCCTGCCGGAGGGCATGCGCGTCGTCGGCATCACCGACCTGATGCACAGTCTGATCGTGGAATCCGAGAAGCTGCCGCAAGGCGGCGAGCTTGAAGGGCGCGGCGGCCTGATCATGAACCTTCTCCTGCACGAGATCCCGCAATTGCCGGAGCGGCCGCTCGGCCTGCCGTTCCCGTCGGATCCCAAACTGGCGGCGCTCTGCCGGCGTTTCGTCGCCGCACCCTCACCGCATGCGACGATCGACGAATGGGCCGATACGGTCGGCATGAGCCGGCGCTCCTTCACGCGCGCCTTCCAGCGCCAGACCGGCCTGTCGCTGTCAACATGGCGCCAGCAGGCCTGCCTGTTCGCGGCGCTGCCGAGGCTCGCCGACGGCGAGCCGATCACCCGGGTGGCGCTCGATCTCGGCTATGACAGCGTGCCGGCCTTCATCACCATGTTCAAGCGCATGCTGGGTTCCTCGCCGCGCGGCTATATGCGCGGCGCGCGCGATGCCGGCGAAGGCATGCGGCGAGCTCCGGCCCGCTCAGAGGCACCGACGCCATCGGCCTTGCCGCAGGGGTGACGGGTTTTCAGTCGAACAGGCTCGACACCGATTCCTCGGTCGCCGTGCGCGAGATGGCTTCGCCCATCAGGTCGGCGATCGAGATGACGCGGATGTTGGGCGCGTCGAGCACGCCCTGCGTCGGCTGGATGGAATCGGTGATCACCAGTTCCTGCAGCTTCGAGCCGCTGATGCGAGCGACCGCGCCGCCCGACAGTACGCCGTGGGTGATGTAGGCGGTGACGCTGGTGGCGCCGTTGGCCAGCAGCGCGTCGGCGGCATTGCACAGCGTGCCGCCGGAATCGACGATGTCGTCGATCAAAAGGCAATCCTTGCCGGCGACCGCGCCGATGATGTTCATGACTTCCGATTCGCCCGGACGCTCACGGCGCTTGTCGACGATGGCGAGCTGCGCGTCGAAGCGCTTGGCAAGCGCGCGGGCACGCACCACGCCGCCAATATCGGGCGACACGACGACGACGTTGCCAAGCTGCTTGTATTTTGCCTTGACGTCGCGGGCCATCACCGGCACCGAGAACAGATTGTCGGTCGGGATGTCGAAGAAGCCCTGGATCTGGCCGGCATGGAGATCCAGCGTCAAAACCCGGTCGACGCCGGCGCGGGTGATCATGTTGGCGACCAGCTTGGCCGAGATCGGCGTGCGGCCGGAGGCGCGGCGGTCCTGCCTGGCATAGCCGAAATAGGGGATAACGGCCGTAATGCGCTTGGCCGAGGAGCGCATGAAGGCGTCGATCATGATGAGCAGTTCCATCAGGTGATCGTTGGTCGGGAACGAGGTCGACTGCAGGATGAAGACATCCTCGCCGCGCACATTCTCCTGGATTTCGACGAAGATTTCCTGGTCGGCGAAGCGCCTGACACTGGCCTTGCCCAGCGGGATGTTGAGATACCGAGCGACCGCTTCGGCCAGCACCCTGTTGGAATTGCCCGCGAAGAGTTTCATGCACCGTTCCTGGTGGAGGACGGAGAGGCCTGGCGGACTCTCCTGCGCCTTTTAACCGGGCTTTTAGCGGCCCGCGCCGGTATTGCAAGCGTCGAGATCGTGAATCCGCCGGCTAAGCTCACGAAAACTGTTAGCCATCACCGACTGGCAGCGGAGAGCTGCGGACTTCCGCTGCTCCCTCTGCTCGTTCGAGCATCCGGATTTTCGCAAAACCGTTTTCTACTTTTGGGTTCTGGACTAGCTCGCCTTGCCACTGAGAAAGGCCGCGAACTGGTCGATGGTCTGGTCGGCGATCGCCTGCATGGTGGCTGGCGAGACCGACTTCCAGCTGTCGGCGCCGGCGCCGGAACCGGTCGAAGGCGCCTTCATCTGGCCGTTGATGCGGTGCAGCCGGTTGCCGGATAGGTCGTAGACGTCCCAGACATAGATGACGGTGGTGTCCTTGCCCTCTGTCATCGCCGAGAAGTAACCCTTGAGCACATGGGTGGCGGTCTGGTCCTGGCTGCCGGCCAGCGTGATGCCGCGCTGCCTGGCGCGTGTCTGCAGTTCCGCCGTCAGCGGCGTGGCGGCTTCCACCGAAGCTCCGACGATCGGCGCGATCTGCAGCCGGGTCTTCGACAGGATGGCGGCAGCCTGGGCGGAGGTGACGGGCGCGGCGGCGGGTGCGCCCGCTGTCGTGGTGGCCGTCGCGGCCGTAGATGGCGCCGGGGCGGGAACGGTGGCCGCCGAGCTGCCCTGCGTTGCCGGCTGCGTCGAAGCCGCCGGCGGGGTGATGGCGGAAGGCTCGAGGACGTCCTTTGCGTTGGTGCAGGCAGCCAAAGCCAATGCCACAAGCAATGACACGGTCGTCACATGCGATCGTCTCATTTGCCTTCTAACTCCTTGGCGAAGAACGCCTCCCATTATGGATTCACTGCACGATCAAGTCGAGATCATGGCGGGACAGCGGCTTCGGCTGGGATTCGGTGGTCAGGTACGTGCGGCCAAGCGTCATCGCCGTCTCGGTCTCGGAATCCATGATGATCATATGGGCAAACAGCGTCATGTTCGGCGCGATCGGTTCGGGATTGCCCTGGTAGAACATCGGCATATCCATCCAGGACGGCGTGAACCGGGCCCCGACCGAATAGCCGCAGGCGTTCAGCCGGTGCTTGGTCAGGCCGTGCGCTTCCATGGTGCGGGCGTGGGCGTCGAACACGTCGCCGAAGGTGTTTGCGGGCGTCATCGCCTTTTCGACGGCCAGAAGGGCGGCGCGTGCCGCATCAAACAGCTCCTGATGGCGCTTGGAGACCTTTCCGGTCAGCACCGTGCGCATCATCGGCGCGTGGTAATGATGGAAGACCCCTGCCCATTCGAGCGTCAGCTGGTCATTCTTGGTGAGCTTGCGGCGGCCGGCCTTGTAGCGGCACAGCAGCGCATCGACGCCGGAGCCGATGATGAACTCGTTGGCCGGATAGTCGCCGCCACCGGCGAAGATCGCGCCCTGCATGGCGGCGAGGATCAAGGCCTCGTCGCCGCCCTGCTTGATCAGCGGCAGCGCCGCGTCCAGCGCGTCGTCGGACAGATTGGCGGCCTTCTCCGCCTTGGCGACCTCGGCCGGGCTCTTGAACAGGCGCAACCGCCCGACGATGCCGGAGGCATCGGCGATCTGGCCGAAGGTCTGCAACTGCTCGTCCAGGCGGCGGCCATTATAGGCGGTCAGACCGTGAGTGTCGTATTCGACGCCGATCCGGGCGCCGAGCAGGTCGAGTTCGTTGAGCAGGTTGCGCAGGTCGACGGCCGGATTGGCGCCGTCGCGATCGGTCCACAGCACGATGTTGTCGATGATCGAGGTCTGGCGCGCCTGGCGCAGGTCGGCCGAACGGGTCAGAAGCACCATGGAACCGTCGGCCTTCACCACCAGGCACTGGAAGAAGCAGAAGCCGAACGTGTCGTAGCCGGTCAGCCAGTACATGCTTTCCTGCGCGAACAGCAGGATGGCGTCGAGCTTCTTCTCGGCCATCTCGATCATCAGCCGGTCGCGCCGCGCGTCGAATTCCGATCGTTCAAAATGCAGCGCCATTATACCTTCTCCAAAACGATTGCGGAAACCTGCCGGCCATAATCGGGTTCCCTACGGTGCGTGGTGCGCCGGTAGGAGTAAAACAGATCTTCCTCGGCATAGGTGCAGCGGCCAAGGCCTTCGGCCGTAACGCCGGCCTTGGCCAGCCGGTCGACCGTATAGCCGTTGAGGTCGAACATCGAATGGCCGGCATGTGCCGAAGGCACGAAATATCGCGCATTTTCACTGTCGGCATCGACGAAGCGGGCGATGAATTCCGGCCCCACTTCGTAATTGTCGGGGCTGATCGAAGGGCCAAGCACGGCAACGATTTTTTCGCGACGGGCGCCGAGGCTCTCCATGGCGGCAACGGTGTTTTCGAGTACGCCCGTGAAAGCGCCTTTCCACCCGGCATGCGCCGCGCCGATGATGCGCGCGCCGGCATCCGCGAACAGAACCGGGCCGCAATCGGCGGTCGAGGCGCCGATGGCGATGCCCGGCCGGTCGGTGACGATGGCATCGGCCTTGGGACGCTCGCCGGCGAAGGGTTCCCTGGCGATGACGACGTTGGGTGAATGGACCTGCCAGGCGGTCAGCAGATGGCTTGCGGGCACGCCCATCCAGGCGGCGACACGGGCCCGGTTCTCGGCGACCAGCGCCTGGTCGTCATCCGACCCAGTGCCGATGTTGAGGCCCCGGTAGATGCCCGTGGAGACGCCGCCAATGCGGGTGAAGTAGCCGTGGCGGATGCCTTGTGCCTGCGCCTGGTCCAGCAGCGGCGACCGAACGGGATCCGGTTTGGTCTGATTCAGCATGCGGGCGTTGTTGTCCGTGTGGGCGGTTTCGTCAAGGAAAAGCGGCCGGCGGTCCGGCCGTCTTTTACCGGACGGGAGATTGGGAGGGGTAGCGACGAAAAGTCAATCCGCCGTGGCGAAGGACCTGACGGCGACGCCGCGCGGAACGACGGCTAGGACCTTGAAGAGTTCGCCCATGGCTCGCGGGCCGGCGAGGCGCTCGACGGCATCTGATATCTTGTCGCGTGCTGCCTGGCCGGCATCGGCGCCCAACTGGCCGGCACGCTCCAGAATGCCCATGCCGAGCAGGAAATTGCCCTGCGTCGACAGGTAGGCGTCGAGACCGTGCGCGCGCACGGTCGCTGCAAGGGCGGCGAAATCGACATGGGAGGTAAGGTCGGCTTCGCCGGGATTGGCCAGCACATCTTCGTGATTGTGCCGGCGCAAGGCCTGCAGCGTGTCGCCGACCCCGGGCCGCAGATGGCCGTAGTCGAGGAACAGCCCGGCGCCGCCATGAGCGGCTATGCGCTCGGCGATGGCCGCCATCAGGGCGGTGCGGGCGGGCGCGATTTCGACGATCGCGCCTTGCGGCGCGTCGGCTGCATCCCCGGGCAGCAGCGTCGGGTCGACCGAGCCGACGCCCGCGAAGAAGCAAAGATTGTCCGCGTCGTCCAGGCCGACCATGCGCTCGCGCCACTCGGCGCCGGCGCGGACGAACTGGCGGATGGGCATGGCATCGAACAGTTCGTTGCCGACGATCAGCAGTGGTTGCCGCGGCAGCGTGTCGATGGTTTCGTGCCATGAAACAGCGAATGGTGTCGCGCCGAGCGTCTGTTTCTGGATTTCCGTCAGGCGCGGGCTGGTCTCGATCATGGCGAAGGCGGCGCCACTGGCCAAGGCGGGGTCGAGCCGCGACAAGGTGCGCAGCATGTCCTTCATCAGCGTGCCGCGGCCAGGGCCGATCTCAGCGACGGTGACCGGCATCGGCCGGCCGATCGCTGCCCAAGCCTGATAGAGCCAGACGGCGACGAGTTCGCCGAACATCTGGCTGATTTCCGGTGCGGTGATGAAGTCGCCGGCCGCGCCGAACGGTTCGCGTGTGGTGTAGTAGCCGTCGCGCGGATCGAACAGGCACAGCGCCACGTATTCGTTGATGGGCATCGGACCCACCGCCTCGATCAGGTCGACGATACGGGATTTCAGTCGCGTCATGTCGCCTGCGGCTGCACTTGCTTCACCGGCTTGGCTGTGGCCATCGCCCAGATGCCGGCCAGCACCATCGGCGTCGACAGGATCATGCCCATGGTCAGCCAGTTTGTGCCGAGGAGATAGCCGAGCTGCTGGTCGGGTTCGCGGAAGAACTCGACGAAAATTCGTGACAGGCCGTAGCCGCAGATGAAAGCGCCGCCGACAAAGCGCGGCGTCTTCAGCTTGAGGCGCGAGTGGGTGAGGATGCGCAGCACCACAAACAGCACCAGCCCTTCGAGCAAGGCCTCGTAGAGCTGGCTCGGATGGCGGGTGAACGGTCCGCCATTGGGGAATTCGATCGCCCAGGGCACGTCGGTCGGCCGTCCCCAGAGCTCGGAGTTGATGAAGTTGGCGACGCGCACGAGGCCGAGGCCGACCGGCACGCCGGCCGCCACGACATCGAACAGCGACCAGGTGCGGATGCCGCGCTTAAAGGAAAACAGCGTCATGGCCAGGATGACGCCGAGCAGGCCGCCATGGAAGGACATGCCGCCTTGCCAGACGGCGAAGATATCGAGCGGATGGGCGATATAGCGCGCCAGGTCATAGAACAGGACATAGCCGGTGCGGCCGCCCAGAACCACGCCGACGGCCGCCCAGACGATGAAATCGTCGAGGTCCTCCAGCTTCATCGGCAGGACGCCGTCGGGCCAGAGTTTCGGATTTGCGGCGAGCCGCTTGGCATACCACCAGGCAAACAGGATGCCGACGATGTAACCGATGCCGTACCAGTGCACCGCCAGCGGCCCGATCTGGATGAGGATCGGGTTGATGTTCGGGAAAGGCAGTGAAGCCAGCGGCAGCAGGAAATACTCGTTCAACGGGGAGCTCTCGGTTGCGATCGGCGCGGACCATGCGGCAGGGTTTTGGCAGGGTCAAGGCAAGGGCACGGCCGTCCATGGCTCGTGAACGGGATCGCTTCAAGATCCGTCGCGCGGATGGATGTCCTCAACCCCTGGGCTTGCCGGCCACCACTTCACGCAAGGCGTCGTTGATCCTGTCCTGCCAGCCTGGGCCATCTTCCTGGAAATGCTCGAGCACGGCCCGGTCGATCCTGATCGAGACAAGCTCGCGGACATTCGGGGCGGTGGAGGGTTCGCGAGGCGGGGCCGGTGCCGGCTTCTTGACCGGCTTGAAGACAGCTTCGGCGGCTTCCATCGGATTTGTCGGTCTGCGCGGGGGCGTTGCCATTGGTTATCCCGGGTTGAACGTGCCTGAAGGGAGACGAGGGCGTCACAATAGGCGACTTGCCACCACCAAGTACAGCTTCGGAGCCGTTCGGGAGCCTCCCGCAGGACGCGGCAGTCGCCATGCGGTTGTGCGCAATAGCAACGCAGATGCCGCACCAACGCCCAACGTTCTTGCATTCCTCGCGCCACGTCACTAATTCAAATTATGCAAGCGAGGATCTGCCATGTCGACCGGACCGAACCGCATTCTCGATGAATTCGCCAAGTTGATGACCGATGCCGCCGGTGCCGCTCAAGGTGTGCGGCGCGAGGTGGAGACGGCCTTCAAGGGCCAGGCGGAACGCATCCTCAACTCCATGGATGTCGTGCAGCGCGAGGAGTTCGAGGCCGCGCGCGAGATGGCGGCCAAGGCGAGAGAAGAGAACGGCAGGCTCGCCGAGCGCATCGAGACACTCGAGGCCAGGATCGCCGAACTGACCGGTCAGGCTACACCTGCGGCTCCGGCGAAGCCCAAGCCGAAAAAATAATTCGTTAAACTTTTCCACAAAGCACCAGCCTGAAAATCGCTTTGCCGTGAATCGCTTACCGGCATTGCGTGACTCTTTGTGACAGGCACCTTTCCACATGCGAATGACGCAGTGCGAAAAATTGGGCTGTTCACGCGACTCCTGATCAATAGACTGAATTTGTTGCATGATTCGGAGCAGGGGTCATGCGCCGGGCGGTGGAGTCCGGTCTGGGGTCTTTGCGTTGAGAAGTCCCGGCCGTCCGAGTTCTAGACAAGATTGTTCGTCGTGTGTGCCCCGCGGAGCGTGTGGCGCTCCCCCTGAACACAGGAAGCATTCCATGGAACTTCTCGAACTCGAATTTTCCCGCGAAATCCATCCGGTGGATGTGATCGAGCAGGTGGCCCACAACAATGACTGGTCCTTCGAACGGGCCGGCGACGACGAAATCTCGATCTCGGTTGCCGGCAGCTGGACCGACTATCACGTCTCCTTCTCGTGGATGGAGGATTTCGAGGCGCTGCACCTGGCCTGCGCCTTCGACATCAAGGTGCCGGAAACCCGCACGCTGGAAGTGATGCGGCTGTTGTCGCTGATCAACGAACAGATGCTGTTCGGCCATTTCGACCTCTGGGAGCAGGAAGGCGCGATCATGTTCCGCCAGTCGCTGCTCCTGGCCGGCGGGGTCGAACCATCGAGCCAGCAGGTCGAAGTGCTTTTGTCCTCGGCGCTGGAAGCCTGCGAGTGTTACTTCCAGGCTTTCCAGTTCGTCGTCTGGTCGGGAACCTCGGCCAAGGACGCGCTGGCCGGCGTGCTGTTCGAGACCTTCGGCAACGCCTGAGCAAGAAGCGTTCGACATGAGTTCCAGCAACGAGCGCAAGCCCGAGATCAGTTTTGCCGACTTCGATCGTGTCGACATCCGCGCCGGCACGATCGTCGAGGCTGAACCGTTTCCGGAGGCGCGCAAGCCGGCCTTCAAGCTGAAGATCGATTTCGGCGTCGAGATCGGCATCAAGAAGTCGTCGGCGCAGATCACCAAATATTATACGCCCGAGACTTTGATCGGCCGGCAGGTGTTAGCGGTGGTCAATTTCCCGCCGCGCCAGATCGGCCCGTTCATGTCGGAAGTGCTGACGCTCGGTTTCCCCGATGAAGAGGGCGCCGTCGTGTTGGGCGCCATCGAACGCAGGGTGCCGGACGGCGGGCGGCTATTCTGAAATAGCGGGCAGGAAGCCCCGGCAGATGCCATCATGGCGTCGCGGCTGATTGAATTGACGCGATAGCTGGAGGCCGAAACGCGCCGAGAATGGTTCCGACCGTTGCGGCTGAGAGCACAAGATGCAGGACGTCGAACGGCCACGCCAGTCCAAAATGCATCAGCACAACGTTCAGGAAGGAAAGCGACGCCGCATCCGCCGGAATCAGGAGCAAACCTCCGACTCTGCGCGAATGGGCTTATGCTCGAGCCTACAACACTTGTCATGAACGCACCGCAGACTGCCACGATGGCTTCATCGCTACAATTGGCACCGGCCACACGGCAGCTTAAAATCAAGACCACCTATCAGCCGCCTCGGGCTAACCAAGGACAACCTGTTGAGGCTCCACACCTAGCTAAAGCTCGCCGGCGGCGGCTCGGCTGTGTCGACCCTGTCAGGCCGCGATCGTGCGCTTCACGCCGAGCGCTTCCTCGACCGCGTCGAGAAACATTTCCGCGCTGGCCTTCCAGCTGTAGCGCATGGCGCGCTCGCGGGCTTGGTCGCGGCTGATGTCGAGCGCGGCAAGTGCCGCCTCGCGCAGGTCGTTCGAAACCGCGCCGCCAAAGCCGTCGCCAACGATGTCGACAGGCCCGGTCACCGGATAGGCGGCGACCGGCGTGCCGCTGGCCAGTGCCTCGATGATGACGTTGCCGAAGGTGTCGGTGCGGCTGGGGAAGACGAAGACATCGGCCGAGGCGTAGACTTCGGCCAGTTCGTCATTGGGACGATGGCCGAGAAAATGCGCCTGGGGATATTTGGCCTTGAGCTTGGCAAGCTCCGGACCTTCGCCGACGATCACCTTGCTGCCCGGCAGGTCGAGATCGAGGAAGGCGGAGAGGTTCTTTTCAATGGCGACGCGGCCGACGCACAGGAAAACCGGGCTGGGGAAGCCGAGGTCCTTGCGCTTGTCGGGCCGGAAATGCTCGGTGTCGACGCCGCGTGTCCAGGGCCTGAGCTTGTTGAAGCCGCGCGCCGTGAGATCGGCGGCGAGCGACTGGGTGGCGACAAGCGTGCCCTGGCCCGAATTGTGGAAATCGCGCAGCCAGCGATAGGTCCAGCTCTCGGGCACCGGCAGGCGGGCGCTCAGATACTCGGGAAAGCGGGTGTGATAGCTGGTGGTGAACGGCCGGCGGGCATTGCGACAATAGCGCCGCGCCATGATGCCCAGCGGTCCCTCGGTGACGATGTGGATGTGGTCGGCCTTGTAGCCATCGATCAGGCGCGCGACATGGCCGGGCGTGGTCAGCGCCAGGCGGATGTCGGGGTAGGTCGGCAAGGGCAGGGTGCGAAAGATGTTCGGGGTCAGGAATTCGACCGCGACGTCGAAGGATTTCAGGGTCTCGGTTAGCCGCTCCAGCGTGTGGACGACGCCGTTGACTTGCGGGCGCCAGGCGTCGGTGACCATCAATATGCGCATGGCGGCCCTTTGCTCCGGAGGTCGGCGGTTGCCTTGAAACGATGCCGGAACGGCGACCATGCGGCCGCCCTCGCTTCGCTCCAGCGCACCCTGACGGGCACGCGGTCGAAGTGAGGCGGCAAGGACGAATCAAGTGCGGTCGCGCGCTTCATGCGCACTCTTGACCATGATTTCATGACGGGCGGATGAAGCAGACGGTGATCCCGAAAAGTCGAAACCGGTTTTCAGGCAAGATCTTGCCCGGATAGTCAAATAGAAATCAGGCCGGAACCTTGATCACGACGCGCAGGCCGCCCATCGGACTGTCGTCGAGCGTGATGTCGCCGCCATGGCTGCGGGCGATGTCACGGGCGATCGACAGGCCGAGCCCGGTGCCGCTGGCGTCAAGGTTACGGGCCGCATCGAGCCGCACGAAGGGCTTGAACACGTCTTCGCGCCTGTCGGCCGGAATACCTGGCCCATCATCGTCGATGGTGACCAGAAGCGAGCCGCGGCCATGGTTGGCGGCGACCTCCACGGTGCGGGCATAGCGGAAGGCATTGCCGATGATATTGGACAGCAGCCGCGCGAAGGCGTTCGGGCGCACATGCACGGTCGGATCGCCGGAAAGCGTCGTCGACAGTCTGCATTTGCGCAAGTTCGCTTCTTCGCCGAGCTTCTGGAAATAGGCTTCGAGATCGAAACGTCCCGGATCCTCCGACGCCTCGCCCTTGGCAAAGGCGAGATAGCCTTCCAGCATCGACTGCATGTCTTCGATGTCCTGGTCCAGCGCCGCCTTGGTGTCGGCCTTGCCGCCGGCCAGCGCCAGCTGCAGCTTGAAGCGGGTGAGGATGGTCCTGAGATCATGGCTGACACCGGTCAGCATGGCCGTGCGCTGCTCGATCTGACGCTCGATGCGCTCGCGCATCTGGATGAAGGCAAAGCCGGCGCGGCGCACCTCCTCGGCCCCGCGCGGGCGGAAATCGCGCGGCATCGGCCGGCCCTTGCCGAAGCTTTCGGCCGCCTCGGCAAGCGCCAGGATCGGCCGGATCTGGTTGCGCAGGAAGGGGATGGCGATCATCAGCAGCACCAGCGAGGTGCCGACCATCCAGATCAGGAAAATGTGGGTGTTGGAGGCATAGGCCTGGCTGCGGCGTACGAAGACGCGCAGCACCTTGTTCTCAAGCTGGACGCGCACCTCGACGATGTTGGAATTCCCGACCGTGTCGATCCAGAAGGGCCGGTTGATCTGGCGGGTGATTTCGGCGGAGAGAACATCGTCGAGGATCGAGAAGAACGGTTTTGGACCGGGCGGCGGCAGCGGATCGGGCGGCAGGAGGTCGACCTTCAGCTGCATGCGGTCCTGCGCGATCCGGATGATGTTGGCGTAATCGCCGTCGTGCGGGTAGGTTTCGATCAGGTCGATGATGGCGGCGATGTCGCGCACGGTGGCCTGCGACAGGCGTTGCGTCACGGTTGCCCAGTGACGTTCCATGAAATCGAAGGCGACGACCGACTGCAAAAGGATCATCGGCGCGATGACGATGATCAGCGAGCGCGCATAGAGGCGCTTGGGCATGTAAAGCGAAACGAGGCGCCAGAACCGGTTCCAGATGCGCGGCACCGCCTTGAGCGTCCGCGCGGCGCGTGCGCTCAAGCCGTCATTGTCCGGCTGTTCCAGTTCCGTGGTCGCCATTGGCTCTTTTCATCCGTCGGCGGTATTAGATCAGCATGACGTTTGGCTGAATCGTCATCCTGATCTAACTCTTTGTTGGAGCATAATCTTTTCCGAAAACCGGTTCGCACTTTTCGGGATCATGCTCTTGGGCTGCGGCCGGTATTCTATTCCACGCTGAGCCGATACCCAATACCGCGCACGGTCTGCAGCCAGACCGGGTTGGACGGATCGCGCTCGATCTTGCGGCGCAGCCGGTTGATCTGGACGTCGATGGTGCGCTCGCCGACTTCCGAATCGTCGCCGACCAGCTCGTGGCGAGGGATGGTTTCGCCGGCGCGCGCGGCGAAGATCGCCAGGATCTCCTGTTCACGGTCGGTCAGCTTCAGCGCCTCGCCGCCGCGCTTCAGTTCGCGCCTGGCGATCTGGAAGGTGTAGGGACCGAACACCAACTGTTCGACCTTGGGCGTCGCCGCCGGGCCGCCCCGGCGCAGGATGTTGTTGATGCGCAGGATCAGCTCGCGCGGATCGAAGGGTTTTGGCAGGTAGTCGTCGGCGCCGGCCTCGAGGCCCGAGATGCGGCTGTCGGTCTCCGACAAGGCGGTCAGCATCAGGATCGGCACGTTCTTCTCGGCGCGCAGCGCCTTGGTGAGATCGACGCCGCTTTCGCCCGGCATCATGACATCGAGCACAAGCAGGTCGAAGTCGAGGCCGGCGAGCTTGCGGCGGGCCTCGTCGGCATTGCCGGCGACGGTGACGCGGAAGCCGTTTTCGGTCAGATATTGCTTGAGAAGATTGCGGATACGGGTGTCGTCGTCGACCACGAGCAGATGCGGCGCATCGTCGTCCGGTGCGGCCGCCTGGTCGATCCTCTCAGTGCTCTCCATGGCTTTTCCCTGACATTTTTGCGGACCCAACGTCGATCTGAGCTCTCAGTTCCGGATTGACCATCGCTTCGAGGAAGCGTTCCACCAAGGTCCGTTCGGCGGCACCGCAATCTTCCAATGCAGCACGGATGCGGCGCGACTGTGGCCGCGCCAGCGCCAGCGCCAGCGCACGGCCCTTGGCCGTCGGATAGAGTTCACGCTGGCGGCGGTCGCGCGGGCCCTGCAACTGCACGACGTGATCGGTGTCGATCAATTGTTTGAGCACACGCGCCAGGCTCTGCTTGGTTATCTTCAGCACATCGAGCAGTTCGGCGACGGTCAGGCCCGGCCGGCGGTTGACGAAATGCAGCACGCGGTGGTGGGCGCGGCCGAAGCCGTAATCAGCCAGGATCTGGTCGGGATCGGAAGTGAAGTCCCGATAGGCGAAGAAGAAGAGTTCGATGATGGCGAAGTCGATGCCGTCCTCGCTGGTGATCGCGGTCCTGATCGGTTTTCCGGCAGGTGGGCTTTTATCCGTCATCATTTCTCCATCGGAACGGGAGATTATGTCAGTACTATTGACGTAATTTCCCTGCAATGGTAATTTTTGACAAGCTTTTGGGCGGATTGCGAACGAAAAGGCAAGGCAGGCCGGTTTTTCCGGAACTTCCTGAGTTTGCCAGAGCGCGATTATCCGCCTACGCTTCGAGACGCCGGCCGGCGTCGCCAATCGCAATAGCGCGGCCAAAAAAGAACACGCAACGATACTGAGATATGCGGACGGAGGTCCGCGGGAGGTTACCATGGCATCCGTTCCCTTCGATCAACTGGACGGCTTCATCTGGATGAATGGCGAGTTCGTTCCGTGGGGAGACGCCAAGATCCACGTTCTGACCCACGGCCTGCATTATGCCAGCGCGGTCTTCGAGGGCGAGCGTGCCTATGGCGGCGAGATCTTCAAGCTCAACGAGCATATGGAGCGCCTGCATGAATCGGCGCGCCTGCTCGGCTTCAAGATTCCCTATTCGGTGGCCGAGCTCAACGACGCCTCGACCACGCTCCTGAAGAAGCAGGGCTTCCAGGACGCCTACGTCAGGCCGATCGCCTGGCGCGGCAGCGAGCAGATGGGCGTTTCGGCGCAGAACAACCGCATCAATGTCGCTATCGCCATCTGGCAGTGGCCGAGCTATTTCGACCCGGCGCAGAAGCTGAAGGGCATTCGTCTCGATGTGGCGGAATGGCGCCGGCCCGACCCGCGCACGGCGCCGTCGCGGTCGAAGGCCGCCGGCCTCTACATGATCTGCACCATGTCCAAGCATGCCGCGGAGGCCAAGGGCTATGCCGACGCCATGATGCTCGACTGGCGGGGCCAGGTCGCGGAAGCGACCGGCGCCAACATCTTCTTCGTCAAGGACGGCAAGATCCACACGCCCAAGCCCGACTGCTTCCTCGACGGCATCACCCGTCGCACGGTCATTGGCCTGGCCAGGGATCGCGGCCTGGAGATCATCGAACGCGCCATCCTGCCGGAAGAACTGGAAGGGTTCGAGCAGTGCTTCCTGACCGGAACGGCAGCGGAAGTAACCCCGGTTTCGGAGATCGGCCCTTACCGATTCGAAGTCGGCGAGATCGCCAAGAATCTCATGAACGACTATTCTATCGCCGTTCAACCCAAGCATGCCATCGCCGCAGAATAACGATAGTCACAGCTTTTCGGGCAAGCAGGGGCGGTTTTCGGGCCGCCCCTTTTATTTCAGCGTTTGTGCATTTGACTTTCATCGAATTCGGCGTCTCTCATGATGCTGTCGGCCCGGGAGGCTGACAGCTATGGAGGGACTAATCATATGGACATGAACACGCTTCTTCCGATCATCATTCAGATCATTGCAGGCATTATCGGTGGTCAGGCGGTCGGGGCGGCGATCAAGACGGCGGCGATGGGTCAGCTTCCCAAAATCCTGGGCGGAGCCATCGGCGGTGTCGGCGGCGCGGCGATCCTCGGCAGCCTGCTCGGCCACGGCGTCGATCCGGCGGCGGCCGCGGCGGCGACCGGCGGCCTGGGCAGCGCGCTCAACCTGCAGAACATCGTCGGTGGCGCCGGCGGCGGCGCGATCCTGACCGGCATTCTGGGCGCGGTCATGGGCGCCATGAAGAAATAAGCCTGCCAATCTCGGGCTGGCAAATGGGCGGCTTCGGCCGCCCATTTCTTTTTGGACACGCACTGTTTGACCTTCCGGCTGTGGACGGTTTTGACCGATGTCTCTACATGATCGCTGACACAGCGAAAGGACGATCATGGGTCAGCTCAATGCCGGCATCGTGCCGGTCACACCGTTCCAGCAGAACTGCACCATCCTGTTCGACATGGATGACAAGCACGGCGTGGTGGTCGATCCCGGCGGCGACATCGACAAGGTGCTGGCGGTGTTGAAGGACAATGCGATCACGGCCGAGGCGATCTGGATCACGCACGGCCATATCGACCATGCCGGCGGCGCCATGGAGTTGAAGGAAGCACTCGGCATCGAGATCATCGGCCCGCATGAGGCCGACAAGATGCTGCTCGACAATCTGGAGAACCAGGGCAGGCGCTACGGTATCGGCGGTGTGCGCAATTGCGTGCCCGATCGGTTTCTTACAGAAGGCGAGACGGTGTCATTTGGCGGCCATGTGTTCGAGGTGCTGCATTGCCCCGGCCATGCGCCTGGCCATGTCGTCTACTACAACCGCGCCGCCAAATTCGCCCATGTCGGCGACGTCCTGTTTCGCGGCTCGGTCGGCCGCACCGACCTGCCGGGCGGCGACCACGCGGCACTCATCGCCTCGATCAAGGACAAGCTGTTGCCGCTTGGCGACGACATCGGCTTCATTTGCGGTCACGGTCCCGGCGGGCGCTTCGGCGAGGAACGGCGGACCAATCCGTTTTTGACCTGAATGAGATCTGGACCGGCTCCGGGTTCGAAAGCCTACAGCATGTCGCGGCGAATAGGATTGCCGACCTGCTGTAAACTTCTGATTATGCATGTCGTTATCCCGGAACCGAGGACACTTCCGGGCGACATGCATTAGCAAGCCGATAGCAAAAAGCGCCGGCCTTGCGGTCAGCGCTTTTTTGTTTGGGGCAGGGAAGCCTCAGTTGGCGGTGCAGAAATGCTGTTCGCCGTCACTGCCGGTGAAGGTGCCGGTCCGGGAATTGAAGCTGCGGTAGCGGTCCGAGCAGTACTCGTACCAGCCGCGCGTCCACGGTTCGGCATAGCGGTCGGCATAGACCACCTGCGGTTCCACGTAGTAGCGGCGCACCGGGGCCGGGCGTATCCGCACGTCACGATCGTAATAGCCGTCATCGTAATAACGGTCGGAATCGGGCGGCGGCCGGTCATTGGCCAACGCGCCACCGATCAGCGCGCCGGCGGCAAGGCCGAGAACGCCGGCCGCGACAGCATCGCCATGGCCATGGCCATGATGGTGCCAACGGCGCCAGTCATCGGCATTGGCCGCCGAAAAGGTCCCCAGCGTGGTGGCGACCACGGCGGCGGACAGTACGGCTGTCTTGAAAATTCGGTTCATCTTGGTCTCCTTCGTGCCGGGCCGTGCAGTTTTGCAGGGGATGCGGTCCGGCTTTACGAATGATTAATATGGGACCGTGGCTGAACGGGGGCTGAACGAAAATTTGACCGCACGCCTTGTTTCTCGACATCAACCCGCGCCTACGGGGCGCTGACCAGACCTGCCGGAGCCGGCGTCGGTGCGAAGCCGGCTCAGCCGACCGACAGGTTGACGGCCTTGGGTCCCTTGCCGCGCTTGTCCGGCTCGGTGTCGAATGTCACTTTCTGCCCATCTTCGAGACCGGGAAGACCCGACGCCTGCACGGCCGAAATATGGACGAAGACATCCTTCGCGCCATCATCCGGTGTGATGAAGCCGAAGCCTTTGGCATGGTTGAAGAATTTGACGGTGCCGGTCTGCGGCATGGGAAGCTCCTTTGATCCCATAAACTCCAGTCTCGGGCCGGCAAATGCCCGAATGGAAATTTGTCCTTTATTTTAGCGCCATCGGCAAGTGAAAGTTTTCCGGGCACTTAAAGCACGTCGTGCTTTAAGTGCTTGTTATGACGCGTGTCATTGGCCCGGACCGGATGAACTTCCAGATGACATGCGTTTATGCTGCGCCACGGACATGAAAAAGGCGCGACGAAAACCGCCGCGCCTTTCAAAAATCTGTCTGCCTGCCCAGGTGCTGATCAAGCTGCTCGATCGCCCATCCGCCTGGGATGTGCGGCGCCGATCGCTCAGGCTGCGCGCAGGTTGACCGCCTTCGGGCCCTTGCCCATGCGGTCCGGCTCGACGTCGAAGGTGACCTTCTGGCCGTCGACCAGCGTGCGTAGGCCCGAGGCCTCGATCGCTGAAATGTGGACGAACACGTCCTTGGCGCCGCCGTCGGGCGTGATGAAACCGAAGCCTTTGGTCGCATTGAAGAATTTAACGGTGCCGGTCTGGGCCATTGGGGAAACTCCTTCACCCGTTCAGTCTTGGTGGTCCTGCCCGCCACCTGGCGTCGAGGGCAGTTCCCGGTGGTTGCTTCGGCAGTCATGCATTGGCGCATGGTCAAAACCCCCCGCCGAAAAACGGGGCCGTCAGAGATTCACAGTATCGGGGAAAGGTCGTCCAAAACGTTCCGCTCTCCGGGTCGCAAATGCCCGAACACAGAATTTATCGCACGGAAACGTGAACGTTGCAAGATAGCGCCGCGGGCCGCCGCCACGAGCGCATCCGACGCAAAAAAATCGACCGATCAGGGCGTCGACCGGCTGCAAATAGGCTTCGTTGCCCGAGGGGTCATCGGCCCACGGCCGTGGTCATATATAGGCCACAAGTGATGATTGCCGGCAACGCGCGGCGAGGCCCTCACTGATCCCAGTCATTTCCCGACAGAGGCCGCGAACGGGGTTGCAATTGGCAATGCAATAGCGAGGATCATGCCATAGGCGACTGATGTAAATCTTGTTTTGATCGATATCATTGTCAGCGAACCGCCAAGCAGTCTTGGGCGGTATGGACCGAGACGGGGATCGAGGGAGAGACGATCATGAGGTTTCTTGCCGCAATCTTCTCACGGCAGGGTTTTACCATCCTGTTCCTGTCGGCAATTCTCGCCGCCTGTACGGTCGTCGTCGATGAAGGACCGGGGCCGCGCCCGCCGCGCCCTGATCCGCAATTCTGCACCAAGCAGTACGAGCCGGTCTGCGCCCGGCGCGGCGCAGATCGCCAGACCTTCGCCAATGCCTGCCTTGCCGATCGGGCGGGTTACCGCATCGTGCGCGACGGCCCCTGCCGCGACGGCGGTGGTGGTGGCGGCGAGCAGACGTTCTGCACCCGCGAATACGCGCCGGTGTGCGCCCGCCGGCATGGCGAGATGCGCACCTTCCCCAACGCCTGCGAGGCCCGTGCCTCGGATTATCGCATCGTCGGCGACGGGCCGTGCTGAGATTCTGTCCTCCCGCAAGAAGGGAAGGCAAGGCGGCGCATTACTTTTCCACGCCAACATAAGCTTTGCTCTTGAGCAGGCCGGCCAGATGAGCCGCGTTCGAGACCGCTATTTCGATGGCTTCGGTAATCTTGTCGGGGGTTTTCGGCAGGTCGACGTAATTGACGTCATGCATGGCTTCGCCGACCCAGTAGACGCCGCCATTGGCGGGGATGGTGAAGCCGACATCGTTCAGCGCCTGGAAGCACTCCGCGTGGCAGTGATGCGCGCCGTCCTCGTTGCCGACGATCGCCACCAGGGCCACCTTGCCGGCGGCCGGCATGCGGCCCTTGTCGTCGGTTTCCTCGAGAAAGGCGTCCATCCGCTCCATGATGCGCTTGGCGACGCTCGATGGTTGGCCCAACCAGATCGGCAAGCCGAGAATGAAGATATCGGCGGCGACGATCTTTTCGCGCAGGCCAGGCCAGTTGTCGCCCTTGCCCATGTCGGAGAGCACGCCAGGCTTGATGTCATGATCGAGCGCGCGCACGACCTCGCCTTCCACGCCATGCGGTTTGAGCGCCGCGAGCAGATCGGCTATCAACTTGTCGGTTGACGATTTTTCCCTGTCGTCCGAGGCTTTCAGCGAGCAATTGATGGCGAAGGCGGTAAGGGGCATTGGGGAACTCCTGCATCTGGCCGCGCAGGCTCAACGTCGCGACCGGCTTGTGGTTGCGCGTACCTTGCGGTGGCTCCCGGCCGTTCGGCCGCGCCCACACCTTGAATCTCTCCTCGGCATGGCTTAGGTCCCGCAGGGCGTAGAAACACGGCAGGTGTCCCATCAACAGAGATCAGAGAAGAGCGGCGGGTGCGGGAACCAGGTCCGGCGCGGCCAAATCTGGCGCGGGAGGCCAGCCGCCGCTGGGCCTCGACCAGTATGTGCAGCAGGCGCTGCAACTGCACCAAGCCGGGCGCCGACAAGAGGCCGAAGCGATCTACCGGCAGGTGCTGGCGCGTCAGCCCAAACATGCGGCCGCAGCGCATTTCCTGGGGTTGCTGTTGCACCAGACCGGGCGCAGCGAAGAAGGGATGGATTTCCTGGAGCAGTCGGTTCAGCTGGAGCCGACGAATCCCGACTTCCTCAACAATCTCGGCACCGTGATGCGCGATCTGGGGCGTGTCACGGCGGCTATCGATTTCTTTCGCGGCGCGGTTGATCTGCGGCCGGAGCAGCTTGCGGCGCGCGACAATCTCGGCTCGTCGCTGAGGCAGATCGGCCGGTTCGAGGAGGCAGAGGACATCTATCGCGGCACGGTGCAGCGCAACCCATTCCACGTGCGCGCGCGGATCGGCCTTGCCGAAACCCTGCAGGAAGCCGGACGCCTCGACGAGGCGCTGGCTGTTTTCCAAGAGGCACTGACCATCCGGCCTAGGGATGCCGACCTGCTGCACGGACTGGGCGTCGGGCTGATGGAGAAGGGCAAGCTCGACGCGGCGGCCGACCTGTTCCGGCAGGCGGTGGCGATCCAGCCCGCCATGGCCCGCGCGTGGCTGATGCTGACGCAGGTCAAGCGCCAGAAGGAGCGCGATGCCGAATTGGCCGGCATGGAGGCGCAGCACGCCAAGGCGCCTCAGGACAGCCTGGCACGCATGCAGCTGTCGTTTGGCCTCGGCAAGGCCAATGACGATCTGAAGGATTATGGCAAGGCTTTCGACTACTTCGCCGAGGGCAATGCCATCCGCCGCAAGGGCATCGACTATGATCCGGTGAAGACACGTGCCGAATTCGAGGCCATGAAGACGGTGTTCGATGCCGGCTTCTTCGAAAAGCACAGACCGAGCCCGATCACCGACGATGCGCCGATCTTCGTCGTCGGCATGCCGCGTTCGGGTACGACGCTGGTCGAACAGATCATCGCCAGCCACGCCCAAGTCTACGGCGCGGGCGAGCTCGGCATCTTGAAGACGGCGGTCGGCAGGCAGTTCCCGTCGAACATGCCGGGCGGTTTCCCCTGGGGCGTGGCCGACACGGACGATGCGGATTTCGCCGAGGCGGGGCAGGCCTATCTCGACATGCTCCATGCCCGCTATCCGCATATGCGCCACGTCACCGACAAGATGCCGGGCAACTTCCTGCTCGTCGGCTTCATCCACATGATGCTGCCGAAGGCAAAAATCATCCACTGCGCCCGCGATGCGGCGGCGACATGCCTGTCGATCTACAAGGTGCATTTCCGCGGCGACAGCCACCGCTATGGCTATGACCTCGGCGAGCTCGCCGATTTCCACAATCTCTATACCGACATCATGGCGCATTGGCACAAGGTGCTGCCCGGCGTCGTGCACGATGTGCGCTACGAGGATTTCGTCGCCGACCAGGACGGGCAGAGCCGGGCGCTGATCGACTATCTCGGCCTGCCATGGGAGGATGCCGTGCTGTCGTTCCACCAGACCGACAGGCCGGTGCGCACGGCATCCGCCGCGCAGGTGCGCCAGCCGATGTACCAGGGCTCGGTCGATCTGTGGAAGCGCTATGGCGACAGGCTGAAGCCGCTGCTCGACAAGCTAGGTCGATATTGAGGTGGTGCCGGCCCGCGAACGGTGGTTGCCTGCGCTTCCGGTACTCACGTATTCAAACGTACGCTCCGTTCCGGTTCTCGGAAACCATCGTTCTCGACTCGGCCTGACCTCAATCTCGACCTAGCTTGGCGTCAAAGCTCCATGAAGGGCTGGAAGCCGCCGAAGATCATGCGCTTGGCATCGAAGGGCATGGTTCCCCAATCGGGTTTCAGGCGCGGGTCGGCCATCACCTTGGCCATCACAGCATCGCGATCCTGCCTGGATTTGTAGACGGCCCAGGAGAAAACGACGATCTCGTCGTCCTTGGCCTGAACGGCGCGCGGAAACGAGGTCAGCTCGCCATAGGGCACATCGTCGCCGATACATTCGACATAGGCGAGCGCGCCGTGTTCCATCCATATGGGGCCTGTGAGGTTGGCCAGCTTCTTGTAGTCATCGAGATTTGCCTTCGGCACGGCAAGCACGAAGCCATCGACATAGGACATGGCGGTCTCCTCTTTGCTAGAAATAGGCGCCGGATCGGCGGGGATACGACCCGGCGCGGTTGGGCGCATCCCTCTCGGCGAGGGCGCGCACGCTAAAGCTTATTCCGTCGGTGCGTTCATTGCCCAGGCGACGCCGAAGGGGTCCTTCACCTGGCCCCATCGGTCGCCCCAGAACATCACCTGCAGCGGCGTGACGATCTCGCAACCGGCGTCGACAGCGCGCTTCCACCAAGCGTCGATATCATCCTTGCCGAGATGGAGCTGCAACGTATAGCCCTGCGCCGCCTGGTGCGGATGGCCGTGTTCCGGATAGGCGTCGCCGAGCATCAGCGTCGAGCCGTTGATGTAGAGATGGATATGCATGGTGCGGCCTTTTTCATCCGCCGGATAGGCAAAGACTTCCTCGGCCCCGAAAGCCTTCTTGTAGAACTCGGCGGCCTTGTTGGCGCCGTCGACCTGCAGATAGGGGGTCAATCCGCCAAGCACTTTTGGCCGGGGTGGGGTCTGGTCGGTCATTGTATGTTCCTCTTCACGTTTGGATTGGCCTTGCGGACCATAGGACGGACGAGAGGACGCCAATCCTACAGGGTCGCGAAAATTTTTGGCCGGGCGACAACCGATGGGTTGGGAAGGCGTGCAACGAACTTGCGTCGGCGGCTTCCAATCAGAGCGCAATTCTCTCGGCTCGCAGGCTAAAAGAGCTGGATTGCGCGCCGCCTACTCAGCCCGGAGACGACAATGATCCTCTATTATCAGACCCACTCACCTTTCGCGCGCAAGGCGCTGGTCTTCGCGCATGAGGCACGCGTCGCCGATCAGCTCCAGGTCATTCATCACGAAACCAGCCCGACCTTGCACAACGCCAGTGTCCACGCCGAAAACCCGCTAGGCCAAGTGCCGGTGCTGCTGCGTCCGGGCGCGCCGGCGATCTTCGATTCCGACGTCATCTGCGCCTATCTCGATACGCTGCATGATGGCCGGAAGTTGCTGCCGCGGGTCGGCGAGGCACGCTGGCAGGCGTTGCGGCTGCAATCGGCCGCCCAAGGCCTTGCGCAGACGGGGATCGCCTTGCGCTGGGAGACGGAAAGGAGACCCGAACAGCTGCGCTATGATGCTCTTGCCGAAGGATATCGGCAGAAGATCGAGGCGACCTACGACTGGGCCGAGAGCGCCCTTGACGACGAGGCGCCGCTCCATGTCGGACATATTGCGCTAGCCACCACGCTGTCCTGGATGGCGTTCCGTCATCTTCCATCGTTTGGTTCGCGGGCGCGGCTGACGCGCTGGTTCGAGGCTTTCGAAAGGCGCGCGTCGATGCGTGCGACGCCGCTTTCGGGCGATACGCATGATTGATTCGCGCTCGCCTGAGAGGCGGCGAGCGTCAACGGTTGTTCGGAGTGTCGAGGATTTCCGGAAAGCCGATATCCTTGCGCAGCGCGGCCGGCAGCGACAGCAGGATGCGTTCGCCGCGGCGACGGGCGCGCGCCGCGGCATACCGGGTTGCGATGCGACCGATGGATGACAGGACGGACATGGTGACTTCTCCCTTGGGTTGGCGCCGGCATCATCGTGTCGGCAACCCAAGGACGGGGCTGCAACGGGCGATCCGACAGATTGCCGAATCTTTTTAGCGGCCTCTGTTATCGGCAATGCGCTTACTTCAGGCAGCAGTCTCCAATCGTTCGATCGTTTCAAGATCGGCTCTCTTGGCCTTCGCCTCGACGGCGAGGTCATAGCTTGCCTGCATGTTCATCCAAAACTGCGGCGTGGTGCCAAAAAACTTCGCAAGGCGCAATGCCGTATCAGGCGTTACCGGTGTCGTCTCGCTAGCCAGGCGCTCGATGCGGGTGCGCGGCACATGCAGCTTTTTGGCCAGCGTGTAAGACTTCAGACCAAGCGGTAGAAGATACTCTTCGCGGAGAATTTCTCCTGGATGGATAGGCGGGTTGATATCAAGCATTTGGGACCTGCCTTTCAATGGTAGTCGGTTATTTCAACATCTTCTGCTTGCCCATCCACCCAGCGAAAGCAGATGCGAAACTGATCGTTGATGCGGATCGAATGCTGACCGGCGCGGTTGCCTTTCAAGGGCTCAAGCCTGTTGCCGGGAGGCGTCTTGAGATCTGACAGTTCGACGGCATTGTCGATCATGTAGAGCTTTCGTTGGGCTGATCGTACAAGATCCGAAGGGAAGCCCTTTGGAGTCTTGCCGTTCGAAACGGCTTCGCTGGTCTTGTCCTTGAATGAGCGTATCATCCCCGGGTTCCGCTGGACGTACCATGGCATGATACGTTCCGGAAATCAAGAGGGCGCCTCATGAATGAGGCCAAGGTCCGGCCTGGCGACGACAGGCCGGACTTCATCGGCATGAATCAGTCCCGCCGCTCAGCCGGTTCCCTCAGCCACCTCGCGGAAGAAATTCTCCGGATCCTCGACCTCGGTCAGCTTTCGCTTCTCGATCAGCCAGAAGCGGTTGCCGACAGCACGGATGAAGGAACGGTCGTGCGAGGCGAGCAGGCAGCTTGCCTGGTGCTTCAGCAACTCCTCCTCCAGCGCCTCCTGGCCGTCTATGTCGAGATGGTTGGTCGGCTCGTCGAGCAGATAGAAGTTGGGATTGGCGAGTCTCAGCGCCAGCATCATCAGCCGCGCCTTTTGGCCGCCCGACAGCACACCGATCCTGCGTTCCTGCATCTCGATGACCACGCCGGCGCCGGCAAGCAGCGAGCGGGCGCGCTGTTCTCCGACATCGTAGCGGCGCGAGACCATCGCCAGCGGCGTGTCGTCGCCGCTGATTCCGGACAGCGCCTGGTCGCTGTAGCCGAGCACGGTCGACGGCGTCACCTTCACATTCCGCACCGTGTCCGGCTCGAGAATGGCGTTGCGGATCAAGGTGACGAAGCGCGACTTGCCGACGCCGTTGCGGCCGAGCAGCACGATGCGATCGCCCTGGCAGATGTGGCGCTTGCCGGTCCTGAACAGCAGCGTGCCGTCCGGTGTCTCGACCGCCGCGTCGTCGAGCGTGATCAGCACCTTGGCGTGCGTGCCGCGATTGGCGAGTTTGATCGCCCCCGCCGATTTCTCGCGATGCGCCGGATTGGCGGCCTCTTCGAGCTTTTCCGCGCGCTGGTTGAGCTGTTTGGTCTTGACGGTCAGCAGGTCGCTGCCGGAATTGATGCCGATATTGTTGAGCTTGGCCGCCTGCCGGCGCAATTGCTGGGCCACCTTCATGTCGCGCTGGAACTTTCGCTCAGTCGAGGCGTCGACCTCGTCCAGCGCATCCCTGGCCCGCGAATAGGGGAGAGAAAACACCGGCGACTGTTCCGGGCGCAGGAACAGCGTCCGGTTGGTGGTGGCGTCGAGGAAGGCTCGGTCATGGCTGGCGATGATGACCGGCACCTCGCGCGGCAGCGCGTTGAGCCAGGTTTCCAACTGGCTGATGCGGGCGAGGTCGAGATGGTTGGTAGGCTCGTCGAGCAACAGCACGTCGGGATCGGTGACCCAGACGCGGGCGATCAGCGCCAGCCGCTGCCAGCCGCCGCTCAGCGCCTGCATCTCTCGCTCGCGCATTGGTTCGGGCACGTCAAGCGAATCGAGAACGATATCGACGCGCCACATCTCGCTGTCGGCCTGCTCCGGCGGCAAGGCATCCGCCACCACCTGATAAAAGGTGCGGCCAAGCAGGGCAGGGGCAACGGACTGCTCGACATGGCCGACACGCAGGCCGCGCGTGCGGGTGATGTCGCCCGTCGTCGGCTCCAGCTCGCCGGTCAGGCATTTCAGCAAGGTCGACTTGCCGCGGCCGTTGGCGGCGACGATGCCGAGCCGGTCGCCAGTGCCGATGCTGAGGTCGAGATTGGAAAAGAGCGGCGCACTCATGGTAACGCCGAGGGATTTGAGGCTGATCAGGGCCATGTTCGATTTCTCTGGTCTGTCCGGAAAATCCGGCTCGATGCACTTTGACGGTGCGCATGCCGGTCATCAGGCCAGGCGTTGCGGCACCACGAAGGGCAGACCAAAAAATCGAGGCGGGAAAAAACCCGGACCGTCCCTGGTCAGCCCTGCAAGCAAGCTCGCAGGGCGGAAATCGGGCCACGCTGACGATGGTGATCGAAAAACACGTTAGCCTTCCTTCAAGACGTTCGAGTATGGGGACCGGTTACACCAAAGGCGGGGCCGATGGCAAGGGCAAGGCTTCCAACCGGCGGGGAAACGGGTCCAGCACCAGCACGCAGCCGGCGATGATCGCCACCGCGCCGAAGCACTGGATGACGGTCAGCGACTCGCCAAGCAGCATCGTGCCGATCAGCACGGCGATCGTGGTCACGGATATCCGATCTCGCCCCTCGTGGGGGAGATGTCCGGCAGGACAGAAGGGGGACGCGAAGGATCGCTACCGTCCCGGTCTACCTGTCTTCCCCGGCCGGCGCTTTTCGCGGCGGGCGTCGCCTGGGTCCTCGTAAGAGCCGATGCCGGCGCGCTGACGGACGATTGGCTTATCGGTGTCGCCGCGATCCTTCGCGCCCCCCTCTGTCCTGCCGGACATCTCCCCCACGAGGGGGGAGATTGGCTGTGGCTTCGCCGGCACTTTTCCCTCTACCGGTTTCTCGGTACGGCGCACCGTCATTTCGTCCAGAGAATTCTTCTTAAACAACGGTTTGGCGGCGTCGCCCGGGATGCCGAAATCGGAGCCGTGCGCCTCTTCGGCCGACTGCTTCTTGAACAGCGAGCGCGACACCGCCCCTGACGGTGTTGGCATATCGGTGCCAGGCCCCATATCGTCGAGCGAGGGCTTGGCGAACAGCGGCTTCTTCACCGGCACGGCGCCGTCGGCGCCCATCTCGTCGAGATCGGGCTTGCGAAAGAGGTTGGGCCTGGCGGCCTTGGCCGTCTCTTCGGCGGCGCGTGCCTGGTCGAGTTTGCGGAACCGTTCCTGTTCCTCCAACGTGCGATGCTTGGCCACGCCCTTGTTGTGCTTGCCCTTTTCGCGGCCCGAGGCCGGACTTTGGCCTTCCACCTCGCGCGCCAGCGGATCGTCGGAGATCGACAGTTCCCTCTCGCGCAGCCGCTTGATCTCGTCGCGGATGCGGGCCGCCTTCTCGAAGTCGAGATTGGCGGCGGCGTCGCGCATCTGCTTGTCCAGCGCGTCGAGATGGGCCTTGAAATTGTTGCCCATCATGGCGCCGGCGCCGTCGGTGAACTGCGAGATGTCGGCGCGGACGTGGTCCTTCTCGTAGACCGAATCCAGAATGTCGGAGATGCGCGACTTGACCGATTCCGGCGTGATGCCGTTGGCGGCGTTCCATTCCATCTGCTTTTCGCGGCGGCGATTGGTCTCGGCCATTGCCCGTTCCATCGAGCCGGTGACCTGGTCGGCGTAGAGGATGACCTTGCCGTCGACGTTGCGGGCGGCGCGGCCGATGGTCTGGATCAGCGAGGTTTCCGAACGCAAAAAACCTTCCTTGTCGGCATCGAGAATGGCGACGAAGCCGCATTCGGGAATGTCGAGGCCTTCGCGCAGCAGGTTGATGCCGACCAGCACGTCGAAGGCGCCAAGCCGCAAATCGCGCAGGATCTCGATGCGTTCCAGCGTGTCGATATCGGAGTGCATGTAGCGAACGCGCACGCCCTGCTCGTGCAGATACTCGGTCAGATCCTCGGCCATGCGCTTGGTCAGCACGGTGACCAGCGTGCGGTAGCCGGCGGCGGTCGTCTCGCGGATTTCGCCGACGACGTCGTCGACCTGGCTCTTGGCCGGGCGCACCTCGACCGGCGGATCGATCAGCCCGGTCGGGCGGATGACCTGCTCGGCAAAGACGCCGCCGGCCTGTTCCATCTCCCAGCCGCCGGGCGTCGCCGAAACGGCGACCGAGAGCGGCCGCATGGCGTCCCATTCCTCAAAGCGAAGCGGCCGGTTGTCCATGCAGGAGGGCAGGCGGAAGCCATATTCGGCCAGCGTCGCTTTTCGCCTGAAGTCGCCACGATACATGCCGCCGATCTGCGGCACGGTGACGTGGCTTTCGTCGATGAAGACCAGCGCGTTGTCGGGAATGTATTCGAACAAGGTCGGTGGCGGATCGCCGGGCTGGCGGCCGGTGAGGTAGCGCGAATAGTTCTCGATGCCGGCGCAGGAGCCGGTGGCTTCCAGCATTTCGAGGTCGAAGCGGCAGCGTTGTTCCAGCCGCTGTGCCTCCAGCAGCCGGCCGGCGCGCTCGAGCTCGACCAAGCGGTGCTTGAGCTCTTCCTTGATCGACTTGATCGCCTGGTTCAGCGTCGGGCGCGGCGTCACATAGTGTGAGTTGGCGTAGATCTTGACGCTCTTCAACTCGCCCGTCTTCTGGCCGGTCAGCGGGTCGAACTCGGTGATCGCCTCGATCTCATCGCCGAACATCGAGATGCGCCAGGCGCGGTCTTCCAGGTGGGCCGGGAAGATTTCGATCGTGTCGCCACGCACGCGGAATGAGCCGCGCACGAAATTGATGTCCTGGCGCTTGTACTGCTGCGCGACGAGGTCGGCGAGCAGGGCGCGCTGATCGAGCCGGTCGCCGATCTGCATCTGGAAGGTCATCGCCGTGTAGGTCTCGACCGAGCCGATACCGTAGATGCAGGACACCGAGGCGACGATGATGACGTCGTCGCGCTCGAGCAGGGAACGCGTCGCCGAATGGCGCATGCGGTCGATCTGCTCGTTGATAGAGGACTCTTTCTCGATGAAGGTGTCGGTGCGCGGAACATAGGCTTCCGGCTGGTAATAATCGTAATAGGAGACGAAATATTCCACCGCGTTGTCGGGGAAGAATTTCTTGAACTCGGAATAGAGCTGCGCGGCCAGCGTCTTGTTGGGCGCCAGGATCAAAGCGGGCCGCTGCGTCTCCTCGATCACCTTGGCCATGGTGAAGGTTTTTCCGGAGCCGGTGACGCCGAGCAGCACCTGGGTGCGGTCGTTGTTGTCGACGCCCTCGACCAAATCCTTGATGGCGGTCGGCTGGTCGCCCGCCGGTTCGAAGTCCGACACCATCTTGATGGCGATGCCGCCTTCGGATTTCTCCGGCCGGGCAGGGCGGTGCGGTGTCCACAGCACGCCGTCCTTGTGCAGCGGATTGCCGGATTCGATCAGCGCCGAGAGCGCGGCCACCGTGGCGGTGACGCCACTGGACGACATCGTCTCGGCTTCTTCCAGCGAGATGTCGAGGCCGGCGACCGGATTAAGGCCGGCTGCCGTGCGTTCGCGGGCCGACGCGGCGCCGCCCATCGAGGTGCCGCGCGCGGTGCGGCCCGGCGCGGCGGACCGCTCGGGTATCTTCTTCGGCGACTTGGCGCCGCCGCCTTTGCCCGTGGTGCGTCCTTCCCGTTCGGCCTCCTGCTCGATCTGCTCGGCCCAATCCGCGATCGAACCGGTCAGCGGCGTGCCCGACAGTTCTGCCTGCGGCATCTCGGCGAAGCCGCCCTTGTGCAGCGGCTCCGAGGCGTCGAGGAAATCGGTCAGCGGGCTGCGCCGCTTCGGCGCGGCGCGGTCCTCATTCGCCGTCGGCAGCGTTTTTTTATCGGGGGATTTGGCCATGTCCCGAATATGGGAGGTCTTGGCGAAAATGGAAAGAGCACGATGAAGGCAGGCGTGCCGCCGGCTGCGGCTCCTGACAGCAGGCTGTCAGGAGTGGGCAGGTATGGCGCGCTTCCTGCTCGCAGGGGTCAAGCGCCACGCGCGTTGTCGGCCACGCGGGTCGGCGATCCATTCAGGCGCGGCACCACGACGAGCCGGGTGACCTTGCCCTTCTTGAAGGCGGCGAGGAAGCGCGCATAGTCCTTGAAGGCGACGCAACCGCTCGACTGGGCGTAGCGGCCCCGAAGCAGGTAGGTATGGGCCAGCAGGCCGTCGCGATTGTATTTGTTGCGGCCATCGACCGGTGTTAGACGCAAGGCCTCCACACCGTGAAAGCGCGACTCGCGCAGCGACAGATTGTAGGTGTTGGGCGGTGTCGGTCCGCGGTTCTTCTGGTCGGCATAGCGCGGCTGGTCCGCCATGGCGCCTTTGCCCGAATGCGCCTCGAGCCTCGAGCCGTCAGGCATGTAGACGGTGCCGGCGCTGATGTCGTAGACGGCGACGCCGTTGCCTGCGCCACTGCCGCCGCGCGGGCCGCCGAACAGGTTCTTGAACGCCTGGCCGAGGCCGCCGGCGGGAACGTCGGGCTTGGCATAGGCCAGCACGTCGCCACCATCGCGGGTCCGGCCTTGCCGGGCCGGCTGCGTGGCTTGCTGGACGGGCTTCGGCTGGGGCGCCGGCTTCTGCTCCAAAGCCTTGGGCTGTGCGGCCGGCTTGTCCTCTTCCACCACCCTGGGCTGCTGCGGCGCGTCATATTGCGGGCGGCGGGTCGGCAGCGGCACGTCATCGGTGAGCGCATCCGGCAGCGAGGCGGCGTCGCCCGGCTGTTGCTGCTGTGTCTCGACCGGCGCAACCGCGACGTCGGGCGAGGATTCGGTCATCGGCAGCGGCGAGGCGAAGGCTTCGTCCTCGACAGGCAGAGACTCGACCAGGGCAAGCGCCAACTGCGCGTTGTCGGGCGTTTCCGACTGGGCAAAGCCCATCGGCGCCGCTGCGGTCTGCACGACCGAACCCGTATCGGCGGGGGCGAAACGTTCCGCCGCCGGAGCCGGCATGTCATTGGACAGGCTGGCCATGACCTGTAGGGACGGCACGAGGGACGCCTCGGTGATCTGCGGGGCGGGGCTGGAAATCAGGGGACGGATGCTGGCCGTGCCCGCCGGCTTTCCCGCGCCGGCGAAGGCGGCAGCGAGCTTTGTCGGCGACAGCGACGCTTCCATCAGTTCGAAGCGCTGCTGCGATTTCGACTTCGCCGGCGTTGGCTTGGCCTGCACCACCAAGCGCCCGGATTTCTCCGCCCTGGAGGTTATCGCCGCCAGCTTGAAGCAGCTGGCGCCGCACTGTACGGCGTGGTCGTGCAGCGCTTGCGCGCCGCCATGGGCATTGGCTGTCACGAAGGGCGCCGCAGAGCTGAGGAAACGCTGTTTCAACGGATCGGCGAGAGCGAGCGTGCCCGGCATGGACAGCGTCTGTGGCAGGCCGATCGACGCCGTCGAGAGCGAGGCGCCGACGGAGCTGAGGCCGGCCATGGTGCCGATCAGCCATAGGCCGACGGCAGCGCTGACGCCCGGCACCGCGACCCAGCGGACAACCCGTTCAGGGGTGAAGGATGAGGCACGTGGCGCTTCGAAAGCGGTCTCGCCGCTCCAACGCCTGTCCCCGACAATTTTACGACTCAAGAACGCCATGCAACCAATCTTGCTCCAAGCGGCTCCCACGTCCGCGGCTGTGATAGCCGCGACGACCATTCTGTGAGTGATCCCAGGTGGTCCCCGACGCGTTTGCCGCGCCTGTCGTTAGTTGCCGATTGCTTCAAAATATGGACAAAGTTGGTTAACCAATCCCTCTCAAAACCAATGGAGAGACGTGGACTTTGTGCCGAAAAAAGGCTCGTCCACGACCATGCACGCGGTATTGCAGCCCTTCCAAGGCTGTTTTGCTGCCTGTTTTTGCCTGCTGAGTCAAGCAAAACAGCCTTCGCTAGTCTTAGCAAAAAGGCGGTTCGGGCGATTCCCGCGGCAATGAGGCACGCCGACATGCGTCGGCCGCGCCGCTGCTACGCCACCGGCTGCCTGCAAATAGTGTTGCCGTCCTGCCACAATTCTTCGGCCTGAAGGATCGCCTCCCGGCGGCCGATTGACTCGTTTTGGGAGGCAGTGCAATCCGTTCAAGTGCTTGGTTTTAGGTGGCAAAGGCCACTTTTGGAGGCTTTTTCCATGAAGCGTCGAGACTTCTTGGCGCTGTCGGCGGGAGCTGCGGCGTTTTCCATTCTTCCGGCCGCCGTCAAGGCCGCCGTGCCGGTTGCCTATGACCGCAATGCGGAGGTGCCGTTCAAGGACAAGAAATCATTCATCGACTGGATGGTGGCCAATCGCGGCGAGGATCCGAAGTTGCTGGCGGAGCGGTTCGATCGCTTCCAGATCATGGTCTACAACAAGGACGTGCTGGACGACCGCAACAAGCGCGCCTTCCTGCTGACGCCGCGCGAGGAGTTCGTGCTGCCGCAGAATATGGGCCGCGCCTATGATCATGCCTTCCTCGACATCGGTTATGGCGTGACGATTTCAGGCCCGCATCTGGTCGGGCGCATGACGACGTCCATCGACGTGCAGTTCGGCGAAGCCGTGCTCGAGATCGGCACCGGCTCGGGCTACCAGTCGGCCTACCTCGCCAACCTCACCGACAAGGTGCACACGATCGAGATCATCAATCCTCTGGCGCAGCGCACCCGCCGCACCTATGATGGGCTGATCGAGCGCGGCTACAGCGAATACGGCTCGGTCACCAGCCGCAATGCCGATGGCTATTATGGCTGGGAGAGCGTCGGCCCGTTCGACAAGATCATCGTCACCTGTGGCATCGACCACATCCCGCCGTCCCTCCTGCAGCAGCTCAAGCCCAACGGCGTGATGGTCATTCCGGTCGGTCCGCCGGGCGCCCAGCATGTGCTCAAGGTGATCAAGCAGCAGCTTGCCGACGGCACGTTCAACATCGTCCGCTCGGACATCTACAACGGCAAGGTGGTGCCCTTCGTGCCCTTCACCAAGCTGGAAGGCAACCAGATCGTCGGTACGCATAACGGCTGAGTTGCCGCGCGGCGGCACCGGCCTTGCCGAATTTCGCACCAAGGGGCCTGAATGGCAGCCGTCGTACCGATCTCTCGACCAGGCATCGCCCCGCTGGAGGCGCCACGGCTTGCGCACTATCTCGCGGTCGGGCTGATCGCCGGCGCCATCATCGCCCTGCAGATCGCCGTCATGCGGGTGTTCGCCGTGGGCAGCTGGTCGCATTTCGGCTCGCTGGTGGTGAGCCTCGCCATGCTTGGTTTCTCCTTGTCCAGCGTCGTCATCTTCGCCGGCAAGGGCTGGTTCGACCGCCACTGGCAAGGCGCGGCAACAGTGGCCCTGCTGCTGATCGGCCCGCTCGCCGTCGGCTCCAACCTTGTCGCCCAGACGGTGCCGTTCAACGCCATCTTCCTAGTTTCCGATCCCCAGCAGAAATCGCGGCTGCTCGCCAATTTCCTGCTCTATCTCCTGCCGTTCCTGGCCGGCGCCTTCTTCCTCGGCATCGTCTTCCTGAAAAGCCGCACCGCCTTCGGCCGCGTCTATTTCGCCGACCTGACCGGCTCGGGGCTTGCCGGCCTCGTCGTGCTGGTGTCGCTGTATCTGTTCGCGCCTGAAACCATCATCGTCGTGCCGCTGCTTTTGTGGGCCGCCGGCTCGCTCTTGTGGTTCGCCGCGTTCGGCGCCTGGAAGAGTGTTGTCGCTGGTGCCGTGGTTGCGGCGCTGTCGATCGCCGGCTACCTCATGCTGCCTGGGCTCACAGGCATACCCGACATCGCCGTCTCGCAATACAAGGGTGTCGCCTATGCCCGTAATTTCCCCGACGGCAAGCGCATCTACCGCAGCGTCTCGCCGTTCGGCGATTTGCAGGTCTATGCCAGCTCCTATATGCACTTCGCGCCGGGCCTGAGCGACAACGCCGCTTTCGGCATGCCCGAGGTTCCGGCCAACACCTATGTCGGCATGTATCGCGACGGCGACGGGCCGGAAGGCATCATGCGCAACTTGGCGCCGGCCGAGCAGGTCTATTTCCGCTATCTGCCGATGCACTATCCCTATGTCATCAAGCAGAAGCCCAAGACATTCGTCGTGCAGTTCGGCGGCGGCATCTCCACCCAAGCGGCGCTCAATGCCGGTTCGACATCGGTGACCGTCGCCGAAAGCAACCCGATGACGTTGCGGGCGTTTCGCGATTCCGTGCTCAGGGACGTCACCGGCAATATTCTGGCCGAGCCGCGGATCAAGGTGATCGACTATGACGGGCGCCTGTTCCTCGCCAACACGGCAGAGCGCTACGACGTCATCGACCTCAGCCTCGCCGACAGCGTCGGCCTGTCCAATCCCGGCGGCTTCGCCATTTCGGAGAAATATGCCTACACGCGTGAGGCGATGCTGAGCTACATGCACGCGCTTGCCGATGGCGGCGTGCTGTCGATCACCTTGTGGAACAAGGAAGAGCCGCCGAAATCGGTGCTCAAGCTCTATTCGACCGTCGCCGAAGCGGCCAGAACCTTCGACCGCCAAGGTGCCGCCAACGATATCTTCGCCGTGTCGAGCTATCTCTCCACCACGACCGTGCTGTTCAAGCGCGGCGGCTTCACCGAGGCCGAAATCAAGACGCTGCGCGACTACACCAAATCGATGTCCTGGGAGGAGGTCTACTATCCAGGAATAGTTTATGACGGCTCGGGGGCGCAAAAGGTACTCGATGATTACCGCGCCTCGATCTTCGGCAGCGGACAGGACGCGACGCTGACCCAGCCCGCCGATGCGTCAGCGCCTGCAAATCCTGACTGCGACCCGACGGCGCCTGCCGATCCGACACTCGATGCTTGTGCGGATGCCGGTGCCGATGCCGGTCCGCAGGTGCTGCCTGCGACCGCGTTGCAGCGCATGACCTGGCACGCGCTTTTGACCGGCGGCTGGGAAAAGCTCGCCAACGATTATGTCTTCGACGCGCGTGCGCTGAGCAACGACCAACCCTATTTCGCCGCCTATGTGAAGGTCGCCGACCTGCCGCGCACGCTCGACCGGCTCGACCTGTTCCAGGACGACTGGGGCTATCTCCTGATCTGGGCGACGCTCGGCATTGCCTGCATCACGGCGGCATCGCTGGTGCTGCTGCCGGTCATCTTCGGCTGGCGCATCGTGTTCTCACGCTCGCGCGGCAAGCTCGGCACCATCCTTTATTTCGCCTGCCTCGGTCTCGGCTACATCATGGTCGAGGTCGGGCTGATCAGCCGTTTTACCGTGGCGCTGGCCAACCCGACCGTCTCGGCCTCGGTGCTGATCTCCTCGATGCTGGTGTTCTCCGGCCTCGGCAGCCTGTTCGCCGAGCGCATCTTCGACCGCGCCAGGACGCTGCTGCCGGTTGTGCTGCTGACGGTCTGCGTGCTGCTGCTGGCCTACGGGTTCTATCTATCGCCCGTGCTCGACCGGATCGGCGCCTATCCCTATGCCGTGCGGCTGCTGCTCTGCTTCCTGCTGGTGTCGCCGCCGGCCTTCCTGATGGGCATGCCGATGGCCACCGCGATGACCTGGCTGGCGCGGCTGGGCAAGGAGCATCTGTTCGTCTGGGCCTGGGGCATCAATGGCTGTTTCTCGGTCATCGGCTCGGCCGCCGTGCCGATCGTCGCCACCAGCTTCGGGCTCAGTGCCGTGCTGCAATGGGCAGCGATGGCCTATGTCGTTGCCATCCCGGCGTTCTTTGCCGTGCTCCTGCCATCGAAGGCGCCCGCTCTCCGGGTGGTGCCCGCCTGATGCCGGACCGGCGCGCCATCGTCGCCGGACTGCTGGCCACGGCGGCGTTTCCGGCGGTAAGCCAGGGCGCGCGCTTGCACAAGGCGGTCTCGACCATCGTGCCGTTCAAGGCGTCACCGTTTCCGTACCGGGGCAAGCTGCCCGACGGCTCCGGGCCGTTTCTCGACGTCGATGCGAACGGCCGCCACGGTCACACCTCGCCGCGCGGGGGAATCTATTGGGAAGACGAGACCTATTCCGATCGCTCGACGCTGCTCGCGATTCCCAAAGGGTTCGATCCCGCCAGGCCTGCTGTCATCGTGGTGTTCTTCCACGGCAATGGCGCGACCTTGCAGCGCGACGTGGTCGGGCGCCAGCGGGTCGTCGCGCAGGTCGAGGCTTCAGGCCTCAACGCCGTGCTGGTGGCGCCGCAATTTGCCCGCGACGCGCAGGATTCCAGCGCCGGCAATTTCTGGACACCAGGCTATTTTGCCAAGTTCATGGCCGAGGCGGCGCAAGGCCTGGCCAAGCTGACCGGCGCCAAGGCGGCAAAATTCGAGGCCATGCCGGTGGTGATGGTCGCCTACAGCGGCGGCTACAATCCGGCCGCTTCCGTGCTCGGGAATGGTGACATCGGCGGACGCCTGCTCGGGGTCATCCTGCTCGACGCCGTCTTCGACGAGGCCGGCATCTTCGCCGACTGGATCGCGCATCACAGGAAGAGTTTCTTCGTCAGCGCCTATGGCAAATCATCGGCCTCCGGCAATGCCGAGATCAGGCGGTTGCTGGCGGGCCACGGTATAGATGCCAGTTCCGATCCACCGCGCCGCCTCGAAGCCGGCACTGTCGCCCTGCTTGCATCGGACGCTGCGCACGACAGCTTCGTCACGCGGGCCTTTGTCGGCAATCCACTGCAGTGGCTGCTGGCCCGGATGAGCGAGTTCGCGCGCTGAGGCACCTGCATCAGCCTAGGGCGCCGCTCAGTTGAACCATAGCGCGAACGTCAAGAACCCGCCGCCGCCGAACTGGCGCTGGATCTGATCGAAATCCTCGCTGGTCAGGATATTGCCGGTTTCGAGGTAAGGGGCGATGCCGGGACCGGTGATCGACAGCACGAGGTCGAAGGGTTTTGGCTCGTCGAAGAAGCGCTTCATGTTGATGCCCTTGCCGGTGATGCGGAAATGCGGCAGCAGCGCGCGGCCTTCGAGCAGATCCTCGGCCATGGTCAAGGTGGCGAGCCAGGCCTGGACCTGCTCCTCGCCGACTTCGAGGCCAGTGAGCGGGTTTTCGCCCTTCTGCTGCGGGCCGGGCAGCCATTCGCGGTCATTATCGGTCTCGGCGCGGATCGCCTTCCAGTCCTCGCGCGACAGCCGGATCATTTCGAGCAGCTCCTGGCGCGCCGCCTTGCGACGCTCCGGCTCGATCACCGGCCAGTTGATCATGTGCACCATCGAGATGAAATCGGCGATGCGCCATTCCGAGGAGAAGATGCTCGAGCCCATCTCACTTGGCGGCGGCACGAGGATGTCCTGCAACGGCAGCTTGGCGCGCGGAAAAAGCATGTGGAACGAGCCGTCGAACGTGCCCCTGAAATCATGCGCCAGCCAGAAATCGGCCTGCGCCATCAGGAACTCGGCATAGCCCTGCAGCCAATAGCCGTCGGCGCGATCGAAGCGGAAAGTGAGCGCCGGTGCGGCGCCGTCCGGCGCCATGCCGCCATGCGACAGCGCGGCCATGATCGCCGCCATGCTTTCATCCGGCGCGATCGTGCCGTCCTCGTTGAGGTCGATACCGACATGGGTGAGGTCGATGACCATGCCGATATCGGCATCGGCCGGCACCGAACCCAGTGTCGCGGCGGATTTTCCCAGCCGGTCGCGGAACGCGACCAGTATGGCGCGGAACTTTTCATAGGTCAGCGGCTCGGGTTTGGGATTGGGCGGCACGGGCAGCTGCATCAGTGGCAGCATGAAGGATTGCGGGCTTTCGAAACCATGGCGGTGCAGGCCGCTGGCCAGCAATTCCAGCGCCGTGAAGAACTCGCCGGCGCCGGCGGCATAGGCGGACGCCGGATCTTTCGGCGCGGCCGCTTCCAGGATAGACAGCGCGGCGTCGCGCGCGGCTACGGTTTTTGCCTCGAACAAGGCGGTTGCCGCTTCCGGCATGGCGGCCGATGCGGACGACAGTGGCACGAGCAGAATGAAAGCCGATCCCAGCAGGCTTGCTATTCGCGTCATTTTTCCCTCCCATTTGTCGCCAGCGACCATACACAGATTTACGATGTCGCGCCTGTCGGCGCCGACACGCTGTCCACATCGTTGATTGCCGACGGCTTCAACCAGCCCGCTGGACAGTCTAGACAAGGCAAACGATTGGGCGCGCCGTGTCGAACTATCCGCTCTCCTATAAACTGTCCTGGCTGCCGCATTTCCTGAAACCGTCGCTCGTCGGTGACGCCACCGGGTTTGCGCCGGCATCGGGGACGCTGATGGACCGGCCACCGAGACGGACGGTGCGGCTGGCCTTCATCGGCGACATCTCGGCGGTCGCCAACCGGAGCGCGCCCGACTGCGATCCGGCGATCAAGGCCCTGCTGGGCACGGCCGACCTGGTCATCGGCAATTGTGAAAGCCCTGTTGTCGACAGGCCGAGCGCGTTACTGGGAACCAAACTCGGCACGCATCATGCGATGAGCGAACGCTTTCTGGTCGAGGCGCTGGCGGCGGTCGGCATCGGGCGCGAAAAACTGGTGCTGTCACTGGCCAATAATCATGTGTTCGACCAGGGCGTCGCCGGTTTCGACGTGACGGTGGCCGCGTTGAAGCGGCTCGATATCCGCACCATCGGCCTAGCCGCCAATGGTCCGGTTCGGTCGATCAAAGTCGGGCCCCTGGATGTCGGCTTCGCTGCTTTCACGCTGTGGCGCAACGCCGACGAGAGCTTGTTTGCCGGTCGCGTGTCGATGGACAGCGACCCGACAGGCTGGCCGCGCGATCGTTTCGACCTCCTCTGCGCCGTGCCGCATTGGGATTGGGAATTTCGGCATTTTCCGCGTGCCGGAACACGGGCGCTGGCGCGGCGGCTGGCCGGGCAGGGCGTAGGGCTGATCGCCGGCCATCACGCGCATGTCGTGCAGCCGGTGGAGCGGATCGGCGACGCGATCGTCGCCTATGGGCTCGGCGATTTCCTTGGCACCGCTTTTGCCCGCCAGCCATGGCCGGGGCGGATCGGCGGGATTTTCGTCGTCGATGTGAGTGCCGATGCCGATACGCGCGGCAGGATCGCCGCCCACCGGCTGCATCCATTCATGCGGGTACGCGTGGGCGACCATGAGCGGCTGGTGTCGGTGGAGGAATTGGAGAGTTCGATAAGGGGAAAGGTCGAAGGGCGGCTGGGCGCAATCTTCCCTTCTCACACAAGGGGATAAGGGATCACCGCTCTATCCGGCTGGCGTCATTCCTGCAAAAGCAGCTATCATAATGGAGCAAAGCGGGCTTCGGCAGCGGGGGGATGGCAATGGAAACTTTCATGCCGGGCGCGGCCGATATCGCGGCCATCCAGAAGGACATCGAGACCTACGAAGCGACAAGGGCCTCGGTGGCACGCGCGGTCAAGTGGCGCGTGCCGTTGTTCGTTGGCCTGGTGGTCGTCTTCGTCGCGCTCATTGCCTGGCTGTTCAACAAGGTCGCCGATCCCAACGAGCAATGGTTCTCGACGCCGCATGTGTTTCTCTATGGCATCGGCTTGGTGGTGGCGATCGTGGTCTATTTCAGGGCAATCAGGCCGGCGGCGAGGCTGCAGCAATCGTTTCGCCAGACGCTGATGCCGATCATCTTCGGCTTCATTGGGGATATGCGCTACCAGCACGACGTGACGCCGCATTCCTTTGACCGATTGCCGCGCGAGACGGTCGGCGGTTTCACCATGAGCCGCTTCGATGACATCATCTCAGGACGCTATGACGGATTTGCCTTCGAGCTGTACGAAGCCGATCTTTGGGATGGAGGCGCCACCAAGAACAAGACCACCACGTTCAAGGGCGTCATCGTCGCTTTCGAGGCCTTCGAGCCGTTTCCG
Source organism: Mesorhizobium sp. B2-3-11 (assembly GCF_006442215.1). Classification (NCBI taxonomy): domain Bacteria; kingdom Pseudomonadati; phylum Pseudomonadota; class Alphaproteobacteria; order Hyphomicrobiales; family Phyllobacteriaceae; genus Mesorhizobium; species Mesorhizobium sp. B2-3-11. The sequence continues at coordinate 52,663 of NZ_VFVS01000003.1, read as the reverse complement.
GGAATACTGGTCGCGGCGCGACGTGCCAGTGGCGTGATCGGTTTTTTCCGCGGCATGTTCGCGCCCAGGATGCAGGAACTGCCGTCCGGCGTGCCTGAGCTCGACGCCGCCTATGAGTTCCGCACCGACAATGTCGAGGCGGCGCGGCCGCTGGTGACCGGCCGGCTGGCGCAAGCGCTGAAATGGCTCGGCGAAACCTGGCCGGACGAGCCGGCGCGTGTCGCGCTCAACGGCAGCGACGGTTTTCTGCTCCTGCCGCAACCGAAGAACTTTTTCGAGCTACCTGATATTTCGGTGCCGCTCGACTACGCCAGCCATGTCGCACCGATGATTTCGGACCTGGGTGCCATGCTGGCGACCGCGGCACTGGTGCGCAAGATCGGCGCAAGCTAGTCCGGTTGGGCAAACGATCAACAATCGTAACCGGATTTGTCGCGCAGGTAGTCCGCTTCTTCCTTCGACATCCTCTTGAACATCACACACACGGTGAAGCTACCGACTTGCCGCCCGTCGCGCCTGTATCCCCAGTCCGAAATATCGTCCCTGGTGAATTCTATGTTCTGGCCGAGGACGACATTGCGCACAGCTACCGGCTCGTTTGCCAATATGCCGACGAACCCTGTTTCGGTACGCTGGAACGGGATGACCCAGAAGTGCTCGCTGATATCCCCATCGCGCACCTCGACCTTCAATTTGAACCTGTCCGTGCCCGAGGGCGGCGTTCCGGCCAGGGCCAGGAACTCATCCAGGCTGGCAAGAGCCTTTGCAGTCGCCGTCGCCATCTCGGGGTCGTCCGTGGCAAACATAAGCGGTTTGTCATCGTTCGGATTCGCGGCTTGCGCGCCGGCCGATCCCGGAGCACACGCCAGCATCATCAAGGACATCATGGATCGGACTGCAAGCTTCATGGAAAGGCCCCCTTCATGGTAACGGCGCACCATCCGGCATCCGTTCCAGATTTGCAACCGGAGCGCGAGTTTCGTCCGTTTCAGTTGGCGGTCTGAACTGATCCATGACACAAAATGTGTATCGATAACCGCTCGGCCGTCTGTTTCGTGATGCTGGTCGAGACGGATTGCGGCGGCCGCGCCGTGATCGCTACCGCTCGCCACAATCCGTCTAAACGACTCTTTTCGCGAACAGAAATGCGCTCGCCGGAGGAACCGAAGCGGCCTGAAATGATGTCGGCCGCGGACAATATGTCGGAATTAAGCCTATGATATCCTTTGCGAAAATTCACCCAATGTGATTTGCCGATGATGGCTGTCTCGTTCCAGTCTCGGGCCGTTCGGTGCTGCTCTCTCCCAAGCGGTACCGGAAAACCGAAACAGCACGGAGTGCTATCCATGAAGAAGACCCTCGCAACCACCGCCGCTCTGCTCGCCTTCCTCGGCACGGCCTATGCCGCGACCGTTCAGGGCACCATCCAGGCGGTCGATCCGACAACCAAGTCGGTCACCCTCGACGACGGCAAGATCTACCAGCTGTCGCCTGATGCGTCGGTCGGGAAACTGAAGGTTGGTGCCAAGGTGGCGGTGACCGTCGACGAGAAGACCGGCATGGTGACGTCGATCAAGAAGGCTTCATAGCGACTGCTGACCGGACTTTTGAGACCCTGCTCCAATCTGGCCGGTTCCTTCGGGGACCGGCCATTTTCATTACCTTGGGCACTCACCGCCAGGCGACGACGGTGGTAAAACGCCGTTCCGGCAGCGCCGCTATGGTTTTTGCCAAAAGGCCGCGCTATCCCTTGGCTGACGGGGGATCTGCATGGCCGAGGAACAAAAGGGATTTCGCCTGTCGCGGCGGCTGCTGCTGGGGGCGGCTGTTTTCGGAGGCGCGGTACTGTGGGGTGGTACCACCGTGGCGCGGCTGGCGCGCGGCCCGTCAGGGCCGAAGAACACCGGACGCATCGCCGATATAGACGGCATCGCGCTGCCGCTGAAGCCGATCGCCAGCCCGCCGGCCTTCGATCCGTCGCTGCCCTGGCTGGCAAAAGGCGGCGACATCAACGACGCCAGCGGCCTGTCGAGGACGCCGGTCTACGGCATGGTCGAGGTCAGCGAGGAAGAGCACATCGCCAGGGCGCTGGCCTTCGCGCGCGCCACCGGGCTGAAAGTGTCGCTGGCGGCGATCCGCCATTCGATGGGCGGGCATGCTTTCGACGACAATGCGCTGGTTCTCGACCTCAGAAAGTTCAACAAAGTCACGGTGAACGCCGCGGCCAAGACAATGACCTTGCAGCCGGGCGCGTGCTGGCACGACATCCAGAACATGCTGCATCCGCTTTTCGCGGTGAAGGCGATGCAGTCGACCGACATCTTTTCGGTCGGCGGCTCGCTGTCGGTGAACGCGCATGGCATGGACCATCAGGCAGGCTCGGTGGCCGGTTCGATCCGCTCGATGCGGGTGATGCTGGCCGACGGTTCGGTGACCACCTGCTCGCCAGCCGACAACAGCGAGTTGTTCCGCCATGTCGTCGGCGGCTACGGCCTGTTCGGCGTGGTGCTGGAGGCGACGCTCGATATCGTCGACAATGCCGTCTACCGCACCTCGCGCGAGATCATCAAGTCCGACGATTTCCCGAAATTCTTTGCCGAGGTGCTGGAGCCGAACAAGGACATCGGCCTGTTCTACGGCCATCTGTCGACCGCGCCGGGCAATTTCCTCGAGGACATGATCGTCTACCGCTACGATAAGGTCGCGGAGCAGCCGCCCGCCGACCAGCCGGCGCTCGGCGAACCCGATGGCGTCGGCCTGAAGCGGGTGATCATGAACATGGCCAAATGGGGCAGTGCGTTCCAGGAACTGAAATGGTTCACCGAAAAGACGCTGGAGCCGAAATTCGAGAGCTGCACGGTGCCGCGTACCTCCGCGCTTGCCGAGGGCGAGGCCTGTCTCGTCACCCGCAACAACCCGATGCACGATTCGGTGCCGTATCTGTTCAACGACCTCATGAGCGAGACCGACATACTGCACGAATATTTTATTCCTCGCGCCGCCTATGTCGAATTCATCGCGGAAGCGCGCGAGATCCTGCGCAACCAGGATCTGCCGGTGCTCAACGCCTCGGTGCGCATCGTCCACAAGGAGGACGTGGCGCTGACCTATGCGCCGGAGCCGGCCTATTCGCTGGTGCTCTATATCAACCAGCCCGCCGATGCCGATGGCAATACCAGGATGCGCGCGCTGACGCGGGCCCTTATCGACGTAACGATCAAGCATGGCGGGCGATTCTTCCTGCCCTACCAGCTGCACTATACGGCCAAGGAGCTGCTGGCGTCCTATCCCGAGCTGCCGGCTTTCCTGGCGGCAAAGCGCCACTATGACCCGACGGAACTGTTTTCCTCGACCTTCTACCGTGCCATCAAGGCGCTGAGCGGGACGGCTTAGCAGTCAGAGGAGAATTCCATGCGGATGGGATCAGCGGCGGCGGTGTTCGCCTTCGTCGCACTTTGCCCCGGACCGGCCGGCGCTGAAGACCTGAAAGCCTTCAGGCTGACGATCGACGGCAAGGCGGTTGATATCGATGCCGGCGAGAGCGCCCATGTGACGTTGCCGGACGGCAAACAGGTCGAAGTGAAGCTCGACAAGAACGATTTCGCGACCTTTTCCGGCGACAGTTTCTCCTTCAACCATCCGAGCGGCATTTCGGTGACCAAGACCGATCTCGGCGAGAACATCACGCAATATCTGATGGCCTCGGCGCTGGGCACGATCGTCGTGGTGCAGGAATACGGCAAGATGAACCCGGTGTCGCTGAACCAGCTGATGCTGCAGGAGATGACGAAGGAATCGGTCAAGGCGGGTGCCAAGCTGACGCAGCAGCCGACGACGCGCAAGCTCGCGGACGGCAAGGAATTGACCGGCATCACCGCCGAGGTGAAGACCCGCACCGACACCGCTTATTTCGAAATCGTCGGCTACGGTCTCGCCGACCAGGGACTGCTGTTCATTACGCGTGTCGCGGGCGAGGACGCGGCGACCGAGAAGCCGCTGATCGACAAGTTCTGGCAGAGCCTGAAGCTGAAGATGTAGGCGAGGCCTACGGCTTGCCCGGCACCAGGCCGGCCAGCCAGTTCACGGAGCGCTTTGCCGCGTCGGCGGTTGCCGAGACGGCGCGGCCGAGATCGGTCTTGACCACGGCGTAGCCATTCTTCGTGCGGTAGAGCACGCCGGTGCCGCCATCCACCACCTGTTCATAGGCGACGGGGCGCGCAGCGGCCGCGTCCAGGGCCGTCGTGGGCGATCCGACCGGGACGCTCGGCCGATGGCTGAGTTCCGGCGGCAGCGGGCTTTCCGTTCTGACGATCCGGCTGGCGGGCTTCAGTTCCGGGCCCGACGCGATCGCGGCCAGGTGCGATGAGGACGCCGAACCTTTCGCGCGACAGATGCCGGACACCAGCGGATAGTTGAAATTGCGCTCGTGCAGGATCTGGCTTTTCATCGCGGCTTCGCAATCGGCGATGGTCGACCACTTGGCCGGCGTCTCGCCGATATATTCGCACAGCTTGGCGTCGCAGTCGCAGCCGACGATAGTCATGGCGACAAGGGCGGTCTTGATCACGGTCTCGTCCCTTCGAGATGTCCCCCGGCAGCCCAGTCAGGCGCATGTCGCGTTCCAGGCGACATGCATTCTCCATTGCGCGCGAACAAGGCGGGATTTTGGCTTCGACCGTGGAATGTGCGTGGCGGCGCGTGCCTACCCGGTGCCCGGCAAGGTCCGTTTGAGGAAATTGGCGATCAGCCGCACCACGTCATGCGGGCGCTCGACCTGCGGGATGTGGTTGACACCATCGAGGACGGTCAGTTCGGCGTGTGGAAACAGCGAGGCGATCTCTTCGCCCTGGGCCAGCGGCGTGGTCGAATCCTCTCGCCCCCAGATGACGAGAACCGGCGGCGTGAAGGCGCGATAGTTCGCCTTGTTGGCGGCAAGCGATTTCCGCTCGTCATTGTAGAGGCCGCTGAACAGCCAATGACCAACGGCATTGGTGGTGCCCCTGACGTTCAGCGGGCGCGTGTAGATGGCGATGCGCTCCGCCGTGACGAGATCGTCGTTCTCGATAAATTTGCGCAAGCCGAACCGGGTCATGAGCGGATTGGTGAAGGTCGAGGCAGTAAGGAGCTGGCGTGGCCAGTCCCTTTTCAGGAGGGATGCGAACGGCAGGGCCGAAGCCTCGGTCTGGCCGAGGCCAATCGCCACGTCGAGCAGAATCAGCGCATCGATGCGATTCGGAGCCGAGAAGGCGGCTTCGATCACGCCGCCACCACCATAAGAGTGGACGCCGACGCTGAAATGCCGAAGGCCGAGCGCGTCGGCAAAGCCAAGGACACGCCTGGCGTGAGCGGCGCGCGAATAGTCCTGGTCGGCCGGTCTTTCCGAATAACCGAAGGGCGGCATGTCGACGGCGATTACGCGGAAGCCCTGTTCACCCAGCGGCGCTGCGATATCGCGGTAGGTCTCGGCCCACGATGCCGTGCCGTGGAACAAAAGCAGGGGCGATCCGTCCGGCGGTCCCCAGACCTGGTAGTGCATCTTCAGCCCGTCGACCGTCGCGAACAATGCTCCCGCCGGAGCCGCTTCCCGCGGCGACAGGGTCTCGCGAAAAGCCGCTGCGGCGCGAAAGCCGACGAGCGCCACAATGACCAGCACGACCAGCGTGAGCGCGAGCCAGCCGACAATCCGGATCAGTCGACGCATGGCAGGACTGTCGCCTCAATAGTCGTAGACGTGTTCGAGCCCGGCTCCGGCCTTCATCAGCGATGGCAACACCAGATGCAGCTTGCGCACGGCCACGACCATGCCGGTGCGGCGCGTCGAGGGATCCGCCGGGAGCGGATAGCTGAACAGGATGCGCATACCTTCGGGGACGGCGATCGAATCGGTTGACAGCACCGTGACCATGATCTCGTCATTGCCACCGATCTCGACAAAGGAGACACCCTTGTCGATCAGCCGCGGGATCATGTCGGTGAAGACCTGATATCGCTTGGTGACGAAGATGGTGCCGTCCGGGCCCAGGTCCCGTTCCAGCAAGGTGTCGGGCTCGTCGCGGGTGGCCTCGCCGACCGGCCCCTTTGCCCAGACATGGACATCGAGGAAGGCCGGGTCGGAAGTCGCGGCAAGCGCCTTCTTGATGAGCTCGGCATACCCTTGCTTGATGGTGTCGGCGAGGCCGAAGGCGAGCTTGCGTTCGCTGGTGCGGATGGAACTGTCACCAGGCGCCGGCTGCACGGCAAACAGTCCGGCGCGCTTTTGCGCATAGGGAAACTGGTACCACGGCACCTGGTCGAGAAAGCCTGCATAATCCGCCGCCACCTTGGCCTGGTAGATGTCGGCGGCGGTGCGCTTGCCCGATGCCGCCTCGGTGATGCGGCCGACCGTGTTTTCGTAGGCCCACTGCAATATATGCTCGATCGAGTGGCTGGTGCCGATGATGATCAGCATCTGGTGGTTGGCATAGTTGAACTTGTAGGGGGAACTGGCGCGCATCACCGTCGCGTAATCCTGCCAGAAGCGGCCGACATAGGACCAATAGGGAAAGCCGCTCGGCTGGTCCTTGGCGACGAAACCGGCGTATTCGCGCGCGGCGTAGACGATCGCCCATTCCGGATAGGTGAGGAAGGTCGATTCCTCCGGCCGCTGGTAGCCGGGGATCTCGGCGCGCACCTTGTCGGCCAGCGCCTTGGGTGGCGCGCCGTCGGCAATGCCGGGCAGCGGCGTCCTGTCGAGCGACGGCGTCGTCAGGAAGCCATAGGCGAGCCCAGCGATCGGGATCAGGATAACGATGACGATCAGCCAGAGGATCGCCTTGATGATGCGCTTTATCAAGCGGGCCATGGCCGGTCAGGCCGTGGCGAAGTGGTCGTAGATGCGCTTCGACAGCCAGAAGCCGATATAGACGGCGATGCCGCCGATGACGATGTGCGGCAGGTTGGCGAAGAAGCGGGTGGGGAATTCAATGTCGTTGAGGGAGCGGAAGCCGTTGATGAAGATGCCGGCATCGAGGCAGCCGGAGCCGGTGATCAGCCCGAGCACGCCGTCGAACAGATAGACCGAGCCGAACAGCTTGAAATAGAACACCGCCTGGCGGTGCGAGATGAAGGCGGCGGCCAGCGCCCAGACGCCGGAAAAGGCATGCAGCAGGTCGTCATACCATTGCAGCGAGAACAGGCCGAACAGATTGCCGTCGGCATCGTTGAAGGCCGGAATGTAGCCGATGGCCACGACCGCGAAGAACAGGAATGCATAGGCGACGGCAAGCTTCTGGATCAAGGTCATGAAGTATCCCCCTTCAATTGACGTCGAACGTTAGCTGATTTTGTTTCCGGTTGCAGCCCCAACCGGAAACACCGCAACAATTGTGTGGGAGAGCCAAAAGACAGTCGGCGCCGGGATTTCTCCCAGCGCCTCCCTGTCAGATCAGGACACGGTCGCGGCAGCAACTTCCGTAAAGTCGTCGCGCCATGCCGGCCTTGATTTTGACGGTCCTGCCAGAAGCCGCCCAGGGGCGACGTCCGTTCCAGACCACGCCGGTCTTGGCCCTTGCGGGCTTTGCCCTGCGTGCCATCGAAGGTTTTTGCCGTCCTTCATGGCAGCATCGGTCCGCCGTCGGCGTTGGCACGCTTTCCGCGGCCCCGTAGGTCTCGGCTTCCGTCCCTCGAACAGGCAAGCCTGCTCTCGCTTCGGGCCGTACGGGCCTCAGGAAATCCGCCTTTCACTTCGCCTTTCGGCTTGATAATCGGTAGCCGCCTGAGATGGGTTGAACTTACGCCGGGTAAGGGGTTTGGGGAATGGCCGCGCCCCTGTGGATAGCGGGATTATCGGGGACCGATGCCAGAAGCTAGGGAAATTCAGGCGCGAAGGCCTTAGACAGCCTGCCCCGCTTTTCGGCGAACGAACCGACGGTGCCCCCTTGCTCTGCCGACAGGCGCGGGTTTCAATGCCGGCCAAGATCGGGGCCGGCCAAGATCGGGGCCGGCTAAGATCGGGGCCGGCTAAGATCGGGGCCGGCAAAGGATCGGGCGCGGCATGTCCGGCGCCTTCCGGGGGAGGACGCGTAGTGAAGGTCGGGGTGGTACTCAATCCGATTGCCGGTGGCGGCCGGCTGAAACGGCATTGGCCCGATGTCGCCGCCGCGCTGAAAAAGCACTTCGGCGATTTCGAACTGCGCGAGACGCAGGCCGAGGGCGACGCCGAACGGCTGGCGCTCGATCTCGCGGCAAACGGCTTCGACCTGGTGATCGCGGCCGGCGGCGACGGCACGGCCAGCGAAGTGGCCGACGGCCTGCTGCAGGCCCGCGAGGAGGGCGGCAGGACAGCCGAACTCGGCCTGCTGCCGTGCGGCGCCGGCATCGATTTCGCGCGCGGCCTCGGCCTGCCGAAGGAGATCGACGCAACGCTGAAACGGATCGCCGACGCCAAGGCAAGGGCGGTCGATGCCGGCCGCATCTGCTATGTCGACGATCATGGCGCGCTGGCCAGCCGGCACTTCATCAACATCGCCAGCCTCGGCCTGTCGGGCGCCACCGACCGCGCCGTCAATGCCGACAAACGCAAGGGCAGGATGTCGGCCAAGGCGCTGTTCCTGTGGCGCACGGTGGTCGAGTTCATCCGCTACCGCTTCCAGGACGTACGGATCACCGTCGACGACGCCACGCCGGTCGAGGCGCGGATGGCGCTGGTGGCGGTGGCCAACGGCAAATTCTTCGGCGGCGGCATGATGATCGCGCCCGATGCGGAGCTGACCGACGGGCAGTTCGACATCGTCATCCTGCGCGCGGCCGGCAAGCTGAAGCTGATCTGGGATATCAGGCTGCTCTATGGCGGCAGGCATCGCAACCATCCCGCCATCACCATCCTGCGCGGCAGGAAGGTGGTGGTCGAACCGCTCGGCGATGTGGAAAAGAACGGCGCGCTGGTCGATATCGACGGCGAGTCGCCGGGGCGCATACCGGCGACCTTCGAGATCCTGCCCGGGGCGTTGATGCTGAGATATTGAAGCGAGGCGTTGCCGGAGGGGTAGAGCGCCCGCGGCGGAACAGCACCGTTGCAACGCCTTGATGTACCGCGTGGAGGGTGTTTTCGCCAATCGCCGTGGTATGCAATCCGATCGAAACTCTCGCTCAGGAAACCAGTCGAGATGTTGCAGCTCTGATTCAAGTTGTTGCGGCTATGATTCTAGATTCTTGCCCAACGCATTGATTTCATTTGCTGGCTCATGTTGCTCAAATCTCCAGCTTGGCCGGAAAACCGGGCGCACGAAGATCGGTTCCGACCGCGTCTTCCAGCAGCTTGACGATCTGGGTCGACCAGGCGTCGCCGCCATAGGCAGCCTTGCCCTGCTGAAAGATTGCGTCGACCCGCGATGCGAGCTCCAGCGGAACGCCGAAATCCCTGCCCATGGCGAGCGCGAAGCCAAGGTCCTTCAATGCCAGGTCCATGGTGAAGCCGATGTCATAGGAGCCGTTCAGCACCAACTGGCTTTCGGTCTCGTGCACGAAGCTGTTGCCGGAGGAGGCCACGATGGCGTGGTAGCTCTGCGCGAGATCGAGCCCTCCCTGCTTGGCCAGCATCAGCGCCTCGCCGGCGGCGACCAGATGGATGAACGCCAGCATGTTGGTGATGACCTTGATCACCGCCGCCGAGCCGATCGGGCCCATGAGGAACGACTTCGCGCACATGGCTTCGATGGCCGGGCGGTGGCGCTCGTAGAGGATGGCGTCGCCGCCGACCAGCGCGGTGATTTTGCCGACCGCCGCCAGATGCACGCCGCCGGTGACCGGGCATTCCAGCGTCTCGACGCCTTGGGCCGAGGCGAGGGAGGCAAGCCGTAAAATCTCGTCACGACCGTTGGTCGACATCTCGATCCAGGTGCCGCCCTTGGGCAGACCTTCCAGCAATCCGCCCGGACCAGCCAGCACCGCCTCGCTGACTTTCGGCGAGGACAGGCACGTGATGGCATTGCCGACGCGGGCAGCGGCCTCGGCCGGGCTGTTGGCGGCCGTGGCGCCGAGCGCGACAAGGCGCTCGACGGCGGTGGGATCGCGGTCGACAACGGTGACGACAAAGCCGTTGCGGATCAGACTGGCGGCAAGGTTGCCGCCGAGATGGCCAAGGCCGATGAAGGCGTAGCTTTCGCTCACGGCATCAACGGTGTCTGCATCATCTGCAGATGCAGGTCCTTGCCGGTATAGGGATGGGCATCGCAGACCGCCTCGTTGAGCTCGACGCCGAGCCCAGGCTCCTTCGATGGGATGACATTGCCGTCCTGCCATTCGATCTTCTTCTTCAAGAGCGTGGCGTGGAAACCGTCCCACTGTTTCAACGATTCCAGGATGAGGAAATTCGGCAGCGTCACCGCGAGCTGGATGTTGGCGGCACCGACGATCGGCCCGCAATAGCAATGCGGCGCGACCTGGATGTGATAAGCCTCGGCCATGGCGGCGATCTTCTTGGTCTCCAGAATGCCGCCGGAGCGGCCGAGATCCGGCTGCAGGATGGTGGCGGCGCGGTTCTCGATGACTCGGGCGAATTCGGATTTCGTCGTCAGCCGCTCACCGGTGGCGATCGGAATCGAAGTCGCACGCGCCACCTGCGCCATCACTTCGGGCATGTCAGGCGGCACCGGCTCCTCGAACCACAAAGGATCATAGGGTTCGATGGCGCGCGCCAAGCGCAGCGCGCCCGATGCGGTGAACTGGCCGTGCGTGCCGAACAATATGTCGGCGCGGGTGCCTACCGCCTCGCGTATCGCCTTGATCATGCGGGTCGAGACATCGATGTCGATGAGGCGCGGCTGGTGGCCGTCGAAGGCGGTGTAGGGGCCGGCCGGGTCGAGCTTGACGGCATTGAATCCCTGCTCGACATATTCGACCGCGCAGGCCGCCGCCATCTCCGGGTCGTTGTAGACATTCCTGCCGTCCGGCGCGTCCTCGGAATGCACGCTGCCGGTGTGCGGGTAGAGGTAGGTATAGGAGCGCAGCGTCTCGTGCACCTGGCCGCCGAGCAGCTTATAGACCGGCTTGTTGGCCTCCTTGCCGACAATATCCCAGCAGGCCATTTCGAGTGCGGAAAAACAGCCCATGCCGGAAACGTCGGGGCGCTGGGTGAAGCCGGAGGAATAGGCGCGGCGGAAGAAATTCTCGATGTCGTGCGGATCGCGGCCGACGAGATAGCGCTCGGCCATGTCCTCGATCATCTTCGCCGTGATGTGGGCGGAGAAGGTGGCGTTGTAGGCTTCGCCATAGCCGACCACGCCGCCATCGGTGGTCAGCTTGACGAAGATGAAATACTTGCCGCCGATGCCGGGCGGCGGGTTGCCGACAACCCATGTCTTGACATCAGTGATCTTCATGTGTGGTCCTCCAGAACCAGTTCGGCGCCCTTCCACCCGGTCATGACCGAGGCAGCGTTGGTGTTGCCGGTGATGTTGTCGGGAAAGATCGAGGCGTCGATGACGCGCAAGCCTTCGAGCCCGTGCACTTTGAGGCGCGGATCGACCACGGATCGCGAGGGGTCGGGGCCCATGCGGCAGGTCGAAACCGGGTGATAGACCGTGCCGGAGCGCTTCCTGAAATCGGTAATCAGGTCGGCGTCGGACTGGATCGACGGGCCGGGCAACACCTCTTCGGCGATGATCTCGGCCATGGCGGGCATCGAGGCGATCTTGCGCACGAATTTCACCGCCGCCAACATCTCGTCGACATCGGCGTTGGTCGAGTAGGCGTTGGCGACGATTTTGGGATAATCTAGCGGATTGCTGGAGCGGATCATGATCTCGCCGCGGCTCGACGGACGGCAGTTGGACAGGCCGATGGAGAAGCCCGGCCACGGATCCGGCGTCAGGATCGGCCGCTCGCCGTTCTTCGGGATGAGCGTCGAGAAGGCCTGGAAATAGAGCTGCATGTTGGGCCGGGAAAACGCCGGGTCGGTGCGGAAGAAGCCACCGCCATGGTTCATCGACAGCGACAGCGGGCCGGAGCGGGTCAGGATGTACTGCATGCCGACCAAAAGCTTGCCCCACCAGGGGCGCAGGATCTGATTGAGCGTCGGCAGCTTGCCCTTGAAGGTATAGTTGATGCCGACATGATCCTGCAAATTGGCGCCGACATTCTCGTTGGCATGAACGACCGGGATGCCCAATCCTTTGAGCAGCGCCGCCGGGCCGATGCCGGAGAGCTGCATGAGCTGTGGCGAGTTGATCGAGCCGGCGGACAGGATGATTTCACGGCCGGCGTGGGCCGTCTTGGTCTGGCCGTTCCGCAGATATTCGACGCCGACGGCGCGCCTGCCTTCGAACAGGATGCGGCTTGCCAGCGCATTGGTCTCCACGCGGACATTGGCGCGCTTTATCGCCGGGCGCAGGAAGGCGCGGGCGGCCGACATGCGACGGCCGTTTTTGGTCGAGATCTGGTAGATGCCGACGCCTTCCTGGGCGGCGCCGTTGAAATCGGGATTGAGCGGCAGCCCGGCCTGCTGGCCGGCGGCGAGATAGCGTTTGGTCAACGGGTGGACGGCGCTGGCTGTATCGCTGATGTGCAGCGGGCCGCCGGTGCCGCGCCATCGGTCGGCGCCGGCCTCGTTGTCCTCGAGCGCCTTGAAGGCCGGCAACAGATCGTCATAGCCCCAGCCGGGATTGCCGGCGGCGCGCCAGTCGTCGAAATCCTCGCGCGCGCCGCGAATCCAGACCATGGCGTTGATCGAACTCGAGCCGCCAAGCAGCTTTCCGCGCGGCCAGTGATCGACATTGCCGCCGAGGCCGGGATCCGGCTCGGTCTTGTAGTTCCAGTTGACGGTGGGATCGAAGAAGGTCTTGCCGTAGCCGAGCGGCATCTGCACGTAAAAGCGCCGGTCACTGCCGCCGGCCTCCAGCACCAGGACCGAGAAGCGCCCCGAGGCCGATAGTTTGTCGGCCAGGACCGAGCCGGCCGAGCCGGAGCCGACAATGATGAAATCGTAGGTCTGCATGGTGGACGTCGGTGGCTCCTGAATGTGGCACCAACCTAGGCGCGGCGGGTCCGCCAAGTCGCCGGGCCTTCCGGCATCGGTTGTGAAAAAAGCGACTGGTATATCCAGCCGGGTTGCCGGGAATACCGACAATCACGCTTGATATGTATGGGGTCGACGGACTATGCGAGGGCATCGGCCACTCTGCGCAAGGCAGGAGAACCCATGCGTGTCCTGTCGGATGCTTTCATTCCCGAACTGCCGGGCTATTACAAAGGCAAGGTCCGCGAGAATTACGACCTTGCCGACGGCAGGCGCATCATCATCGCCACCGACCGTCTCAGCGCCTTCGACATCATCCTGACCTCGGTCCCGTTCAAGGGAGAGATCCTGACGCAGACGGCGCGGTACTGGTTCGAGGAAACGGCCGATATCTGTCCGAACCATGTGCTGGAATATCCCGACCCGAACGTCGTCGTCGGCACAAGGCTCGACATCCTGCCGGTCGAGATCGTCCTGCGCGGCTATCTGGCCGGGACCACCAGCACCTCGATCCTGACCCGCTACCGGCGCGGCGAACGGGAGATGTACGGGATGCGCCTGCCGGACGGCCTGCGCGACAATGAGAAGCTGGCCGAGCCGGTCATCACGCCGACCAGCAAGGCCGCGGATGGGGGCCATGACGAGCCGCTGTCCAGGGCCGAGATCATCGAGCAGGGTCTTCTTACACAGGAGCAGTGGGACACAGTTTCGAGTTACGCCCTGAAGCTGTTCGCCCGCGGCCAGGCGCGCGCCGCAGAGCGCGGCCTGATCCTTGCCGACACAAAATACGAATTCGGTACCGACAAGGACGGGACGATCATTCTCGCCGACGAAATCCACACGCCCGACAGCAGCCGCTACTGGATCGCCAGGAGCTACGAACAGGCGCTGGCTGATGGCACGCGACCGGAGAGCTTCGACAAGGATTTCATTCGCTCGTGGGTGACGGCGCGCTGCGATCCCTACAAGGACCCGATCCCGAGGATTCCGGACGAGATCATCGAACAGGCCTCCAGCGTCTATGCCCAAGCCTACGAGGCGATCACCGGCAAGGCATTCATCCCTGACACGTCCGGGAATACGGTTCTCGATCGTATCCGCGCGAACCTGAAGCGCTATTTCTAGCGGCTATCCGGTCTCCATTGCGGTTGCGCCGGGAACCTTGTGCGGCATCGTTGATTTCGACAAGATGTTTGAAGGTTTCCGACTGGAGAGGGTTCGCCTCTCTAACGCGACCCTTCGCGTTCGTGTCGGCGGTAGCGGGCCAGCAGTCCTCTTGCTGCACGGACATCCCCGGACGCATGTCACCTGGCACAAGGTGGCCGACATCCTTGCGAAGGATCATACAGTAGTGTGCCCTGACTTGCGTGGATTCGGGCAATCATCGATTCCCGAGGACACGTTTGATCATTCAGGGTCCTCGAAACGTGCGAAGGCCCAGGACTGCATTGAACTGATGCATTATCTGCGGCTCGACCGTTTCGCGCTGGTCGGGCATGATCGCGGAAGCTATACGGCCTTCAGACTGGCGATGGATCACCCGGCGGCTGTTACGCATTTGATGATCCTGGATGGGGTCCCGATCCTCGAAGCACTGGAGCGCTGCGACGCCCGTTTCGCCGCCGCGTGGTGGCACTGGTTCTTCTTCGCGCAACCAGACAAACCCGAGCGCGCGATAGGCGCTGGTCCCGAACAGTGGTACGGCGTCTCGCCGGCTGAGATGGGGCAAGAGGCGTACGCCGATTTTCTCGAAGCGATCCGCAATCCCGACGTCGTCCATGGCATGATCGAAGACTATCGGGCTGGCCTGTCGATCGACCACGTCCACGATGCGGAAGACCGTCAGTTGGGCCGCAGGATTCAGTGTCCGACGGCGGTGTTGTGGTCGCTGAAAGACGATCTTGAAGCCTTGTATGGAGATGTCCTGCAAGTCTGGAGGCCTTGGGCAGGCTCGACTCTCACCGGCAAAGGACTGCCGAGTGGGCATCATATGCCGGAGGAAATTCCTGATATGCTGGCCTTCGAAATCAACGCCTTCCTGGCCCCCGACCGGGCAGCCAACTCCCGATGAACTGCTGCCAGTGTGACATTCCCCGTCGCGCGTTGACCTCCGGGCGCCTTGACGCTACGGGATTCAAGGCAATCGATATCGAGGAATTTCTCGCATGGTGCAGTATGCGGACGGACGGCCGATCGGAGACCTGACGCTGCGCACGCTGGCCATGCCTTCGGACGCCAATGCCGCGGGCGACATTTTCGGCGGCTGGGTGATGGCGCAGATGGACCTTGCCTGCGGCATCCGCGCCGCCGAGCGGGCCAGGGGTCGCGTGGTGACGGCGGCGGTCAAGGAGATGTCCTTCGCCAAGCCGATGAAGATCGGCGACACGCTGTGCATCTACACCCATGTCGAACGCGTCGGCCGCACCTCGATGACGCTCAAGGTCGAGGCCTGGGCGCAGCGCTATCTCTCCGACCTGATGGAAAAAGTCACGCACGCCGATTTCATCATGGTGGCGCTGGACGGCGAGGGCAAGCCGAAGGTCGTTCCAGCCGAAAGCTGATTCGATACCGCCAATCCGGACATTTGTAACATCGCGCGAGCGGAGCGATGCGGTCAGCGACATCCTGCCGTTGCCTCCACGCCCAATTCTGCGGGCGTCGGAGGAAGACAATGCGTCAACACCTATTGAACGGCTGGCTTGCGGCGGCTCTCGCCGCGCTCGCCTGCCTGCTCGGCATAATCGCTTCTGCCGAAGTCAAACAGGACCTTGGGCACACCGCCTGTCTGCGTGACACGGCTGGTGTGAAGGAGCGGACAGCGACGTGCACGATCTGCAGTTCGACGCCTTGCGGGGCCATGGCGCGAAGAGCCTGACCGGCTGCCTTTTGGAATGTGGTCACCGCCAAGCGCGTGAGCACACCTTGAGCGCCATGGGCGAACCAGGACTTCTCGTTCAGGGAACCATGACTTCGCCTTGAAACACGAACCGCCGCTCAGTGCGAAACTCCGGCCTCCTTGCCGCGCAAGGGTTTCAGGCTTGCATCTCGTCGAATCTGGCGCGCGCCGACTGAACGCGTTGGGTGTTCTTGCGGGCCCATTCGCCGAGCGCGCCGACCGGGACCAGCAGCTCGTGGCCAAGCTCGGTCAGCTCGTAGTCGACGCGTGGCGGGATGGTCGGAAACACCTTGCGGGTGACGAAGCCGTCGCGCTCCAGGCCGCGCAAGGTGGTGGTCAGCATCTTCTGCGAGATGCCGCCTACGGCCGCGCGCAACTCGTTGAAACGCAGCGGTCCGCGGCCAAGCTTGCCGACCACGAGCACGGTCCATTTGTCGCCGACGCGCTGCAGGATCTCCGACACGGCCCGGCAGTCCTCGGTGTCATGCGGGTGCCTCAGTAACAAAAACGTGCCTCCTTGCGCGCCGGTTTGTCAGTATCACATATAGCGCCGGTATCCAAACGATACCAAAAATTCCCGCAAGGAGAGCCCCTTATGTCCAAGCCCAAAATCGCCATTGTCATCGGTTCGACGCGCGCCGCCCGCTTCGCCGACGTGCCGACGCAGTGGATCGCCAAGATCGCCAAGGCCCATGCCGATATCGATGTCGAAATCGTCGACCTGCGCGATTTTCCGCTGCCCTTCTTCGATGAGGTCGCGTCTTCCGCCTGGGCGCCGTCGCAGAACGAAGTCGCACAGCGCTGGCAGAAGAAGGTCGCCGGATTCGACGGCTTCATCTTCACTGCCGCCGAGTACAATCACGGCCCGACGGCCGTGCTGAAGAACGCCATCGACTACGCCGCCAACGAGTGGAACAAGAAGCCGGCCGGCTTTGTCGGCTATGGCAGTGTCGGTGGCTCGCGCGCTGTCGAACAGCTTCGTCTCCACGCCGTCGAATTGCAGATGGCGCCGGTCAAGTCCGCCGTCCATATCGCATGGGGCGATTTCCTTGCCGTCCGCCAGGGCGAGAAGAAGCTCGAAGATCTCGAGCACCTGAACCAGGCCGCCGCCGCGCTGGTCAATGACGTCGCCTGGTGGGCCAAGGTGCTGAAGGCCGCTCGTGCCGCCGATGCTATCGCCGGGGAAGCGCAAGCGGCCTGATCCGCCGGATCGGATTGTCCTCCCAAGGCTACGGGGCGGTGCTTGCGCCGCCCTTTTTTGTTGGCGGGTTTCTTGCAAAGAAGTTGCGGCTTGGCC
Organism: Mesorhizobium sp. B2-3-11; assembly: GCF_006442215.1. Taxonomy (NCBI): domain Bacteria; kingdom Pseudomonadati; phylum Pseudomonadota; class Alphaproteobacteria; order Hyphomicrobiales; family Phyllobacteriaceae; genus Mesorhizobium; species Mesorhizobium sp. B2-3-11. The sequence continues at coordinate 35,479 of NZ_VFVS01000003.1, read as the reverse complement.
TGAAACTGCTGGAAACGCCGCGCCGCACCAACCAAACCTCTTGGCGTTGCGGCGGAGCATAGGAGGTGAACTGTCACCGGACGTGCTGAGGGCCAGCCTGCCCGAGCGGGTTCCAACTGGCGGCGAACGGACAGCTAAAGGTCGCAATCGGCTGCCCCCGTGGCGCGGGCGAGCAGCAGGGCGCGTTCCCTGTCATTGCGGGTCAATTGGGCGGCGTGGCGGAACGCGGCGCTGGCTTCCGCCTGATGGCCTGCTCGGTTGGCAAGACGGGATGACAAGCGGTGAAGATCAACCGCAAAAGGTCGTCGTCGATATCCTCGTCGAGCGCCCCCTCGATGTCGGGAATCCCGCGCTCCAGCTCGCCGAGGTCTACGGCGAGTTCGCGATGTTTGCCGTCGATCATGGTGGTGCGGCGCAGCCGGTCGAGCGCGCGGTTCCTGGCGACCTGCGTCAACCAGGCGGCCGGATTGCGCGGAATGCCGTCGCGAGGCCAGCGCTCCAGCGCCAGCAGGAAGGCGTCCTGCGCGATTTCCTCGGCCAGCCCGACATCCCTGAGAGTGCGTGCCAATCTGGCGGTGAGCTTCGGCTGCTCGATCCGCCAGACGGCTTCGATGGTTGCGTTGGGGGTCAATCCTTCAGGCTGCCGAGGCGGTCCGCCACCTTCTGGACGTCCTCGGGAAATTCGCTCATTTCAAAGACCTGGCGGATTTCGATCACGTCACTCTCCCCGGCGGGGCAGCGGCGGGCCCATTCAATGGCCTCGTCGCGCGAGCGTACATCGATCACCAAATAGCCGCCCAGAACTTCCTTGACCTCGGCGAAGGGGCCGTCGACGACCACAGGCTTGCCGCCTTTGAAGCTGACCCGCGCCCCGGAGGATGGCGGATGCAGGCCGTCGAGCGCCAGCAACACGCCGGCTTTCTTCAGCTCGTGATTGTATTTCATCATCCGGTCCACCGCCTCGGCGCCGGGCATGACATCGGGCGCGGCGTCCGCGTAGCCGCCGGGGATCATCAGCATCATAAACCGCATGGTCTTTCTCCTGGGTTGGGTTGGTTCAATCATATGACGAGCGGGCAATGTCGAAATCGACACGCGCGGCAAGAAAATTCAGGTCGCCAGCAGTTCAGGGCCACAGTGGTTCGGGTCCTTAGTAGTCGGGCCCCCAATCAGGCCACAAGCCGGCTTGGTTGGACCGCCATATCGGCGGGGCTGCCATCTGGCCCCGCCGGTCGGCCCTGATATATCCGGCTGCGATCCATCACATGAGGGGCCTCGTGAAGTCATCCAGCCTGGCAGGCGCCGTTTCTCCCATGGTCCCGGTGCTTGTCTGCGCGCTCGGCATCTTCCTTCTGTCCGGGATGGACGCGGCCATGAAGGTCCTGGTCATCGCCGTCGGCGTCTACAACACGGTGCTGTGGCGCAGCATGCTCGCGACCGTGGTTGCGGGCGCCGGCTGGTCGGCGGGGCCGCGCACGCTGCCCACGCCTTCCGTGCTCAGGCTGCACGCATTGCGTGCCGCGGTCGTCGGCTTTGTCTTGCTGTCCTTCTTCTGGGGGCTCGCCAGACTGCCGCTAGCGGAGGCGATCGGGCTCAGTTTCGTAGCGCCGCTGTTCGCCCTGCTGCTGGCCGCGCTGCTGCTGGGCGAACGAATCCAGCGTCAGGCGATCTGGGCCTCGCTGGCCGGCATTGCGGGCGTCGCAATCATCGTCGTCGGCCAGTTCGGGCAGACAAGCCATGCCAGGGATGCCTTGCTCGGCACGGCGGCGGTGCTGGTGTCGACGGTGTTCTATGCCTACAATTTGATCCTTGCGCGGCAGCAGGCGCTGTTGGCCAAACCGATCGAGATCATGCTGTTCCAGAACCTTTGCGTGGCGGTCATCCTCGGTCTCGCCGCACCCTGGCTCGCCATTGCCCTGCCGCGCGAGCTCTGGCTTCCGCTGGCCGGAGTGACGGCACTGTCGCTCGCCGGCCAATTCCTGATGAGCTGGGCCTATGCGCGGGCGGAAGCGCAGTATCTGATCCCGACGGAATACTCCGCCTTCATCTGGGCGATCGCGCTTGGCTTCCTCTTCTTTGATGAGGCGGTGACCTGGACCACGCTGGCGGGAGCGGGCCTCATCGTGGCCAGTTGCCTGATCGCGGCACGTTCAAATCCCAGGCTTGCCGAGCCGATTGAAGCCGCTGTCTGAGGGCGTAAGCTTCCCGCCCCACCGCAGGATCTGGCGGCGAGAAGGGAGGCAGCGATGGGCCGGGTGGATACCCTTCATCCAAGTAGATCCTTCATCTAAGTAGATCCTTTGCAATTTCTGGTTTATACACAATTTTACTAAATAGCTGCGATTAACCGGCGCTCTCTTCACGGATAATAAGTATATGTCTTCCGAAAAATCGGTGTTATGGTCAATAGTGTAATGATTCCCCGGGAACGATATCGTTCCTTTCAGCATTGATCCAATGCGGCCATCCGAAGTTCGTATCGAACGGTTCGAGCTGGCCTGGCACCGCGAGGAGGATTTATTCGATGAGCTTCTTCGTCAACGCCGTGGGTGTTCCTCTTCCCTATAGCGGCACGTCCAACCACTGGTACTCAGCGACAGGGGCCGGGCCGGACATGTATGGCAGCGCCGGAAACGATTCCTTCTGGGGAGCAGGCGGTGCCAACGTCACGATGCACGGTGGCACGGGCGATGACATCTATTACCTCTATGGGGCGGGCAACAAGGTGGCCGAGGCCGCCGGGGCAGGCATCGACACGATCAGCACATGGATGAGCTACAAGCTCCCCGACAATGTCGAGAACCTCATCGTCACAAACCCCAATAACTACGCCTTCGGAAACGGGTTGGACAACATCATCACCGCCACGGCCGGGCACCAGACGCTGGACGGCGGCCGGGGAAATGACGTTCTGATCGACGGCGGCGGCGGCTACGACACCTTCATCATCTCGAAAGGCAACGGAAGCGACCTGATCGCCAATTTTGCCGCCACCGACACCGTCCGCCTCAATGGCTATGGCTTCACGTCGTTCGACGCCATCCACTCGAACATGGTCCAGGCGGGATCGAACGTGCTGTTGAACCTCGGATCCGGCGAGATCCTCGAGTTCAAGGATACGACCGTCGACAAGCTGAATTCCAACCAGTTCCAGTTGCCGATCGACATGTCCGGAATGAAGCTGTCCTTCAGCGACGATTTCAACACGCTCAATCTTCACAATGCCCAGGGTGGCACATGGGATACCAATTTCTCATGGGGGGCGCCGAACGGCAGCACATTGACCAGCAATGGCGAGCTGCAATGGTACATCGACGCCAATTACGGGCCGACGAGCTCCGTCCACCCGTTCAGCGTGAACAACGGCGTGCTGACCATCACCGCCGCGCAGGCGCCGGCCGACATCAAGCCGCTGATCAATAATTACGAATACACGTCAGGCATCCTCAACACACACAGCACTTTCTCGCAGACCTACGGCTATTTCGAAATACGCGCCGACCTGCCCGAGAACGCCGGCGCCTGGCCGGCCTTCTGGCTGCTGCCGGCAGACGGCTCGTGGCCGCCGGAACTGGATGTGATCGAAACGCGCGGACAGGACCCGAACTCGTTGATCATGACGGCGCACTCGAATGAAACGGGAACGCACACCAAGGTGACATTGACGGTGAATACCATGGATACCGCCGGCTTCCACACCTATGGTATGCTGTGGACGCCGGACAAGCTCGTCTGGACCTATGACGGTGTCCAGGTCGCGGAAACGGCGACGCCATCCGATATGCACAAGCCAATGTACATGCTGGCCGATCTCGCGGTCGGCGGCATTGCCGGCGCGCCTCCCGATCATCTGGCGACGCCTGCCGAGATGAAGATCGACTACATCCGCGCCTATACGCTGGACAACGCGCCGGCGAGCGCTCTGCACCTCACCAGCAGCACCGCCACGCACAGCATCGCCAGCAGCACGCAGCACGGCGGTTCCGAATTCGGGGGCCACGTGTAAGGTCTCGGGATCATGCAGCGGCGGGAAATGCGGAAATGACTGGACCCTCCGGCCTGCGGCCGGTCTTCATGCGCGCCATCGCCGATGTCGGCGTCTTCTCGCTGCTGATCAACATCCTGCTGTTGGTGATCCCGCTCTATCTGCTGCAGGTCTATGATCGCGTGCTGCCGTCCTCCAGCGTCGAGACGCTTGTCTATCTTTCGGCCATCGCGGTTCTCGCGCTCGTCTTCCTCGGGCTGCTGGACGCGATCCGCGCCGTTTACACGCAGCGCGTCGCGGCGACCGTCGACCGCAAGCTGGGTGCCAGTACCTTCGCCGTTTCGCTCGGCGCAAGATATGCCGGCGGCCTGTCGCCGCTGCGCGACCTCGCCTCGGTCTGCGCCTTCATCAGGTCGCGCGGCGTGGCGGTGTTGTTCGACCTGCCCTTCGCCCCTGTCTTCCTCGCCTTGCTCTATCTCATCCATCCGGTGCTGTTCTGGGTGACGGTCGCCGGCGCGGTGCTTCTGCTTTTCCTGGTCGTGGCCAACCAGCTTGCCATCGGCAGGAACGATGCCTTGTCCACGGAGCGTTCGGCCTTGGCCAGCCAGGCGGAACAGGCCTTTGCCCGCAATGCGGAGACGCTGCGCGCCATGGGTATGGTGGAGAACGCCGCGCGGGTCTGGGGACGGCACGTAGGGGCGGCGCTCACCTTCCATGACCGTTCCTCGAGCGCCAATGCGATCTTCAGCGGCGCCTCGCGGGCGTTGCGCATGATGCTGCAACTGGCGATCCTCGGCGCTGGCGCATGGCTGGTGCTTCAGGGGCAGATGACGGCCGGCATGATCTTCGCCTCTTCGCTGGTGTCGTCGCGCGCGCTGCAGCCGCTCGACCAGCTGATCGGCGCCTGGCGGCAGATCGCCGACGCCCGGCGGGCGTGGGCACGGCTGGAAAAGGCGCTTGCGGCACGTCCGGCCGGGTCGCGAAAACTGATCCTGCCCGATCCGGCAGGCGCGATTTCCGCGCAGGACGTTTTCTTCATGGCGCCGAATGCCCGACCCGGCACGGAGCCCCTCCTCAAGCGGCTGACCTTTGCGATCGGCGCCGGCGAAGCATTGGCCATCGTCGGTCCGAGCGGCGCCGGCAAATCGACGCTGGCGCGGTTGCTCGTGGGTGCCGCCCAACCGACCGGCGGCTCAATCAGGATCGACGGCGCCGACCTCGGGACCTGGGACGAAAGCCAGCTCGGAAAGCATATCGGCTACCTCTCGCAGGAGGTCGAGCTCTTTCCAGGATCGATCGCGCAAAACGTCGCCCGCTTTGACCCGGAGGCGGACGACGGAGCGATCGTCGAGGCGGCAAAGCGCGCCCAGGTGCATGAGTTGATCCTGGCGCAGCGCGATGGCTACCAGACCATGATCGGCCCGTCGGACAGGGCGCTGTCGGGCGGCGAGCGCCAGCGAATAGGGCTGGCGCGCGCTTTCTACGGCAATCCGCGGTTCCTGGTGCTCGACGAGCCCAGCTCCCATCTCGACGGTAGCGGTGAGGCCGCGCTCGAGGCGGTGCTTGCGGCCGCGCGGACGGCGGGCGTCACGGTCGTCGCGATCACCCATCAGCCTTCGATCGCCGCTGCTTGCGACCGCGTGATGCTTTTGCGCGGCGGCATGATCGAAGCCTTCGGTCCAAGCGGCGAGGTGCTGCGGCGGTCGGTCACTGGCAAGGCGGTCCAGCAGAGCACGGTGGTGACCGGGTCGTTCGCCCCGACGATCCGCGCGGGTGGCAGTTTCGGATCCTGAGATGACGACACGGAGCCTCGCCCGGGACAGTCAGCCCCGCACCGACATAAGACGCGTGGCCCTTACCGGCTATGCCGCCATAGCGCTGCTGGCGGGCGGCTTCGGGTACTGGGCCGTCAGCGCCCCCTTGTCGGGAGCGGTGATCACGCAAGGCACGATCTCGGCAACCGGCGGAAACATCCAGATCCAGCATCGCGAGGGCGGTATCGTCCAGGCGTTGCTGGTCCATGAAGGCGATCGCGTGCAACTGGCCCAGGATCTGATCGTGCTGGACCCAACGGCCGCGCAGGCCGAACTCAACCGGCTGACGAGACAGTCGATCGCGCTCAGGGCGAGTGCGGCGCGGCTGGAGGCGGAACGCGACGGGTTGGACAGGCTGGCGCCAATCACCGAAGCGGCGCCGGCACCTTTCCAGCCCGATTTCGAGATCCTGATTCGAGAACAGCAAAAGGAATTCGACGCCAGGCTCGCCCGGTTCCGGTCGGAAAAATCGATCCTGGCACAACGGGTCGCCATGCACCGGCAGTCGGTGGCGGGGTTACAGGCCCAGAAACAGGCCGTTCAGCAACAAGCCGAAGTCGTAAAGAAAGAACTCGGCATCAAGACCGGCTTGCTGGACAGGGGCCTCACCAATCGTACCGAATACTCCCAGCTATTGCGCAGCGAAGCCGATCTCGTCGGGCAAGCCGGAGCGCTGGAGGCCAATCTCGCGACGGCCAACACCCAGATCGTCGAAGGCCAGGAGCAGACCGAGCGCCTGACTACGCAACGCGTCGAGGAGGCGCTGACGAAACTGGACGACGTTCGCTCCAATCTGGCCGATGTCGACGAACAGATCAGGGCGGCGGAGGCGGTGCTGCGGCGCACGACGATCAAGGCGCCGGTAGCGGGCATCGTGGTGTCGTCGACCTACAATTCCAAGGGCAGCGTGATCGCCCCGGGCGAAAAAATCATGGAGATCCTGCCCACTGCGTCGGGCCTGGTCGTCGATGCGAAGCTGCGGCCGAAGGACATCGATCAGGTCCGTGTCGGCCAGCCGGCGAAACTGCGATTGTCCGCGTTGAACTCGCGGTTCACGCCAGAGGTTTCAGCCACCGTGACGCAGATTTCGGCGGATCGGCTCATCGACCAGACCACGCGTGAACCCTATTTCCGCGCCAAACTGACGATTGCCGCCGACCTGCCGCCCGGCGTGAGGCGCGATCAACTTTATCCCGGGACGCCGGTCGAGGCGTTCATCAGCACCGGCGATCGGACTTTTTTCGAGTATCTCGCGCGGCCGATGCTCGATTCATTCGCGCGCGCTTTCGCGGAGCAGTAGATCCCCTTGGACATTTGAACGGTCAGCGTGCCATCTCGCGGTGGCCGCTGGGCAGGCGGGTGGCGATCAGCTTGTCGATGCGGCGGCCGTCGAGGTCGACCACCTCGAAGCGCCAGCCCTGCGCGTCGACGCATTCGCCGGTCGCCGGCAGATGGTGCATGTGCGACAGCACATAGCCGGCGACGGTCTCGTAGTCGCGGTTCTCCGGCAGGTCGATGCCCAGCACCTCGGCCATCTCGTCGGCCTGCATGTAGCCGGCGAGTAGCCATGAGCCGTCATCGCGCTGGACGGCGTTTTCTTCCTCGCCGGCCTCGAGGTCCGAGCGGAAGACGCCGGTGATGGCTTCCAGAATGTCGGCGGGGGTGACAATGCCTTCGAAGTGACCGTATTCGTCATGCACCAGCGCCATCGGCACGTTGCTCTCCTTCAGCTTCTGCAGCACGTCCAGCGCATCGGCCTGGTCGTGCACGATGGGTGCCGCGCGCACATATTTGCGCGGGTCGAGCGCGCGGCCGCCGAGCAGTGCGGCCAGCACGTCGCGTGTCTGGATGACGCCGATCATGGCGTCGACCCCGCCGTCGCCCGCGGGCAGGCGCGAATGCTGGGTGTCCATCAGAAGCTTGCGGATCGTGGCTTCGTCGGACTGCAGGTTGATCCAGTCGACATCGGTGCGCGGCGACATGACGGCGCGCACGGCGCGGTCGCCAAGCCGCATGACGCCGGCGATCATGCGCCGCTCGTCGGATTCGATGGTGCCGTGATGCTCGGCCTCGGCGACCAGCATCTTGATCTCCTCGTCGGTGACCTTTTCCTCGCTTTCGCCGCGATGGCCGAGCAGCCAGAGCACGGAACGGCCCGAAATATCGAGCAGGAAGACCAGAGGGGCCGAGACGGAGGCAAGGATGGTCATTGCCGGGGCCGCGCGGGCCGCGACCCGCTCGGGATCGCGCAACGCAATCTGCTTGGGCACCAGTTCGCCGATGATCAGCGAGGCATAGGTGATGATGGCCACGACGATGCCGACGCCGAGCGGATCGGCGATGTTCTCGCGGATGCCTGTCGAAGCCAGATATTGCGCCAGCCTCTGGCCAAGCGTGGCCCCGGAAAAGGCGCCCGATAGCACGCCGACCAGCGTGATGCCGATCTGCACGGAGGACAGGAATTTGCCCGGATTGGAACCAAGCGCCAAAGCGCGGCCGGCGCCGTTGACGTTGCGGTCGATCATCGCCTTCAGGCGAGCCGGCCGCGACGAGACGATGGCGAGTTCGGACATCGACAGAAGGCCGTTCACGCAGATGAGGACGACCACGGTGGCGATTTCAACGTATAGCATGAGGGCTCAATAGCATTGCCGCACAGCTTTCGAAAATAGTCGGCGACCATTTTAGAAAGATGACGGCGGATGCGGGGCGATCAGACGGCGTCCCAGGGTGGCGATGAGAAATGCGCGACCAGCGCGTCGACGACGACCCGCACCTTGGGCGTCACGGCCCGTGTCACCGGCCAGATGGCATGGACGGAAATGTTTTCGACCAGCGTGTCCACAAGCACCATTTCGAGCGTGCCGCTCCTGAGGCTGTCCGCCACCAGCCAGGTCGGCAGGAAGGTGATGCCGCAACCGGCAAGGACCGCGCCGAGCATCGACTCGCCATTGTCGAGCACCAGCCTTGCCCGCGGCGTGAACTTCACGACATGGCCATCGGCCTGCCTGATGCTCCAGGCGTGGGCGACGCCGTTGCGGGTGTAGCCGATCAGGTCATGGCCGGCGAGATCCTCGATTGTCTGGGGTCTGCCGTTTCTGTCGAGATAGGCGGGGGCGGCGCATATGGCCGAACGCTGGGTATAGAGCCGGCGTGCGGCGAGCGACAGGCTGTCGTCGAGGTCGCCCATGCGGATCGCAAGGTCGATGCCTTCCTCGATGAGGTCGACGCGGCGGTCGTTGAAGGAAATCTCCATGGCCAGATCGGGAAATCGCCTGGAAATGTCGAACAGCACGGGAGCCACGCAGCGATGGCCGAAGGCCGAGGGCAGGTCGACCCGAAGCCGGCCCGAGGGCACCTGCCGGCGCGAGGCAAGCAGCGCCTGGGCGGCTTCGATCTCGGACAGTGCCCTGACGCAGGCTTCATAATAGGACAGGCCTTCACTTGTCGGGCTGAGGCTGCGCGTGGTGCGGTTGAGCAAGCGGATGCCAAGCCGCTGTTCCAGCTGCGCGACCGATTTGCCGACCGCCGATTTCGTCACGCGCAGCCGCTCTCCGGCGCCGGTGAAGCTTCCTGCCTCGATCGTTTGAACGAAGGCGACGATGCCTTGCAGATCCGCGGATTCCATCGATCTATTCCCATTGTAGAAATCTGAGCACCAACTCGTTGCCAATTATGGATCGTAGAAGCGCTTTTTTCCACAGTGAAACAGCGTAAATATCGGCCATGCAATCGGGAGCAGACGCAATGAGCAGCGACATCAACAGATCCTGGCGGATGACCGGCTTCGGCCTGCCCAGGCTGGAATTGGCCGAAGGGAGGATTCCCGAGCCCGGGCCGCATGACCTGCTGGTGCGGATCAAGGCCATATCGCTGAACTACAAGGACAGGATGATCGTCGATGGCGTGCTGATCCCCGACCTTGGCTTTCCGTTCGTCCCGACATCGGATGCTGTGGGCGAAGTGGTGGCGGTCGGCGGCGGTGTCAGCCGCTTCAAGACCGGCCAGCGCGTGCTGGGGCACGTGATTGCCGACTGGCAGGATGGCGATGCGCCGCCAGTGCTGCATCACCATACGCTGGGATCGTCGCTGCCCGGCACGTTGAGCGACTACCTGCTCCTGCATGAGGATGCCGCAGTACTGGCGCCGCCATCGCTCAGCGATGCGGAGGCTTCGACGCTGCCGATCGCGGCGCTGACGGCCTGGTTCGCCATGGCAGAGGCGACAAGACCTGTGCCTGGCCAGACCATTCTCATCCAGGGCACGGGCGGCGTCTCCCTGTTTGCGCTGCAATTCGCCCACGCCTTCGGCTTGCGCGCCATCGTCACGTCAAGCAGCGACGGCAAGCTCAAGCGGGCAAAGAGGCTCGGCGCATGGGAAGTGATCAACTATCGCGCCCGGCCGGCATGGGACGAGGCGGCGCGCGAGCTGACGGGTGGCGCCGGCGTCAACCATATCCTCGAAATGGTCGGCGGCGACAATGCGCGGCGCTCGCTCGACGCGCTGGCCGCCGACGGCCGGCTGTCGATCATCGGCCTCCTGGGCAGCATGGAGCTCAGCTTTCCGATCGTGCCCTTTCTGCGCAACCGGATTGTCGTGCAAGGCATTTCGATCGGCCACCGCCGGGCCTTCGAGCGGATGAACCAGGCGATCGAGGCCCTGGCGATCAAGCCGGTCATCGACAGGATCTTTGGTTTCGACGAGGTGCCGCGGGCCTTCGAGCATCTTGAGAAGGGGCCGTTCGGCAAGATCGTCATCACCACGCCGACGATTGCCTTGCCGTCGGTGAAATAGGGGTCGCCGCCGCCATTGCGGCCGGTCCGGGTGGGGCCGATGCCTGCCAGGTCGCTGGTCGAGGACAACAGGCCGGCGGCATTGAGATCGCCGATCACAAAGTCGCGTTCGGCATCGAGGTCGGGACCGATATGATGGGTGATGGCGCCCGTGTCGTGGCTCAAGCCGACGCCGCGATCGAAGCTGGCGGCGCCCAGCCAGAGTGGCCTTCCGTCGTCGCCGACCGTATCCGTCCGCCAGAAGCGGACATGGTGGCGCCGGTCGGCACTGTCGCCGACCGGCTTTTCGAAAGCGAGTTGCTGGGCGCGGCCCTCGAACAGCAGGCGGCTCATCGGCGCGTCGGGATAGGGCCGGGAAAACAGGACGCTTTCGCCGATGTCGATGGCGGTCCTCAAGGTGACGGCGTCGGCGGTGTCCCAGCCGGCGACGGCGAAAGCGTGCACCAGCTCCTTCTCCGTGCCGACTAGGCCGACATTGATGGGGTCGCCGGGAATGCCTTGCGGCGTGTGGGTGACCATCTCGAAGCGCTGGTTGCGAAAGCCGCGATCGCGGAATGTCCAGAATTCCGGCGCGGCGACATAGGCGAGCGCCACATACCCGGCCAATAAGGCCGGTACCCAGATCGCAATGCGTCGCCGAAGACTTTGCTGCCTCATGTGCCGTCGTCCGCCCCTTCCGGGCGTCACTCTATGCGGAGTCGTGTACCGCTGGCAGGGGGCATGCCATTACCGGCAGGCGCGATAACCGTTCTTGCGGTTCTTGATGTCGAAGTGGAAATGGTTGCGGTGATCGTAATTGTAGCCGGGGCCGAGCACGGTGGTGAAATACTGGCAGCCGTCGGCGCGCACATTGTTGAGGAAGCCCCGGGTGCGGAAGGCGAACAGCCCGGGCTTGCGCACGTCGATGTCGTCGCCATTGTTGAGTTCGATGCTCATGACGTCGAGTGCGTTGCCCTTGCCGTGCTCCGACAGCACGCCTTCACCGGCAATGTTGCGGCAGGAATAGCTGGAGCCCTGGTGGATGGTCCTGACGCCGGAGAAGTAGCGCCAGCGGGCGGAGGGAACGAGTTCGTTCTTCGTCCAGGCGGCGAAGGTGGCGGCCATGTCGCAGGTCAGCGTCGCCGCGGGTTTCATCTGGATGCCGCCGATGGCCGAGACCTTGACCGGATAGTCAATGCCGCACTGGCCCTCGTGGATCGGCGCCAGATCGGTGTAGGCGACATCGAGGCGCTTCAGCTGCTGGCGGCAATCGGCTTCGCTGGCTGGAATCTGCTCGACCGGCGACATCGGCTCATCCATGCGTGGATAGGCGGCCTGCGTCATATAGGGATTGGACGGAACAAGCTTCTGCATGCCCGTATATTGCGGCACGGCCGCGGTCTGCGAGCCGACATCGACGGCAGGCTGCAACGACAGCACGCTGCCGGTGTTGCAGGCCGAAACCGCGGCAAGTGCAAGGCTGGCGGCCAGCAACGCAGCGGGTTTCAATTGGCGTGCGGCGGCGAGGAAAACGGCGCGAAATGTGCCGGCCATTGGCGGAAATCCTAATTCTGGATATCCGGCATTTTAACGATCAAGGGTAAAGGAAAACTCAGCGCCCGTGTTCATGCCTGCGGCTGAATTGCGGCGGAGGTTCCGCTCACTGGCAAAACGTACCGCCATGCCGGCGCGGCTCCAGATCGAAATGAAAATGCAGCGCGTGGTCGGCGTCGGCGCCGGGGCCGAGTACGGTCTTGAACGGGCCGCAGGCGGCCTTGCGCACTGCGTCGAGGAATTTGCCGTCCTTCTCGGGCGGTGCCGGGCCAACCTCGATCGTCTTGCCGTCGGAAAGCGTAAAGCTGGCAATGTCGAGCGCGTTGCCGAAAGCATGTTCCGACAGTTTGCGCGTGCCGTTGCGCGGCCGGCAGATGAAGGCCGATGCCTGGCCGATCGATTTCAGGTCGGCGCCGAACTCGGCTTTCGCCGCCGGCTGGATGACGTCGGCGGCGAAACGCGCCGCTGCCTCGGCCATCGGGCAGTTGAGTTCGGTGCCGGGGGCAATCGCAATCGACTTGCCGAGCGTCTTCAGCACGATCGGGTAAGGGATCGAGCAGCCGATTTCGGGGTTGCTCTCGGCTTTGTGCTCCTCGAATTCGACGCCGAGCGTCTTCAGGCGCTCGCGGCAGGCGACTTCCTCCGCCGGCATCTTGTCGGCGGGAAGATCGGCCGAGCGTGGATCGGGCAGCATCTTCTCCTCGTCGGCCGCATCGGCCGGCTTTGGCGTCGGCTGAGGGGCGACGGCCGGCGGCTGAGGCTCGGGCGTCGTGGTGCCCGGCTTTGGCGTCGGTATTGGCACCACGGCTGGCGGCTCCGGCTCGCTTTCCGTTTCGGCTGGTGGTTCGGGCGGTGTCTGGCTTTTCCGATGGGCCTCTTCGTCCTTGAGCAGATCGGGGTCCTTGAGCAGATCGGGGTCCTTGAGCAGATCGGGGTTCTTGAGCAGATCGGGCGCTTCGCCGCTCTTTGGACCTCCAGCGTTCCGGTCTTGCGTCTTTGGAGCGTCGACCTTTGGAGTGTCCGCAGGACGTGGCTCGGGCACCGGAACATCGGCGGATGGCTGGATATCCTGCGTTTTCCGCGGCGCTGGATTTGGCGCCGGGTGCTGCCTGGCCCGCGCTCTCCGCTTGCCTCGCGGGCTCAGCGGCTGATCGGCCCGCTGTGTCAGCGGCTGCTCCACGCGCGGGCTTAGCGGCCTGTGATGTTTGTGACGATGTTTGGCCTCGGCCGGCATGACCAGCAGAGCCGTGACGGCCATCGCCGATGCAATCATCCTGGATTTACGGGAAGAGCTCAACTTTGCCATCACCCACGAAACGGCGCCGGTCGGCTGAAGTTGCCTGGACAGGCGCTTCGACCCGATCACAATCGGTTACCTCCGCGTTACGCGCCGATCGCTTCCAGTCCCTCTTCCAGCAAGTCGGCGAGCAGCGGCATGCCGAGCAGGTATTTCGCCGTGCGCTTGTTGGCCCGCTCTCGCGCCGCCGCCACCGCCTCGGCCCATTCCGAGGCGTCGTAGTCGCCGCGGCCGACCCAGGCCAGCGCGATCAGCTCGGCGGCCTCGTCGATATTGAGGTCGTTGATCAGCTCGCGCAGCTCTTCCTCGGTGAGGTTTTCCGAGCTTTCCTCGGCAAGGCCGTCATGGTGGTGGTTGTCATGCCTATCGCCGTCGAACTCGACCTCGTGTTCGGCGCCGCCGGCATAGTCCTCGTTGACGGCCGCGCTCAGCGCCTTGGCCTTGAGAATGAACAGCCGCACGGTATCGGGGCCGATCGTGAGATCCCAGTCTTTGTCAAGCCGCCGCTGCACGGGCCCTCTCCGTGGATCGTCTCATTCGAGGGCGATGATACCGGATTTGCGGCATCCGTCACCTCATGTTCTCCAGACGGGCTTTTTCCGGGATGAAACGCGGATCGCTTGGCGTTAGTGTTGCATTGTCACACCCTCAGGAGGTTTTCCATGCATAAAAGAATGCTGATCCAGGCAGCCGCCGCGCTTGTCGCCGTGCAGTTCCTTGCCGTTCCGGTGTTTGCGGCAGGCAGTGGTGGCGACACCAATACGACCACCCAATGCAAGAAGGGTATGGTCTGGGACAAGAAGAAGAACAAATGCGTCGCACCCCAGGAAGGCAAGCTGGACGACGACAGCATCTACTATGCCGGACATGACCTGGCGATGGCGGGCCGCTATGACGAGGCGATCGCCGTGCTCAGCCTCGCCGCCAACAAGCAGGATCCGCGCATCCTCAACTATCTCGGCTACTCGCACCGCCATTCCGGCCGCGTCACCGTCGGCCTCGGCTATTACGAGGAAGCGCTGCGCATCGACCCGAATTACACGCTGGTGCGCGAATATCTCGGCGAGGCGCATCTGCAGATCGGCGACCTAGCCGGCGCCCAGCAGCAGCTGACGGAGATCGAAAAGCGCACCGGCAAGGGTTCGCGCGAATACGGCATGCTGGCCGAGCAGATCGAGCATTTCATGAGAAGCTGATCGGGTTTCGTGGTCTCGAAACGGCCGCGAGCAATCGCGGCCGTTTTTGTTCGCTCCATCCCACAGCCACCTTCGCTGACAAAAGAAGGGATGATTTTTGCAAAACCGATTTTTGAGCGTGAAAAGCCCGCAAAGATTGCTATATTCAGGGAAATTGCGGTGAAACGGTTCCGTTAGCCCGAGGCTGCCGGACCGTTTTCTTTTTATACCCAACGACAAGGCTTCCCCCGAAACGCGGGGGCGGCGGCAGGAAAGGTCAGGCACTATGAACAAGGTCCCGATGACAGGCGAGGGGTTCGCGTCATTGAAGGAAGAACTGCGCTGGCGCCAGCAGGAAGAGCGGCCGCGCATCATCGAGGCGATCTCCGAGGCGCGCTCGCATGGCGACCTGTCCGAAAATGCCGAATATCATGCCGCGAAAGAGGCGCAGAGCCTCAATGAGGGCCGCGTCAACGAGCTCGAAGATTATATCGCGCGCGCCGAGGTGATCGACGTCACCAAGCTCAGCGGAGACAAGGTCAAGTTCGGCGCCACAGTGGTGCTGGTCGACGAGGACACCGAGGAGAAGAAGACCTACCAAATCGTCGGCGACCAGGAAGCCGACGTGAAATCGGGCCGCATCTCGATCTCCTCGCCCATCGCCCGTGCGCTCATCGGCAAGGAAGTCGGCGACGCCATCGAGGTCAATGCGCCTGGTGGCGCACGCGGGTACGAGATCGTCCAGGTGCAGTTTATTTAGGACCTTTGATAATTCTACTCTGGCCGCCAACTAGCCCGGTTTTCTGGCTTCCGGTGCTCAACGTACTTTAAAGTACGCGCCGCTCCGGTTCTCGAAGAACCAAGCTATTTGACTCGCCAGAGCGAATTCTGAAAGGTCCTAAGCCGGCGCTTGTAATTTCAGTGCCAACAGTTTCTCCGCCTCAGCCACAACCTCGGTCGGCGTCACGCCCCCGCCGGCCGGCGCCAGCAAAGTCGACGCATAAGGCCCACGCGGCCCGGTCAAGCCCGGCTCCGTCGCCAAAAACACCGCAACCGTCGGCAGGCCGAAAGCGCTGGCGAGATGGGTCAATCCCGTATCGGCGCCGATGACCAGTGTCGAGCGCCCGAGGATGGCCGCGATGTCGGCCAGCGGCGATTTGGGCGCCACGACCGTGGATGACACGGCCTTGGCGATCGCTTCGGCCACCGTCTTCTCACGCTCGTTGGACCAGGTGGTGACCGGCGTCATGCCGCGCTCGACCAGCAGGCTGGCGGTTCCGATCCAGTCCTCGACCGGCCATTTCTTGTCCTCGCGGCTGGTGCCGTGCAGCAGGAAGGCGGTTTTGCCGTCGATGCCGGCCAGACTGCCGGAGGGTGGCACAATGCCGGAGTCGAGGGTCGACAAATCGGGCTGGTAGCCAAGCGCCAACCCGAACAGCCGCCGTGTCCGCTCGATGGCGTGCAGGTCGCGCGGCACGGCGTGGGTGATGTCGTAGAACAGCGTCGCCGAGGGTTCGCGCGCACTCGACCGGTTGAAGCCGGCAATCGGCGCACCTGCCTGGCGCGCCACCAGGGCCGACTTCAGCAGGCCTTGCGCATCGATGATGAGGTCATACCGGCAGGCGCGCAAAGCACGGCGCAAGGCCGCCGCCTCGCGCCAGGTGTTCGTGTCGAAAAGGGTCTTTCGCCAGCGCCTTATCGCCACCGTATGGATGGTGCCGATCGCTGGATGCAGGGCGACGATGCCGGCAAAAGCCTCCTCCACGCACCAGTCGAAGATCACGTCCGGCCGGTTGAGGCTGGCATCCTCGAGTGCCGGAAAGGTGTGGATGACGTCGCCCATCGACGAGGTCTTGACGATCAGCACCTTCATGCCGCGGCCGGAAGTTCCAGCAGCCGGTCGGCCGCCGCGGCGACCTGCCGGACTTCCAATGCCTTCAGGCAGTTAAGGTGGCCGAGCGGACAGATTTTCCGGTGGCAGGGCGAACAGGACAGGCCGAGCCAGACCAGTTCGCGTCGCTCCGCCAGCGGCGGCGTATTTTCAGGCGAGGTCGAGCCGTAGACGGCAACGATCGGCGTGCCGACGGCGGCCGCGACATGCATCAGCCCGCTATCATTGGAGACGGCGAGCCTTGCCGCCGCGATCAGGTCGATGGCGTCCTCCAGCCGCGTCTGGCCGGCGAGGTCGACGACACCGGGGGCAAGGGCGGCGATCTCCGCCGTCACGTCGCGATCGTTCTTCGAACCGAACAGGGCGACCTTCAAGCCTTTGCCCATGAATTCGCGGGCAAGGCCGGCATAGCTTTCACTTGGCCAGCGCTTGGCCGGACCGAACTCGGCGCCGGGCATCAGGGCCACGAATTCCCGCGGCGCCAGACCGACCCGGTCGAGCAGGGCGGCTTGGTTTTTCGGATCCACGGTCAACCGGGGCGCACGGAAACTGCCGCCCTGGGCGAGCCCGAAATAGGCCTGAGCAGTGCGCCGTTTCACGGCGTCGGGCAATGGCACGATGTCGGTCAGCAGGCCGTAGCGCATTTCCCGAAGGTGGCCGAAACGACGCGGAATGCGGGCAAAGAACGGGATCAGCGCCGACTTCCAGCTGCCCGGCAGGACATAGGCCATGTCGTAGCGGCCGCGCAGCAGGCGGCCGAAGCGGCGGCGATGGGTGAATTCGAGCGCGCCGGGCTGCAGCGGAAAGTCGATCTGCTGGCGGATTTCGGGCATGCGCTTGACCAGTGGTGCCGCCCAGGCGGGCGCCAGCACATCGATCGCGGCGTCGGGATGGCGTTCCTTCAGCGCCGAGAACAGGCACTGCGCCATCACCATATCGCCCACCCAGCGTGGGCCGATCACGAGGATCGTTGGGCTTTCAGCCATTCGACATAGTCTCTGACGCCGGTTTCTACTGTGCGGAATTGCCCGTTATAGCCGGCCGCGCGCAAGCGGGACATATCAGCCTGGGTAAAACTCTGGTAGCTGCCCTTGAGATGGTCGGGGAAGGGGATGAACTCGACCTCGCCCTTGCCCAGCGTGTCGATGACCGTTTCGGCGATGGCGCGGAACGGCTGGGCGTGCCCGGTACCGCAGTTGAAGATGCCGCTCGCGCCGCGCTTCCACAGCCACAGATTGACGTCGGCGACATCGCCGACATGGATGAAGTCGCGGCTCTGTTCGCCTGGCCCGAAGCCGTCATGGGCACCGAACAGCTTCGGATTCTCGCCGCGCTCGACCTGGTTGAACAGATGGAAGGCAACCGAGGCCATGGCCCCTTTGTGCGCTTCGCGCGGGCCATAGACATTGAAGTAGCGCAGCCCCGCGACTTGCGAATGATCGGCGTCGAACACCGTGCGCCTGACATAGTCGTCGAAGAGTTTCTTGGAATAGGCATAGACGTTGAGCGGCCGCTCGAGCGCAGCCTCCTCGCGAAATTCGGCGCCGCCGCCATAGACCGAAGCGGAGGAGGCGTAGAGGAAAGGCACGCGCAGCGCCTGGCAGGCATGCAGCAGCCGTTTCGAATAGGCGTAATTCACCTCCATCATGAACTTGCCGTTCCACTCGGTGGTGGTCGAACAGGCGCCCTGATGGAACACTGCTTCGATGCGGCCGAGCGAGCCGGCCTCCATGCGGGCCAGGAAATCGTCCTTGTCGAGATAGTCTGCTATCGTCAAATCGGCCAAGTTGGCGATCTTGTGACCGTCGGTGAGATCGTCGACGACCAGGATGTCGTCATGGCCTTCCGCATTGAGCGCGGCGACGATGTTGGAGCCGATCATGCCGGCGCCGCCCGTGACGATGATCATGAAGGCCTCTGCTTGCGTGCGATTCCGGTCCTTATAAGGGAGGCTGGCCGGGCTGTCGACAAAGCAGGTGATTGCGTCACAGTGGCGCCGCAAAGCTGCCGCTTCTGTCGGTTCGCCGCTGGACGGGACCATGAGGGACAAGAAATGCCGTCGACCGAACTGCTGATCGCGTTCTTCGCCACCACGGCGATCTTCGCCTACATTCCGGGTCCCGCGATGCTCTACGCCGCCGCGCAAACGATGGCGCGCGGGCGCTGGTCGGGGCTGACGGCGGCACTCGGCATTCATCTCGGCGGCTATGTGCATGTCTTTGCCGCCGCCGCCGGCTTGTCCGTGCTGTTCCATGCCGTGCCGCCGCTCTACATGGCGGTCAAGCTGGTCGGCGCGCTTTACCTCATCTGGCTCGGCATTTCGCTGTTTCGCAAGCGCGTGGAGGGCGACGTGGCGCTGCCGGCGATCGGGCGCAAATCGGCCCGCCGGGCGTTTTTCGAGAGCATCACCGTCGAGGTGCTCAACCCCAAGACCGCGATCTTCTTCATGGCGTTCCTGCCGCAGTTCATCGATGCCTCGGCGACCTTGCCGGTCTGGCTGCAATTCGTCGTGCTGGGCACGATCGTCAACCTGATGTTCTCCTCGGCCGACATCGTCTGCGTATTCCTGGCCGGCCTCGTGATCGGACGGCTGCGGCGTTCGAGCGGGGCGCAGCGCCTGATGCAGCGGGCCGGCGGCGCGGTACTGGTCGGCCTCGGCGTCCACGTCGCCCTGCAGAAAACCTGACCTGTCCGGGTTTGCCTCTGCCCCTGGCGTTGCGCTGTGCCGAATTGCGGTATATCGGCAGGCATGACCGGCCGGCCTCGCAAATCTGGTGTTTCGACCTATCTGAGATCGGCGTTTCCCCACGTGGCAGATGACATGATCAAGCACAATCCGCCTTCACCCGAGCCCCTGCACCGCGCCATCGCGCGCTTCGGCGACGTCGCCGTGCTGGTGGCCGGCGACCTCATCCTCGACCGCTTCGTCAATGGCGTCATCGAACGGATCTCGCCGGAAGCGCCGATCCCGGTGCTGCATGGGCGGGGCGAAAGCTCGGCGATGGGTGGCGCCGGCAATGTCGTGGCCAACATCGTCTCGCTTGGCGCACGCGCCGTTCCGGTCTCGGTGATCGGCACTGATCCTGCCGGCGACAGCCTGGCGCGGATGCTGGGCGAGCTTGGCGCCGATACGGCGGGGCTTGTGCAGCAGCGCGGCCGCATGACCTCGTCGAAGAGCCGCTTCAGCGCGCTCAACCAGCAGGTGCTGCGTTTCGACGAGGAAGAGATCAAGCCGCTCGGCGAGGCCGAACGGGCGGAGCTGATCCGCCGTTTCCGGGATGCGTTGAAACAGGCGGACATTGTCATCCTGTCCGATTACGGCAAGGGCATATTGCTGGACGGCGTCGCCACCGAACTGATTGCCATCTGCCGAGAGGCGGGCAAGCCGGTGCTGGTCGATCCGAAGGGTCGCGACTATGCGCGCTATGCCGGGGCGACCGCCGTCACGCCCAACCGCAAGGAGCTTGGCGAGGCCGTCGGCCATGCGGTGTTCGCCGATGACGAGATCGTCGCGGCGGCACGCGAGCTGATTTCGGCGCACGGCTTCGACTTCGTCGTCGCCACCCGCAGCGAAAAGGGCATGAGCGTGGTCGGCCCCGACGAGGCACGCCACATCGCCACCCAGGCGCGCGAGGTGTTCGACGTCTCGGGCGCCGGCGATACGGTGATCGCGACCTTCGCGCTGGCGCTTGCCGCCGGTGCCGATCCTGTCGCCGCGGCCTCGATCGCCAACACCGCCGGCGGCGTCGTGGTCGGCAAGCGCGGCACCGCGCGGCTGAGTGTCGAGGAACTCACCGGCGCGCTGTTCCGCTCGCACGGACCGACCGCGCACAAGGACGCCATCCTCGACGTTACTTCGGCCGCGCGCATGGTGGCGGGATGGAAGGCGGAAGGTCTGAGCGTCGGCTTCACCAATGGCTGCTTCGATATCCTGCATGCTGGCCATGTCAGCCTGCTGCACGCGGCGCGCAGCCAGTGCGACCGGCTGGTGCTCGGGTTGAACAGCGATGCCTCCGTGCGGCGGCTGAAAGGTCCGGGCCGCCCGGTCAACGACCAGCATGATCGCGCCTGCGTGCTCGCCGCGCTCGCCTCGGTCGATGCCGTGGTGGTGTTCGAGGAGGATACGCCTTTGGCGCTGATCGAGGCGCTTCTGCCCGACATACTGGTGAAGGGCGCCGACTACACGATCGACACCGTGGTCGGCGCCGATGTGGTGCAGAAGGCGGGCGGCCGCGTCGTGCTGGTCGACCTGGTCGCCGGCAAGAGCACCACTGGCACCATCGGTAAACTACGCGCCGGCAGCGCCACCAACTGAGGGATCTCATGTCCGAATTGAACGATTATCTGGTCCGCTCGGCGGCCGCCATCACTGCCACGGTCGCGCGGGATTTGACCAGCGAGATGGAACGAGCGGTGAGCGCTGTCGTGTCGGCGCTTTCGTCTGGAAAGGCATTGCTGGTCTGCGGCAATGGCGGCTCGGCCAGCGACGCCATCCATATCGCCACTGAACTGGTCGGCCGCTTCCTGAAGGAGCGCAAGGCCTACAATGTGATCGCGCTGCCGGCGAACGCCGGGATGCTGACCGCCTGGGGCAATGATTACGGCTTCGATACGGTGTTTTCGCGCCAGGTCGAAGCGCATGGCGCTGCAGGCGGCGTGCTTTTGGCGATCTCGACCAGCGGCAATTCGCCGAGCATTCTCGCCGCGGCCGAACAGGCGCGCATGATGGATATGACGGTGGTCAGCCTGACCGGCGATACCGGCGGCAAGCTGAAGCCGCTCACCGACATCCTGCTCAACGTACCCTCGACCTCGACGCCGATCATCCAGCAGGGCCATTTGTGCCTCTATCATTATCTGTGCGAGGTGGTCGAAGCGCGCCTGTCGAATGGCTGACAGGATCGGGAAGCCGCACCCATTGACCGAACCGGGCCTGTGGGTGCAGCGGATCGGCGGCCGGGTTTTCCCGGCACGGTCGCCGGCGCTGTTCCTGGACCGCGACGGCACCATCAATGTCGACACGGACTATCCCAGCGATCCGGCCGAGATCGAGCTGAGGCCGCAGATGCTGCCGGCAATCGCCGCCGCCAACCGGGCCGGAATCCCGGTCGTCATCGTCACCAACCAGTCCGGCATCGCGCGCGGCTATTTCGGCTGGAGTGCCTTTGCCGCCGTGAACGGCCGGGTGCTCGACCTGCTGCGCGGGCAGGGCGTGTCCGTCGACATGGTGCTGGCCTGCGCCTATCACGAGGCGGGCGTCGGGCCTCTCGCTGTAGCCGATCATCCGATGCGCAAGCCCAATCCGGGCATGCTGATAGAGGCGGGCAGGCGCCTTGATCTTGACCTCCAGCTCTCCCTGATGGTCGGCGACAAGCTGGCCGACACGCAGGCCGGCCAACGCGCGGGCCTTGCGCAGGGGTGGCTGGTCGATGGTGAGGCGGCACTTCAGCCCGGCTTCGTCATCAGGCGCTTGCATGACGACCACGATCTCGGCGGCCTGCTCGCCGCCATCGACGCGCTCGGATCGTAGGGCCTACGCTTGGTCGTTGCGTTGCGAGGCTTCGTAGAGCTTGGCCTCGGTGGCGAAGGAATAGATCATCACCGACATCGAGTAGACGAAGCCATGGCGGCCGCACAGGAAGTAGCGCTTGGCCAGGTAGAATTTGAGGAAATTGCCGAACGGCGATAGCACCAGCCGCACCAGGCCGGGCTTCTTGCCTTTCTCAACCAGCGTGACCGCCTTGAGGCCGGAATAGGCGTTGGCCCTGGCAAGATCCTCCTCGACCGATATTTCACGGCGATGCAGCAGGACACCGTCTTCGATCGTGTCGGTTTCGCCCGGCACGCGAACGGATTCATGCACCCGCGCGGTGAGATCCATGGTGGCGCCTTCCCTGCGGAAAAGCCTGAGCAGCCTGTTGTGCAGTACCCAGCGATGGGCATAGCCGTAGCCCTTCAGCCAGTCGCGGCGGCGCATGTACCATCCGCTGGCCTTGCCGCCGGCCGCCTGGGTGATGGCCACGATCGACTGCCGCAACCGGTCGTCGACGCGCTCGTCCGGGTCGATCGAAAGACACCAGGGCTGGTTTGCGTGGTCGAGCGCGAATTGCCGTTGGCGGGGGAAGCCCGGCCAATCATTGTGCAGCAGCGTTATCGGATAGCCCTTTGCGATATAGCTTTCAATGCATTCGACGGTGCCATCCGTCGAGCCGGAATCAACGATGATGATCTCGGCACAGAAATCGATGCTTTCCAGGCACGGGCCGATCATGTCGGCCTCGTTCACGCAGATGATGAGCGCCGAGACCGGACTTGCAAAACGGGTCATGGTCCCCTTCCCATGGCGGATTATCTCGGAATTCACGCTGCTCGTGCCATCTGTTCTCAAGCAATTCCGGGCGGAAAGCCGTTACACACCCTTCCTGGAATTGCTTGAGAAACCAGTCAAGCGCCCAGTCGAGCAGTGAAGTCCGGCAGAGCCGTTCAGCCTTGCACATCGGCGTCTTTCGAATACCAACGCGGCGCCGATGTGGCGAACGCAAGGAATTCGCCCAGCGCACGGCGTTCGCCTGGCCTCAGGGGCGTTCGAACGACACCAAACCCTCATCCTTGACGCGGCGGATGGTGAGCGCCGTGCGCACCGTGTCGACGTTCGGCGTCGAGGTCAGTTCCTCGATGACGAAGGTCTGGAAGCTGCCGAGGTCGCTGGCCACGCAATGCAGCAGGAAGTCGGACTCGCCCGACACCATCCAGGCATCGCGCACGATCGGCCAGCCGCGCGTGCGCTCGGCGAAAATGCGCAGTTCGGCATCGGCCTGATGATGCAGCCCGACCAGGCAAAAGGCGACGACATCGAGGCCGAGCGCAGGCGCGTTGAGCAGCGCGCGGTAGCCGCGGATGATGCCGGCTTCCTCCAGCCGCTTGACCCGGCGCAGGCAGGGCGGTGCGGAAATGCCGACGCGGTTCGACAGCTCGACATTGGTCATGCGCCCGTCCGACTGAAGCTCGCGCAGGATCTTCCAGTCAATGGCGTCCAGATCGGCCTTGAGGGGCATTGGGGTTCTCGATGATCGGTATGGCGCAAGAAACTTTCGCGATTTTGTAGTTAAACGACTTTTGTCTCGAAGCCAGCCCCCGTCGACGCGATTTTAGAGAGGTAACGAAAGCGCTCGTCGCGCGAAAATCCATATGGCCGAAGCTTTCCGGGGACGACGGTCCGTTCGTCTTGCTGGCGTGGCTGGCAGCCCTTACATTAAGCGCGATATTCCACCGTCTTTTTCCAAGGCACACCCGTGTCCGCCCCGCAGAGGCTCCAGATGATCACCAAGCATGCGCCCGTTCTCATCATCGGTTCCGGTCCGGCCGGCTATACGGCGGCGGTCTATGCCGCGCGTGCGATGCTGAAGCCGATGCTCGTCGCCGGCCTGCAGCAGGGCGGCCAGCTGATGATCACCACGGATGTCGAAAACTATCCCGGCTTCGCCGATCCGATCCAGGGGCCGTGGCTGATGGAGCAGATGCTCAAGCAGGCCGAGCATGTCGGCACCGACATCATCAACGACATCATCACCGAGGTCGACCTCAATGTGCGGCCGTTCCGCGCCAAGGGCGATTCCGGCACGACCTATACGGCCGATGCGCTGATCATCGCCACCGGCGCGCAGGCCAAGTGGCTGGGCATTCCGACCGAGCAGGACTTCATGGGCTTCGGCGTTTCCGCCTGCGCCACCTGCGACGGCTTCTTCTATCGCGGCAAGGATGTCGCGGTGGTCGGCGGCGGCAATTCGGCGGTGGAGGAGGCGCTCTATCTGTCCAACCTCGCCAAGAGCGTCACCGTCATCCACAGGCGCTCGGACTTCCGTGCCGAGCGCATCCTGCGTGAGCGGCTGTTGAAGAAGGACAATGTCCGCGTCATCTGGGACACGATCGTCGACGAGATCACCGGGCGCCCCGGCAAGGCACCGCTGCCGCCTTCGGTCGAGGGGCTGAAGCTCAGGCATGCCGTGACCGGTGCCGAGAGCCACCTCAAGGTCGACGGCGTCTTCGTGGCCATCGGCCATGCGCCCGCGGTCGAGCTGTTCGCCGGCAAGCTGAAGCAGAAGCCGAACGGCTATCTGTGGACAGCACCGGATTCGACGCGCACCGACGTGCCTGGCGTCTTCGCCGCCGGCGACGTGACGGACGATATCTACCGGCAGGCGGTGACGGCGGCGGGGCTCGGCTGCATGGCTGCGCTCGAAGCGGAAAAATATCTGGCCGGCATCGAGGTGCATCGCGAGGCAGCGGAATAGGCGGCTCGCAAAACTGTTAGAAAATCGGCTTAGAAGCGCCGTGTAAAAGCCTGATTTTTCATTCAAACGCCAACCGGAACGAGGGGAAATCATGGCGTTGGACTGGGACAAGCTACGCGTGTTTCACGCTGCGGCGGAAGCGGGGTCGTTTACGCATGCGGCCGAGACCCTGCATCTGTCGCAATCGGCGATCTCGAGGCAGGTCAGCGCGCTCGAACACGATGTCGGCGTGCCTCTGTTCAACCGCCATGCACGCGGCCTGGTGCTGACCGAACAGGGTGAGATGCTGTTCCGCACGGCGCATGACGTGCTGATGAAGCTGGAAACCATCAAGTCGCGGCTGACCGAGACCAAGGACCGGCCGTCCGGCGTGCTCAGAGTAACGACGACCGTCGGCCTCGGCGCCGGCTGGTTGACCGAACGGGTGCAGGAGTTCATCGAACTCTATCCCGAAGTCAGCCTGCAGCTGATCCTCGCCAATGAGGAGCTCGACCTCACCATGCGCCAGGCCGATTGCGCCATCCGGCTGCGCCAGCCGCAGCAGCCGGACCTGATCCAGCGCCGCCTGTTCACCGTGCATTTCCATCTCTACGCGGCGCCATCCTACGTCGCCAAGCACGGCAAGCCGGGCTCTATCGCAGAGTTGAGAAGCCATCGCATCGTCACCTTCGGCCTGCCTGTGCCGTCGCATCTGTCGGAGTTGAACTGGCTGGAGACGGTCGGCGATTTCGAGAGCGGCCAGCGCGTGCCATCGCTGCAGATCAACGACATCCTGTCGATCAAACGCGCCGTGCAGGGCGGCGCCGGCATCGCCATGTTGCCGGACTATGTCATCAGCAAGGATTCCGGCTTGGTGCAGCTGCTGCCGGAAACCGAGGTGCCGTCCTTCGACACCTATTTCGCTTATCCCGACGCGATGAAGAACCAGGCGAAGCTGCACGTGTTCCGCGACTTCATCATCGCCAAGGCCAGAAGCTGGTCCTTCTGATCCAAGGTCAAAGCCTATTCTTTCCAAGGTGTAATCCGCGGCAGCCAGCCCGGTACGTTGCGGCGGTAGGCTTCGTATTCGGCGCCATAGCGGCCGGCGAGCGTCGGCTCCTCATAGAGCTTGACGAAGGTCACCATGGCAGCCGCCGCGATTGCCGCGTACGCGGCGATCGACCAGCTCGAAAACAGCAGCGCCTGGCCGAGAATGATCGACAGCACGGCGACATACATCGGATTGCGGACATGGCGGTAGATGCCGCCGATCACCAGCCTTTCGGTCGGTGCGACAGGGGCGGGTGTGCCCAGCCCCTCCAGTGCGAAGCGGGCGAAGGCATGCAGCAGCACGGCGGCGGCGGCGACGATGAGCACGCCGCCGGCGAAGACAAGGCCGGGCAGGGGCGACCATGGCAGGCCCCAGCGAGCGCTGAGCATCCAGGGAATCAGCCCGGCGACCACGCCAGGGGCCGCAATCAGGAAAATGCCGCTGCCGGCAATCGCCGAAAACCTACGCATTGGTTGATCTCCGCCTGACTGCCTTTGAATTAAACCATTGCTGCCTCATTCCACATCATCAGTGTTTTTCGGCATTTGGGGAGCAGAATCGGCCGGCATCGGCGTTTTCGAGACGACAATGACCCGAAAGCGAGCTTCATCTTCACGATTCTGCTGGTCCTATTGGCTTCTGGAACGGGTTGGACCACAGCCTGTGCCTTTTTGCATGCGTGTGTTGCAAAATAGATGCTTGTTTCTTGGGCATGATGAGCACATATATAAATCATCTCCTGGGCGCGTTCTCCTCCCATTAGCGCCTTCGAGTGTTCCCCTCTGGAGGTTAGCCTTAACAGGCACTTCCAATCAAACTCAGCCGGATCTTCATTGATCCGGCTTTTTTGTTGCCTGCATGCCAATGGGATGGCTGAAAAGTTCACCAGAATTGCCGCGTAACAGTGTCATGTAACCTCTGGTAACATGACAAGGACACCCCTCATCTGCTAAATGGATCATAGGACGCGGTGTGGTTCGGACGGGAGATGGGGGCATCACTCGGACGACCCGGGCTCAGGCGGCTACCGCGTCCGAACCTTTTCTCGCCGAAGCGCGGCGATCTTGCACGCGGCGGACCTGCCGTTTTTCCTCCCAAGAAAACGGTCCGCAAAACAAAACGGCGTCCGGCCCCCCGGGCGTCGTTTTTGGTTTGTGCCCCCCTCGATCCTTCGAAGGGGGCGCTTCACATGCATTCCAAATCGGCCACCGGGCGAAATCAGGCGGCCTTGCCGTTGGCGTTCATCGCCTCGTCGGCGAGACGGCCAGTCAGCTCGGCCATGTGGTCGAAGGCGGCCCGGTAGCTGGCAACGCCTGAAGTGGCCGACCGCAGCTCGATGATCAGATCACCGATCTCGGCCTGCGGCATGGTCGCCTCGACGACATCCCATCCAGGCCAGTCGGGCCGCGCGTCATAGCCGAGGATCTGGCCGCGCCGTTGCGGGATCAGCGCGATGATCTTCGACGTCGCGTCCGACGGCGTGACGATCTCGACCTTCATCACCGGCTCCAGAAGCACCGGCGAGCAGGCGGCCATGCCTTCCTTCATGGCGAGCTTGGCGGCCATCTGGAAGGCCATGTCGGAGGAATCGACCGCATGGTACGAGCCGTCCGACAGGTTGACAGCGATGTCGACCACGGGAAACCCGAGCGGGCCGGACTTGAGGTAATCGCGTATGCCTGTTTCAACCGACTGAATGTAAGTCTTCGGGACGACGCCGCCGGTGATGGTGTCGGTGAACTGGAAGCCGGAGCCGCGCGGCAGCGGCTTGATCTCGATCACCACATCGCCGAACTGGCCGTGGCCGCCCGACTGTTTCTTGTGACGGCCGCGCTGCTGCACCGGTTTGCGGATCGTCTCGCGATAGGGCACCGCCGGCGCATGGCCCTCGACCGGGATCTGGTTCTTGCCCTCCAGCCGCTCGCGCACGACGCGCAGATGCATCTCGCCATGGCCTGACAGCACGGTCTCGGCCGAGTCCTGATTGTGGTGCAGGCTGAGCGAGGGATCTTCCTCGGCCAGGCGCTGGATGGCGGCCGACATCTTGACCTCGTCCTTGCGCTCCTTGGGGCGCAGTGCGAAGGCGAAGACCGGCTGCGGCGGCTCGACATCGAAGAGCTGTTTGGCCCCGCCCTTGGCCGAAGTCAGCGTCTGGCCGGTCTTGACCGCGTCCAGCTTGCCGAGCGCCACGGTATCGCCGGCCCTGGCGGTGGTCAGCTTGACCTGGTCCTTGCCCAGCATCCTGTAGATGCCGGAAACCTTGGCGGTGTCGCCGCCGGGCAGCCATAGTTCCGAGCTGTCGGCGACCTGGCCGGACAGGATGCGCGACACCGACAGCTTGCCGCCATGCGGCGTGTGGATGGTCTTCATCACCTGGACCACCGCCGCGTTGCCGTCCGGGGCGCCGAGCCGCTTGCGGGTCGCCTCGATGTCGGGCGCGTCGTGGCGGATCGTTTTCAAGAGGCGCAGCACGCCATTGCCTTTCTCGGCGGTGCCGATCAGCACCGGCGTCACCGCGCCTTCGCGCAGATCTGCGGCGAGATCGTCGAAGATCGCGTCCTTGGGCGGTTCGATCTCTTCCAGCAACTGCTCCATCAGCTGATCGTCATGGTCGGCCAGCGTCTCCAGCATGGAGAAGCGGGCCTCCAGTTCGCGCGCCTTGTCGTCGCTTGGTATCTGAGCCACCTCGCTCTCGGCATATTCGCGGTAGATGTAGGCGCGCTCCAGCGCCAGATCGATCGAGCCGATGACGACGCCGTCCTTGCGCAGCGGGATCTGACGCAGAAGCAGCGGCGCGGCACTTGTCGGCTGCAGCATCTTCAGCGTGTCGCGCACGCCCGCGATCGCCTTGTCGACCTTGTTGAGGAACAGGATGCGCGGCACGCCGAGATCGTCGAGCTTGCGCATGATGAGCTGCAAAGCGGGAATCTTCTTTTCGTCGGCCTCGGCCACGACCACCGCGACATCGCAAGCGGCCAGCACCGGTTCGGCCTCGAAGGAGAATTCGATCGACCCGGGGCAGTCGATGAAGGTGAACTGTTCGCCCATGAATTCGGTGGTGGCGATCGACGCCTCGACGCTCATGGCGTGGGCGCGGGCTTCGGGCGAATGATCTGAAACGGTATTGCCAGAGGAAACCGGGTTCTGGCGGGGAATGGCGCCGGTACGGGCCAATATGGCTTCGAGAAGTGTCGTCTTACCGCTTGCGAAGGGACCGACTATGGCAATGCATTTCGGTCCCGTGCGTCGTCCTCCGGCGCGATTACCCATGGCTGACCTCCACTCAGGCGTTTTTCCTGGGGACCGATTGGCATTCATGGTTCAGGCCAAGGTCAATCGGTCCTGAGCGGCGGCCGGCCTGTTCGACCGTCGCGGGTGGGTCTGTTTCGACCTGCCCGCGATTATCGTCCCACTTGTTTGCCGGGAGGGCAAGGAAAATAGGAGGCCGGTGGGGCTGGCCGGCTCAGGCGCTGAGCGCGAGCGGTTCGACCGAGCGGCCGGCAAGCAGCGCGAGCTTGCCGCGAGGCGCCGGCCTGCCGAAGAAATAACCTTGGAAACGATTGCACCCGGCAGCCTTGGCGAGAGCGAATTCTTCCGCCGTCTCCACGCCTTCCGCCACGATGGTGACCTGCTGGATGCGCGCGATCTGGGCCAGCGCCGAGACGAATATCTGCGCTACCTGGTCATGGGCGAGGGCGCGGATGTAGGAGCGATCGATCTTGATGATATCCACGGGCAAGGTCTTGAGATAGTTGAAGCCGCAATGGCCGGTGCCGAAATCGTCGAGGGCTATGTGAAAGCCGAGGCCACGCAATGCCTCGAGGCGCCGCAGGATCTCGGGCGTGGCGGCGGTCGCCACCGTCTCGGTGATCTCGATGATGAACTGTGATGCCGACCGGCCAGTGTCCTTCAGCACGCGGTCGCACATGGTGACGATCTCGTCGCGCTTGAGCTGCTCGCCGGAGACGTTGATGGAAATGCGGTGGCCGGGGAACTGGCCGATATCGGCACAAGCCCGTTTGAACACCCATTCGCCGAGCATGTCGATCAACGTCGACCGTTCGGCGATCGCAATGAACTCGGCCGGCGCGATCAGGCCGCGAACCGGGTGGCGCCAGCGGATCAGCCCCTCGAACGCCTCGGTGGAACCGTCCGGGCTGACGATCGGCTGATAATGCAGTTCGAGTTCGCCCAGATAGACCGCGGCGCGCAATTCCCGTTCGACCAGACGCCGGTAGCGCTTGTCGGACAGCATCTCCTCGTCGAAGACGGTGACGCGGCCACGGCCCGCCGCCTTGCTTTCATAAAGCGCCAGATCGGCAACCAGCATCAGTTCCGTCGTGTTCGAGGCATGGGCCGGCGCCAGGGCGACGCCGATCGAAATGGAGAGCGGAATGGTCTTGCCTTCATGCGATTTGCCGTCGCGCATGGCATCCAGCAATCGTCTGACATCCTTGTTGATGGCCGCCAGGTCGCCATGGGGAACGATGACACCGAATTCGTCGCCGCCGAGGCGTCCGACCATGGCGCCGGCAAAGACGCGCTCCGCGGTCCTGACCAGATGCGCCAAGGTGAGGTCGCCGAACTGGTGTCCGAACGTGTCGTTCAACTGCTTGAAATGGTCGAGGTCGATCAAGAGCAAGGCTGCCTCGCGCCTGTCACGCCTGGTGCCCAGGCCTTCGCGCAGCGCTTCGAGGAAATAACGTCTCGTCATCGCTCCGGTCATCGCATCCCTGGTGAGGAAATGATGTTTCTCGGCCTCCGCCGCGGCGGCCGACTGGAGACGATGGACGACGCTGCTGCGCATGTACATCAACGCCAGCAAGGCCAGGCTCGTGGCCAGGATCGAGATGGCGAAGGCACCGCCGGCCGACAGGTTTTGCGAGACGTCGAAAGCACCAAGCACCGCCGCGCCGATGCTGATCACGAGCAGCGACTGGATACCGCGATAGATCCGGCCGCTGTGGTCCTTGATCGTCGCCAGTATGCTCATCCGCCAGCCCCCGCAATGCAGGCTAACGGCTAGTGCGCAGCCGTTAACAAGACATTGAATTCGCCGGCATTTCGCTTGGCGGTCCCGTGCCGGCAAGGGTCATGGTTAAGAGAAAAATCAGGCCCTCGTCCAAGCGAGGTGACAAGGGCGGTTGCATCAGGGCCAATCCAGACCGAGAATGCGGCTCACTTCGCGGGGCCGGCGTCTTACCGGCGACCACCAGTTCCAGGGACAGACGATGAAGATCATTGCTTGCGGCAGCGTGCCGACCGTTATAGCGCCGGAAAAATACTTCACCGGCCGGGTTCTGCAGACGCCGATCATCGAGACGGAGGCGCCGGCGCGGCTCAGGGCCACGCTGGTCAGTTTCGAGCCCGGCGCGCGCACCTACTGGCACACGCATCCGCTTGGCCAGACGCTTTATGTCACCGCGGGCGCCGGCCTGGTCCAGAGATGGGACGGGCCGATCCAGGAAATCAGGGCCGGTGACGTCATCTCATTCGCGCCCGGCGAGAAGCATTGGCATGGCGCGGCGCCGAAATCGGCGATGACGCACATCGCCATGCAGGAGGCGCTTGACGGCGTCCATGCCGATTGGCTGGAAGCGGTGACGCCGGCGCAATATGGCGGCTGAGTGCTGAACCTGATTGACAAAACCCGGCGGTAACGCCTGAAAGCGGTGACGCCGGGTTTGTTTCGGACTTACCTGATCAGGTCAGCGATGCCGTGAAGCGCTGGATGCGCGTGCAGGCTTCCTCCAGCAGCGTCTCCGAGGTGGCGTAGGAGATGCGGAAATTGGGGCCGAGGCCGAAGGCCGAGCCGAACACCACCGCGACGCCCTCTGCCTCGAGCAGTTCCGAGCAGAAGGTCTCGTCGGTGTCGATCACCTTGCCGGCCTTTGTCTTCCTGCCGATCAGCTGGGCGCAGGACGGATAGACATAGAAGGCGCCTTCCGGCGACGGGCACGTGATGCCGCGCGCCTGGTTGAGCATCGATACGACGAGGTCGCGCCTGCCTTGAAAGATCGCCTTGTTCTTGGCGATGAAGTCCTGCGGGCCGTTGAGCGCCTCGACGGAAGCCCATTGCGCGATGGTGCAGGCGCCAGAGGTCTGCTGGCCCTGGATCATGTCCATCGCCTTGATCAACTGGACGGGACCGGCGGCATAGCCGATGCGCCAGCCGGTCATCGCATAGGCTTTCGAGACACCGTTCATGGTCAGCGTGCGCTCGTAGAGCCTGGGCTCGACCTCAGCGATGGTCTTGAAGACGAAGTCGCCATAGGTCAGGTGCTCATACATGTCGTCGGTCAGCGTCCAGACCTGCGGATGCTTCAACAGTACATCGGCCAGCGCGCGCAATTCGGCCTCCGTATAGGCCGCGCCCGACGGGTTGGACGGCGAGTTCATCAAGAGCCATTTGGTCTTTGGCGTGATCGCCTTTTCCAGCACCGCGGGGGTCAGCTTGAAGCCGTTGTCGATCGAGGTGTCGGCAAACACCGACGTGCCGCCGCAGATCGCCACCATTTCGGGATAGCTGACCCAGTAGGGGCGAGGGATGATGACCTCGTCGCCGGGGTTCAGCGTCGCCATGAAGGCGTTGAACAGGATCTGCTTGCCGCCGGTGCCGACGATGGTCTGCTCGGGCCTGTAGTCGAGATTGTTCTCGCGCTTGAACTTCTTCGCGATCGCCTCGCGCAGCGGCACGATGCCCGAAACCGGCGGATATTTGGTCTCGCCACGGCGAATGGCCTCTATGGCCGCATTCTTGATGTTGTCGGGCGTGTCGAAATCAGGCTCGCCGGCGCCAAGGCCAATGATGTCCCTGCCGGCATTTTTCAGCTCGCGGGCTTTCTGCGTCACCGCGATGGTGGCGGAAGGCTTAACGCGGGAAAGGGTGTCGGCAAGAAAGGCCATGACCTTTTGTCTCTCCAAAGGATCGGCGCGGCCAGGAGCGGCCGCGGCGCTTCTCATGTCGCAACATTCCCGTCAGTGCAAGCCTTGTCGGCTGGGCCAGGTGGCGTGGCGCGGTCAACGAGGCGTGATCGGCAACAATAAATTCATTAACGGGCGGTAGAGGCTTGCATGGCAGGATCGTCGTTCAATTCCGCCTGGTCGCGGAGCGAGGAACGCTTGTCACGCAGCATCGGACTTGCCCATATCATCCGTCATGATGACGGCACCTCGAGCGGTGTCTGGGGCATTTATACGCTGCAAAGCGCCTTCCAGCCGATCTTTGCCTTCAACGAGGGCAAGCTGTCGGTCGCCGCCTTCGAAGGGCTGATCCGCCCATTTCGCGACGGCGAGCCGCAATCGCCGATGAGCTTTTTTTCGAGCTGTCCGGCGGCCGACCGCCTGCATGTCGAAGCGCTGACCAGGACACTGCATCTGCTCAATGCCGGCGCCTGCCTGCCGCAAGAGGCATCGATCTTCGTCAATTTCGACCCGTCGGTGTTCACCGAGCGATCGATCGTCGACAACGCCTTGCGTGACATGCGGCTGGTGCTGCACGAGGCCGGTATCGATCCGGGCCGCGTCGTTTGCGAGGTGACGGAGCAGAGATCGGCATCGCAGGAGACCCTGCACGGCTTCGTCGCCGCGCTCAGAGCCAACGGCTTCCGGATCGCCGTCGACGACTATGGCGCCGACGATTCCGACATCACCCGCGTCAAGGAGCTGAGCCCTGACATCGTCAAGTTCGATGCGCACTGGATCACGCAACTGATGGAATCGGGCGCTGGTTTCGCGCTGCTGAAGTCCATGGTGAGGAGCTTCGAGGACCAGGGCATCCGCACCGTGTTCGAGGGTATCGAGGAAGGTTGGCAACTGGAGCTGGCCGAGCGATCGGGCGCCTCGATGATCCAGGGTTACGTGCTGGCCCGTCCCGAACTGGCGCCGACGAGTTTCCGCGCTTTCGCAAAGAGCAGTCCGGAACCTGCCCCCGCCGCAAGCCATGCGTCCGCTCCCGTCACCACGACGCCGCGCAAGGGGCGGCCCGCAAAAGCCTTCGGACGCAGGGTATCGCCATGAGCGTCGAGCGGCGGCGCACCATAGGCGATGCGATCTTCGCCGACGAGATCGGCATCGAATATGGCGTCCATGGCGACTTCCGCCTGCGCAGCGCCTACCAGCCGATCTACGCCCCGCGCGGCGGCAGCTTGCAACCGGTGGCCGTCGAAGGCCTGATCGAGCCGCACCGCGCCGGCCGGCCGGGGTCGCCGCGGATGTTCTTCGACAGTGTCGCGGCTTCGGACCGGCTGTTCGTCGAAACCATGTGCCGCGTGCTGCATCTCAGGAATTTCCACAATATCGGGGTCGACGGGCTCGACCTGTTCTTCAACTACAATCCACTGGTCAACGACCATGCTGGACGTGCGCTGGCCGAGATCCGGCTGATGAGCCGGCATCTCGACGAACTCGGCCTGGCGCCCGCCATGCTGGTCTGTGAAATCACCGAACAGGCGGCGGACGACGCGCTGCTGGCAAGGCTGGTGCGTGAAATGCGACGCGACGGCATCCGCATTGCCATCGATGATTTCGGGACCGGCCATTCGACCGAGGAGCGGGTGAGCCTGCTTCAGCCCGACATCGTCAAAATCGATGGCGGCTGGTTCGCGGAATTCTGCCGCCACGCCGCCGCGGAACGCTTCTTCCGCCCGCTGGTGTCCAGCCTGCACGACCGCGGCGCCAAGGTGCTGGTCGAAGGCATCGAGCAGCCCACCCACCTGCGTGTCGCGCTCGAAGGCGGGGTCGATTTGCTGCAGGGTTTTCTTCTCGGGCGTCCCGCGCTGGCCGGCACCATCTTCAACGAAGAGCCGCTTGCGGTCGATGCGCTGCTGGGCTTCGACAACAAGGTCGTGCCGTTGCATAAGCGGCGTTGATGGTCGCGCCAAAAGAAATCACTGGTTGATGATGGCGCCGCTGCGATAATCCGCACGCAGAAGCAGCGCTCCGGGGAACCACAATGATACTCTACAGCATGATCGACAGCGGCAATTGCTACAAGCCGCGGCTGCTGATGGCCAAGCTCGGCCTCGCCTTCACCACTGTCGAGGTGAGTTCGCATACCGGCGATACGCGCAAAGCTGAGTTCGTCGCCAAGAACCCGAACGCGATGGTGCCGCTGCTGGAATTGGACGATGGCCGGCGGCTGGCAGAATCCAATGCCATCCTGCTCTATCTCGCCGAAGGCACGCGCCTG
Source organism: Mesorhizobium sp. B2-3-11 (assembly GCF_006442215.1). Lineage (NCBI taxonomy): Bacteria > Pseudomonadati > Pseudomonadota > Alphaproteobacteria > Hyphomicrobiales > Phyllobacteriaceae > Mesorhizobium > Mesorhizobium sp. B2-3-11. The sequence goes on along the minus strand of NZ_VFVS01000003.1, from coordinate 480 downwards.
CTGCCGACGGACAAATACGAGCGCGGGCTCGCCTATCAATGGCTGTTCTTCGAACAATACAGCCACGAGCCCTATATCGCCGTGCGCAAGGCGCTGCTGACTTTTCCCGAGCGGGCAGCGGATGCGACGCCGGAGCGGCTGGCGGCGACGCTGGAGCGCGGCAACAAAGCGCTCGGCGTCATGAACACATATCTCGAAAGCAACGCCTTCTTCGCCGGCCGCGCATTCAGCATCGCCGACATCGCGCTCTATGCCTATACCCACACGGCGGAGCAGGGCGGCTTCCAGCTCGACGCCTATCCGGCCGTGGTCGCATGGCTCGGCCGCGTGGAGGCTGACCCGGGGCATGTGCCGATCGAGTGGGTGGGGTAGGCGTTGCCACAGCGTCCTTCTCCCCGTTCACGGCAGGGCTATCGCATATGAGTGATGGCATTGATGAGATAGTCGTCATTCCAGGCGCATTTCTTGATGCGGTGGCTG
>NZ_VFVS01000029.1:0-49073 GCF_006442215.1 Mesorhizobium sp. B2-3-11 | reverse complement strand
GGAGTAGGGGAGTAGGGGAGTAGTTACCCGTTCCGGGCCTAGCTTCCTTGCTCCTACTCCCTTAGTCCCTGCTTTCTACGCTGCCAGATCGCGCAGCACGTATTGCAGGATGCCGCCATTCTTGAAGTAGTCGAGCTCATCCAGCGTATCGATGCGGCAGATGATTGGCACGTTCTTCACCGTGCCGTCGCCATAGGTGATCTTGGCGACCATCGTCTGGCGCGGCTTGATGGCGCTCAACCCGTCGATCTCGACCATCTCGTCGCCCTTGAGGTTGAGGGAAGCCCATGAGGTGCCGTCCTCGAAGACGAAGGGGATGACGCCCATGCCGACCAGGTTCGAGCGATGGATACGTTCGAAGGACTGAGCGATGACGGCGCGGACACCCAAGAGGTTGGTGCCCTTGGCCGCCCAGTCACGCGACGAGCCGTTGCCGTATTCGACGCCGGCGAAGATGACCAGCGGCACGCCTTCCTTCTTGTATTCCATCGCCGCGTCGTAGATCGATTCCTCTTCCTTCGTGGGATAGTGGATGGTGTAGCCGCCCTCGCGGCCGTTCTCGCCCAGCATGTGGTTGCGGATGCGGATGTTGGCGAAGGTGCCGCGCATCATCACCTCATGGTTGCCGCGGCGCGTGCCGTACTGGTTGAAGTCGGCGACGCCGACGCCATGGTCGGTGAGGTATTTGCCGGCCGGCGAGGCAGCCTTGATCGAACCCGCCGGCGAGATGTGGTCGGTGGTGATCTTGTCGCCGAAGAGGCCGAGCACGCGGGCGCCCTTGATGTCGCCGATCTTGCCGAAACCTGATGTCATGCCGGCGAAGTAGGGCGGGTTCTGCACATAGGTCGAATCGTTGTCCCAGGCATAGGTCTGGCCTTCCGGCGCCTTGACGTTCTGCCAGTACTCGTCGCCCTTGAAGACGTCGGCATATTTGCGGGCGAACAGCTCGCGGGTGACGTTCTTCTCGATGAACTCCTGGATCTCGGCCGAGCTCGGCCAGATGTCCTTGAGATAGACCGGATTGCCGTTCCTGTCGTCGCCGAGCGGCTCCGTGGTCAGGTCCTTGGTGACGGTGCCGGCCAGCGCGTGCGCCACGACCAGCGGCGGCGACGCCAGGTAATTGGCCTGCACGTCGGGCGAGACGCGGCCCTCGAAGTTGCGGTTGCCGGAGAGTACCGCGGCAGCAATCAAACCTTTGTCGTTGATGGTCCTGGAGATCGGCGCCGGCAACGGGCCGGAATTGCCGATGCAGGTGGTGCAGCCGAAGCCGACCAAGTTGAAGCCGATCTGGTCGAGCTCCTTCTGCAGGCCCGACTTTTCCAGATATTCCGCCACCACCTGGCTGCCAGGCGCCAGCGAGGTTTTTACCCACGGCTTCTGCTTCAGGCCGAGGCGGTTGGCGTTGCGGGCAAGCAAGCCGGCGCCGATCAGCACGCTCGGGTTCGAGGTGTTGGTGCACGAGGTGATGGCGGCGATGACGACGTCGCCATGGCCAAGGTCATGGTCGGTGCCTTCGACGGCGTAGCGCTTGGAGATTTCGGCCGATTTCTTGTACTCGGTCTCCATCGCCTTGGCGAAGCCGGCCGGAATGCCTTCGAGCGCGACGCGGCCTTCGGGCCGCTTGGGGCCAGCCATCGACGGCACGACGCTGTCCAACTCCAGTTCGAGCAGATCAGTGAAGACCGGGTCGGCGGAGCCGGCCTCGCGCCACATGCCCTGCGCCTTGGAATAGGCCTCGACCAGGGCGATGCGATCCTCGCTGCGGCCGGACATTGTGAGATAGCGGATGGTTTCGGAATCGACCGGGAAGAAACCGCAGGTGGCGCCATATTCGGGCGCCATGTTGCCGATGGTGGCGCGGTCGGCCAGCGTCATGTTGGACAGACCTGGGCCGAAGAACTCGACGAACTTGCCGACGACACCCTTCTTGCGCAGCATCTGGGTGACGGTGAGCACGAGATCGGTGGCGGTTACGCCCTCCTTGAGCTTGCCGGTGAGGCGGAAGCCGATAACTTCGGGTAGCAGCATGGAAACCGGCTGGCCGAGCATGGCCGCCTCGGCCTCGATGCCGCCGACGCCCCAGCCTAGCACGCCAAGGCCGTTGATCATGGTTGTGTGCGAATCGGTGCCGACGCAGGTGTCGGGATAGGCTGTCGTTTCGCCGTCCTCGGTGTTGGTCCACACGACCTGGCCGAGATATTCGAGGTTGACCTGGTGGCAGATGCCGGTGCCGGGCGGCACGACGCGGAAGTTGCGGAACGCCTGCTGGCCCCATTTCAGGAACTTGTAGCGCTCTTCGTTGCGCTCATACTCGAGCTCGACGTTGCGGGCGAAAGCCATCGGCGTGCCGAACTCGTCGACGATGACGGAATGATCGATAACGAGGTCGACCGGCACCAGCGGGTTGATCTTCTGCGGATCACCGCCGAGCGAGGCCATGGCGTCGCGCATGGCGGCGAGGTCGACCACGGCCGGAACGCCGGTGAAATCCTGCATCAGCACGCGGGCCGGGCGATAGGCGATCTCGACACCGGCGGTGCCCTTGTCGGTCAGCCAGCCGGCGACCGCCTGGATGCTCTCCTTGGTAACGGAGCGGCCGTCCTCGTTGCGAAGCAAGTTTTCCAGCAGCACCTTCATCGAATAGGGCAGCTGGGCAATGCCGGTGAGGCCGTTCTTCTCGGCCTCGACGAGGTCGAAATAGGCATACTCGGCGTCGCCAGCTTTCAGCGTGCGGCGGCAATTGAAACTGTCGAGGGATTTTGACACGTGCGATCCGTCCTTGTCTGTTCAGCCTGAAAGGGAACGGACGCCGATGGCATGCAATCACGCGCAAAGGTGCGGGTACGGCCATTTCCGCTGTCCGTTCCCAAGCAACCCGAGCCGTTCAAGGCGGCGCGTGCGCTGGTTCGGCGCTAATTCTGTTCCCGCGCCGACCGCTGGCACGGATGACCCGCATATAGAGAATTTTCTGGAATAGTTCTAGACAGTTGCAAAGCAAATTTGTGCGATGCGGCAGCGACCGTGCCGCTTCGTTCGAGAGACAGGTACGGGATGCGGCTGATCGCCGAAAATCTGGGCGGTGAGCGCAGCGGCGCGGCGGTGTTTTCCGGCATCGGGTTTGCGCTGGAGGCCGGGCAGGCGCTGGTCGTCACCGGGCCGAACGGTTCGGGCAAATCGACCTTGCTCAGGGTGGTCGCCGGCCTGCTGCCGAAAGCCGAAGGGCGTGTGCTGCTCGAAGGCGGCGGCGAGGAATTCCCCTCTATCGCCTCCGCCTGCCACTATCTCGGCCATCAGAACGCGATGAAGACGGCGCTGAGCGTGACGGAGAATTTGCGTTTCTGGCGGGAGTTCCATGGCGAAGGCCGGCTCGATGTCGAGGAGGCGCTGGAAACGGTCGGGCTGGGCGGCATCGGCCATCTGCCGTTCGGCTATCTCTCGACCGGACAGCGACGACGCGCGGCGATCGCGAAGCTTCTGGTCAGCCACCGGCCGGTGTGGCTGCTGGATGAACCGACGGCTGGGCTGGACAAGGCTTCGGAGGCGCGGTTCGCGGGGCTGATGACGGCGCATCGCGCGGATGGCGGTATGATCGTGGCGGCAACGCATCTGCCGCTGGGATTGGAGGGGGCGAAGGCGTTGGCGATGGGGGAGGCCGGATAATGCAGGCCGCGTTCCACCATCGTTGGAGAAAGTGTCGCAAAGCCGCAGAGGCGTCGCGCCCGTGCTAGCCCTCCTCCTCCGCGACATCCGCCTCTCGATCCGCGCCGGCGGCGGCGCGCTGACCGGCGTCATCTTCTTCCTGGCCGTCATCGCCACCATCCCCTTCGGCGTCGGTCCTGACCTCAAGCTTTTGGCCCGCATCGGTCCGGCGATCCTGTGGATCGGCGCGCTGCTTGCCTGCCTGCTCGGGCTCGACCGGCTGTTCCAGGCCGACCGCGAGGACGGCTCGCTCGATCTGCTGGTGCTCGGTAACGACCGGCACATGCTGGCGCTGACGGTGCTGGTGAAATGTGTGGCGCACTGGGCGGGCAGCGTCTTGCCGCTGGTGGCCGCCGCGCCCCTGCTCGGCCTGTTCATGAACATGGAGCCGTTGGCCATCGGCGCCACGGCGTTGACGCTTCTGGTCGGCACGCCGGCCATCACCTTCATCGGCGCTGTGGGAGCCGCGGTGGCGGTGGCGCTGCCGCGTGGCGGGCTCCTGATCTCGGTCCTGGTGCTGCCGCTGACCATCCCGGTGCTGATCTTCGGCGTTTCGGCGAGCTATGGCGCGACGGCCAACCCGGACCCGTTCCTGCAGCCCTTCCTCATTCTTGCCGCGCTGACCTTGTTTCTTGCGGTGCTGGGCCCCGTGGCCGCGGCGCTTGCATTGCGTCATGGCACGGATTGAGGTGGCCACGAGCGGCACAGGCTGCGGCGTGGCGGCCGATTGCGCGGGCCGTGGCGCGAGGCTAAGGGAAGGCATGATCGAGCGCAGCGAACGGATCGGGTTGGCGGGCGGCATGCCAAGGAGGCGGCCGGCATGAGCCCGCACGCCCTCTTCGTCACCGCCGCCTATGCCATCACCGCAGTGGTGCTCGCCGGACTGATCGGCTGGATCCTCATCGACCAGCGGGCGCGCAAGCGCGAGCTTGCCGAACTCGAGGCGGCTGGCGTGCGCCGCCGTTCCGACAAGACCGGGGCGGGAAAGCCGTGAGCAGCGAAATCGAAACGCCGCCGCCGGGCCGTCGCCGCCTGTTTGTATTCTTGCCGTTGCTGGTCTTCCTCGGCCTGGCCGGACTGTTCCTGGCGCAGCTGTTGTCTGGACGCGATGTCTCGGAAGTGCCGTCGGCCTTGATCGGCCTGCCAGCACCGCAAACCAACCTGCCGCCCCTGGAGGGCAGCAATCTGCCGGGGCTCGATTCGAAGGCCTTCGCCGGCAAGGTCACGCTGGTCAACGTCTTTGCATCGTGGTGCGCCCCATGCCGGGAAGAGCACCCGGTGCTTCTGGCGTTGGCGCAGGACAAGCGGTTCGTGATGGCGGCGCTGAATTACAAGGACCGGCCGGAAAACGCCCGCCGCTTCCTCGGCGACCTCGGCAATCCGTTCCAGGCGATCGGCGTCGACGAAGCCGGCCGCACGGCGATCGACTGGGGCGTCTATGGCGTGCCGGAAACCTTCGTCATCGGCAAGGATGGCAAAATAGCCTACAAGCATGTCGGCCCCCTGACGGCGGAGTCCGCCAAGGAACTTCTACTGCCGCAGATCGACAAGGCGCTGGCGGCGCCCGGTTGATGCAGCGGCGCCCCCTCATCCGGCCGCTACGCGGCCACCTTCTCCCCGAGGGAAGAAGAGACAGGGGCGTTGATGCAAGTTAGCTCCTCTCCCCTTGGGGAGAGGTCGGATTGCCCGAATTGCTTTTGCAATTCGGTTTGGCAATCCGGGTGAGGGGCGGTGCCCCGCCTCCGTCTGAAAAGCTCAGCCGTAGATCTGCTTGTGGATCTGGTAGAGCATTTCCGAGCGGTCGGCCCGCATGTCGGCCAGATCGCGGCTGGAGAAGCTGTCGATTTCGGCGACGAGGCGGTTGTAGTGCTTGCGCTTGGCGATGCTGCTGCGAGCGCGGGTCATGAGATCGTTGAAGATCATAGCAAGGTTCCTTCTGTGCCGCATTCTGGCGGCTGGTTCTTCCTCCCTTGATCGATACGGAACATGACATAGTAATGGTGCATTGCAAAAAGAAGATGTCGCAATGCACCATTGCACACAGCGCATAGCCGGTTAATGGCCTCCTAAGGCACGTCCTGTCCGTTTTGTCTTACAAATTGCTGATAGCCCGTCTTGCCAGATCGGTCGCGGGCTGGCTTGATCCGGCGTCACGTGATGCCGGGAGGAAATGCATGGCGGCCGCAGACTATTACGAAATTCTCGATCCGCGTTTCGCGCGCCTGTTCAACGGCAGCGCGCAAGTGGAGAAACTGTTCACCGGCTGCCGCTGGGCGGAAGGGCCGGCCTGGTTCGCCGCCGGCCGCTATGTCGTGTGGTCCGACATTCCGAACAACCGCATGCTGCGCTTTGACGAAACCGATGGCAGCGTCAGCGTGTTCCGCCAGCCGTCGGGCAACTCCAACGGCAACACCGTCGACCGGCAGGGCCGGCTGGTCACATGCGAGCATTCGGGCCGCCGCGTCAGCCGCACCGAGCATGACGGCTCGGTCACCACAGTCGCCGCCAAATGGAAGGGCAAAAGGCTGAACTCGCCCAACGACGCGGTGGTGAAGTCCGACGGCTCGATCTGGTTTACCGACCCGACCTATGGCATCGACACCGACTATGAGGGTGACAAGGCCGAGAGCGAGATCGGCGCCTGCCATGTCTACCGCGTCGATCCCGACAGTGGTGAGGTCGAAGCCGTGATCACCGATATGGTCAGGCCGAACGGGCTTGCCTTCTCGCTCGATGAAAGCCTGCTCTATGTCGTCGACACCGGCCGCACGCATGGCGCGCAGAATCCGGCGCATATGCGGGTGTTCAATGTCGGCAAGCACGGCAAGAAGGTTTCGGGCGGCAAGGTGTTCGCCGACTGCACCGCCGGCCTGTTCGACGGCTTTCGGCTCGATGCCGACGGGCGTATCTGGACCAGCGCCTTCGACGGCATCCATTGCTACGATCCGGACGGCACTCTGATCGGCAAGGTCAAGGTGCCGGAGGTGACCGCCAATTGCGTGTTCGGCGGCGCCAAGCTGAACTGCCTCTATATCGCCGGCACCACTTCGCTTTATTCGGTGCGGCTGATGGTGAATGGGGCCAAGACGTACTGATCAGGAATGAAGGGGAGGACGTCATGCCATTCGTCAACATCCGCATCGTCAAGGAAGTGATCGCCGCCGATCCGGCAGGCAAGAAGGCTGACATCGCCAGGAAAGTCACGGCGGCGATCATGGACGCCACCGGACTTGGCAATGACGATATCTGGGTGGTTTTCGAGGAAGTCAACGCCCGCGACTGGTATGTCGGCAAGACCGATGTCGAGACGTTGCGGGCGAAGAAGTAGGGCGGCGGAAGAGGGGTCGTCGCTCAACGCGAGCGAATGAAATCCGCGAAGGCAGCCAGCGCGTCACGCATGGCCAGCACGTTCGCCGGCTCCCCCAGAATGCTCGCCACCTCCGGCGGCTTCTTGCCGAGCAGGGCGATCTCCGGTCCGCCATCATAAAGCGCGAACGACATGGTGCGCATGATCTCGGCCAAAGCCGCGCGGGCATAGAGGGAACGCGGCGAGGCGTGCGCGAGCATGGCCGGCTTGGCAACGGCGGCGTCGCGCGAGACCAGCCAGTCGAGCGCGTTCTTCAGTCCGCCCGGCACGCCATGGGCATATTCGGGGCAGGAGACGATGATGCCGTCGGCGCCGGTGACGGCGTCGATCAGATCGGAAGCATCGCGTGGCGTCCGCTCACCCTCATCGTCGGGGTTGAAGATCGGCAGGCGGCCAAGTCCGTCATAGACGGTGACGCGACAGCCCTCGGGCGCGTTCAACGCCAACGCCGCGACCAGGGCCGAATTGGTGGAGGCCGCCCGCAGGCTGCCTGAGATGGCAAGAAGATTGAGCAAGATGGACAGGTCCGGGCGAATCGTGGCCGAAAACCCTACCACATCGTCTGCTTGTACTCGTCGTCCAGCCAACGATCGGTCGCCTCGGCCGAATCGGCCAATGCCAGTTGGTCGCGCAGGATCTGGCCGAGCGTCGGCAGCGTCGCGCGGTCGTACCAGCTCTCCGGCTTCCACAAATCGGAGCGCATGAAGGCCTTGGCGCAATGCATGTAGGCGGCCTTGACGGCGACCACGATGACGCTTTGCGGCGCCTTGCCGTCGACCGCGAGGCGCTCGCGCAAAGTGGCATCCACGGTGATGCGGGCTTCGCCGTTGACGCGCAGCGTCTCGTTCATGCCCGGGATGAGGAAGAGCAGCCCGACCGAGGGATTGCGCAGGATGTTCTCCAGCGTATCCAGCCGGTTGGCCGGGCCGGTCGGGGATGGCGATCGTCTTCTCGTCGAGAATGGCGGTGAAGCCGGGCTTGTCGCCTTTCGGGGTCACATCGGCATTGCCTTCGCCATCGGACGAGCCGATCAGCACGAACGGGCTCTTGCCGATGAAGGAGCGGCAATGGCCGTCGAGCGCCTTCAGTTCCTTGCGGATCGAGCCATCGGCCGGGCGCGGGGTCTTGTAGATCGTCCGCAGCTCTTCCCGGTGGTGACGAATTCCATGGCTCTCCCCTTTAGTCCCTGCCTTATTTGCCGGCTTTCTCTTCCCCGCCGGTCTTGTCGTCGAGCGAATGGCGCAGGATCAGCGGCATCTGGCTGAAGGTGAACAGAAGCGTGATCGGCATGATGCCCCAGACCTTGAAGGTAACCCAGGCGTCGGTGGAAAAATTGCGCCAGACGACTTCGTTGACGACGGCCAGAAACAGGAAGAACAGGCCCCAGCGGAAGGTGAGCTTGCGCCAGCCTTCGGCATCGAGTTTGAAGGCGGACTCGAAGACATAGCCGAGCAGCGAGCGGCCGAAGTACAGGCCGCCGAGCAGCACGCCGCCGAACAGCGTGTTGACGATGGTCGGCTTCATCTTGATGAAGATGTCGTCCTGCAGATAGAGCGTCAGCGCGCCGAAGATGAAGACGACCACGCCCGACACCATAGGCATGATCGGCAAGGTGCGGGTGAGCAGCCATGAGGCGATCAACGCGATCGCGGTCGCGGCCATGAACAGGCCGGTGGCGACGAAGATCGGGCCGCCGAATTCAGCCAAAACGGGTAATTTCTGCGTCAGCCACTCGCCGCGCGCATTGGCGAAGAAGAACACCATCAAGGGCCCGAGCTCCAGCACCAGCTTGAGCACGGGATTGACGCCTTCCTTCTTCTCTTTCTGCGGGTCGGACGGATCGCGTTCGAGAATGGGTGGGTTCATGGTATCCTTCTAACGCACGATCCAATCCGGAAGCCTCACTTCCGGCATCGTGCTTGTTCAAGCCACTCCAGCGATCGCCCTGGCGAATTCGCTTGCCGAGAAAGGTTCGAGGTCGTCGACCTGTTCGCCGACACCGATGAAATAGACCGGCAATCTGTGCTTTGCCGCTATCGCCACCAGAATACCGCCGCGCGCCGTGCCGTCCAGCTTGGTCATCACCAGGCCGTTGACGCCGGCGACATTGCGGAAGATCTCAACCTGGTTGAGCGCGTTCTGGCCGGTGGTGGCGTCGACCGTCTGCAGCACCGTGTGCGGCGCTTCGGGATCGAGCTTGCCCAGCACACGGACGATCTTTTCCAGCTCCGCCATCAGTTCGGTCTTGTTTTGCAGCCGGCCGGCGGTGTCGATGATCAGCACGTCCGAGCCTGCCTCCTTAGCCCTCTCGAAGGCGTCGTAGGCGAGACCGGCGGCATCGGCACCGAGCTTGGAGGCAATGACGGGCGATTTCGTGCGTTCGCCCCAGATCTTCAGCTGTTCGATGGCGGCGGCGCGAAACGTGTCGCCGGCGGCCAGCATCACCGACAGGCCGCCATCGGTCAGCTTGGCGGCGAGCTTGCCGATCGTCGTGGTCTTTCCGGTGCCGTTGACGCCGACGACCAGGATGACATGCGGCTTGTGCGAGAGGTCGAGCTCGAGCGATTTCGCGACCGGGGCGAGCACCTTCTCCACCTCGGCCGCCATGACCGCGCGCACCTCTGTATCGGAGACGTCCTTGCCGTAGCGGCTGGAGGCCAGTGAATCAGTGACGCGCAGCGCCGTTTCCACGCCAAGATCGGCGCGGATCAGCACGTCCTCCAGGTCCTGCAGCGTCTCCTCGTCCAGTTTGCGCTTGGTGAAGACGCCGGCAATGTTGCCGGTCAGCTCGCGCGAAGACCGGGCAAGCCCGTCCCGCATGCGCTGGAACCAGGATCGCCTCGGCGCCGGCTCGGGCGCCTTCTGCGGCTCGGCCTTCTGCTCGACCTTCTTGGCAACCGTCACCTTGCCGGGCGCGGGTTTTGCCTCCGGGGCGAGTTGCGGAACCGATTGAGGCTCGGGCGCGATCTCGGCAATGACCGGTTGTGTTTCGACCGGCGCCGGCTGGCGGATGGGTGGCGCGATTTCCGCTGGTGGAATGCCTGGCTCGGTTTTGGCCGCTGGCGTTGGAAGGACCTCTTCCTTCTCCCCGTCCCTATACGGGGAGAAGGTGCCGGCAGGCGGATGAGGGGCGGCGCCGGCCTCTGAAGCCGCCTGCTCGACGCCGGCCGACGGAGGCACTTCAACCGGCGCCGCCGGTGGCACCTCGACCGGTGCGGGCACCTCGGCCGGCACTTCCACGGGTGGCGTCGGCACTTCGACGGGCGCGGGTTCCGGTTGCCTCTCGGGACGCGAGGGAACGATCTCCGGCTCGGATGGCGCGGGCGGGGGCACCTCTTGCGGCCGCGGTTCGGGCGTTGGCTCCGGAACGGCGGGCCGCGTCGGAATTTTCTCGGGCGCAGGCGGCTCGGCAGGGGTTTCCGGAGCAGGCTTTGGCACTTCCGCGGGCTTGGGTTCAGGCAAAGGCTCCGGGGTAGACGGAACGATCGGCTCCGGCGCGGGCGGAATGGTCGGGGCAGGCTCCGGTGTTGGCTCCTCGGCGGGCGCTGGCCTTACCTCCTCCTCCTCAACGGGAGGACGGGGCGCGGCCGCCGGCGCGGCTTCCGCCGCAGGCTCCTCGCGCTTCAAAAACTCCGGCAGGGCCTGCTCGGCCGCCGGCTTCAGCGCGTCGAGCTGGTCCCAATTGATCGGCGGCAGCGGGGCGGTCTCGTCGATCCGCTCCTCGACGACCTCCTTCTTGCCGAACGAAAATATCTTCTTGAAAAAACCAGCCATGCTTTTGCGTTCTCAGGCGGCGTGGGCGGCAAGCGGCGTCGCCATCAGCCGAGCGCCATCGTGGCCGGTTATATCAGCTTCGACGATCTCTCCCGGCGCGCCGGTGCCGAGTGCGGCAAGCGTGAACCCTTCGGTGCGGCCAAGACCGTCGCGCTCGATTAGGATCGACTGGCGGCTGCCGGCAAGCGAAGACAGGTGCCTGACATAGGCCGCTTCGCCGGCGGCGCGCAGCCGGGCGGCGCGCTGCTTGACCAGCTCGCGGCGAACCTGCGGCATGCGCGCGGCGGGTGTGCCTTCGCGCGGTGAAAACGGAAAGACGTGGAGATGGGTCAGGCCGCATTCCTCGACGATCTCCAGCGAATTCTCGAACATGGCGTCGGTCTCGGTCGGGAAGCCCGCGATGATGTCGGCGCCGAAAACAATACCCGGACGCAGCTTGCGCACATCCTCGCAAAAGCGGATCGACTGATCGCGCAGATGCCGGCGCTTCATGCGCTTCAGGATCATGTCGTCACCCGACTGCAGCGACAGATGCAGATGCGGCATCAGCCGCGGCTCGGTGGCGATGGCGTCGAGCAAGTCCTCGTCGGCCTCGATCGAATCGATGGAGGACAGCCTGAGCCGCCTCACGTCGGGCACCTGCCTGAGGATGGTCTTCACAAGCTTGCCGAGCTTCGGCGCACCCGGCAAGTCGGCTCCGAAAGAAGTCATGTCGACGCCGGTCAGCACGATCTCGGCATAACCGTTGCCCGCCAGCCGCTTGACCTGCTCGACCACGGCGCCCATCGGCACCGAGCGCGAATTGCCGCGGCCATAGGGGATGATGCAGAAGGTGCAGCGATGGTCGCAGCCGTTCTGCACCTGCACGAAGGCACGTGCCCGGCCCTCGATGGCGTCGACCATGTGGCCGGCGGTCTCGCGCACCGAGAAGATGTCGTTGACGCGCGCCTTCTCGGTGTCGTTGACGCCGAAATCGGGCAGCGCGCGATAGGAGTTGGCCTTGAGCTTCTCCTCATTGCCAAGCACGAGATCGACCTCGTCCATGGCGGCGAATTTTTCGGGCTCGGTCTGCGCGGCGCAGCCGGTGACGATGATGCGCGCGGCCGGGTTGTCGCGGCGCGCCTTGCGGATCGCCTGCCTGGCCTGGCGCACCGCTTCGCCGGTGACGGCGCAGGTGTTGAAGATCACGGCGCCACCTGCCAGCGCGGCGAGGCCGGCAGTTTCGGCCTCGCGCCGCATCACTTCGGACTCGTAGGTGTTGAGGCGGCAGCCGAAGGTCACCACGTCGATGCGGCCGGGCTGCTTCGCCACGTCGACGCCTTTGGCAAGAGCGGACATCAGGCCGCGCTTTCGGTATCGCGGGCCCATTGTCCGGTCGACGGATCGAAGCTGCCGGAAAATTCCCATTCGGCCGCGCCGGTCAGGATGACGTGGTCGTCATCGCGCCACTCGACATGCAGCGTGCCGCCGCCGGGGGTCAAAAGGTTGACGCTGCGGCCGGTGCGCCTGGTGCGGGCCGCTGCAACGACAGCCGCGCAGGAGGCGGTGCCGCAAGCCTTGGTCAGGCCGGCGCCGCGCTCCCAGGTGCGGATGATCATGCTGTCGGGTGAGGTCACCTGCGCGATGGTTATGTTGGCGCGCTCAGGAAAGATCGGATGGTTTTCGAGCAGCGGGCCGAAACGGTCGAGTTCATAATTCCAAACGTCGGCGTCGACCCAGAAGATGGCGTGCGGATTGCCCATCGAGACGGCGGAGGGCGAATGCAGCACCGGCGCGTCGATCGGGCCGACCTGCAATTCGATCATGCGGGTGTCGCGGAACTCCTCGGCCAGCGGAATATCCCGCCAGCCGAAGCGCGGCGTGCCCATGTCGACCGAAATCGAGCCGTCGGCATGTTCGCGGGCATTGAGGACGCCGGCCACTGTCTCGAAGGTGAAGGTCTTCTCGCCGGTCTCGGCGGCCAGGGCCTGGACGACGCAGCGCATGCCGTTGCCGCAAGCCTGCGCGCCGGACCCGTCTGAATTCAGGATATCGACGAAATAGGCGGTGCCCGCCGTCCTGGCGTCATGGATCGCCATGATTTGGTCGAACCGCGTCGCCGCGTCGCCATTGAGCGCGATGGCAGCCGCGGCCGTCACCCGATCCGCACGGCCGCGCATGTCGGCAACGATGATCTCATTGCCGATGCCGTTCATCTTGGCGAAAGGGGCCGTGCCTGCCATTGCTCCGAAAATTCCATGTCCGTTCGGCGCTATATGGCGGAAACGGGCAGGAATTACCAGTGCGCAGCCGCGTTCACGGCGAAGGCGCCGGACCGACATCACGGCGAAGCGCCGGACCGACATCACGGCGAAGGCGCCGGATCACGGGGAAGCCGGTCTTACGTCACCGCGAAGACCCCGAACAAGATCAACAGGAAGATGATGAGCACGATGCCGATGAGAATACGCGCGCCGGTGGCGGCGGCGCCGGCCAGCGCCGGCATGCCGAGCAGGCTCGCCGCGGCGGCGATGATCAGGAGAATGATGATCCATCTAAGCATGGGAACGCCTCGCAAGCCGAACACATTGAAACCGGTTGAAGAACGCGGCTGTCGAGCTTGGGTTCCCGAGGCTATCAAATCCGGGGCACTTCCCAGACTTCGCCGGGCCGCAAGGCACGGAAATGCTCTCGCGGCAGGCCTTCGGCGTCCAGTGCTTCGACCAGTTTCCGGACCGGCTCGTCGAATGGCTCGTCGGTGAGCTGGAAGGTGCCCCAATGGCAGCCGGCGGCGAAGGCGGCGTCGCACAACAACATGCCCTGGACCGCTTCCTCGGGGTTCTGGTGCTGCGGCGCCATGAACCAGCGTGGCTCGTAGGCACCGATCGGCAGGATGGCGAAACGGAACCCGCCATGTTTTTCCGCCATCAGCCGGTAGTTGATGCCATCGTGGAAGCCGGTATCGCCGGCAAAATAGATCTTTCCGCCCGGCGTCTCGATGACGAAGCCGGCCCACAATGCCATGCGCCGGTCGCGCGCCCCGCGCGCCGACCAGTGATGCGCGGGCTCGACGTGGATGGCGGTGCCTTCGCCGGCATCGACCCTGTCGCCCCAGTCATGCGCGGAAAGCCGCATGCCGGGCACGGCGGCGGCGATGATGGCATCGTTACCGAGCGGCGTCACCACCAGCGGATCGTGCGTCTTCTTCAACTTCCCCAGCGTGGCAAGGTCGAGATGGTCGTAATGGTTGTGGCTGACCAGCACGAGGTCGATCGCCGGCAGATCGCCAAAAGCGATACCCGGCGGATTGACGCGTCTGGGTCCCACAAAGGAGAACGGCGAGGTGCGTCGCGACCAGACCGGATCGGTGAGGATGTTCAGCCCGGCGGTCTGGATCAGCAAGGTAGCATGGCCGACCATGGTCACGGTCAGATCGGCGCCTAGAACCGTCGCGACCGGCTTTGCCTGCGCAAAGGGGCTCGAGCTGGCAGCCGGCCATTTCGCGCGTTGGCCGCTGAACTGCCATTTCAACAGGTCCGTGAAGGGGCCGGGCATCCGGCCGCCGGGATTGAAGAACAGGGTGCCGTCGAAATGATCGCTGGGCGGGCCGCTGTAGTAACGGTTGGCGGCTTTCTGTTTCGCGGCCAAGGTCTGCGCTCCAGCGGGTTTCGGTGAACTCTTTTTTCACGCACTCCCTGGGGAAAGCGCTACGCATTTTTCCCGGGAAAACCGCTTTTCCTGGAACTGCTCACATCTAGACATAAGCCCCGCCGCGGCTGGCGCAAGCGTTTGCCGGCCGAAGGCCAAGGGCGGCGAAGCGGTCTCGGCTAGGATCAGATCAGGAGGAAGACGCCATGGCGATGAAGCGGACCAAGACGCCCTGGATGAAAGCCGAGGATTTCGGCCGTTCGCTGCCGCGCGGCATCGGCGTCAATCTGCTGGTATCGGACATGGCGGCGATGGAAGCCTTCTGCCGCGACGTGCTTGGCGCCCGCATCGTCTATGCTGACGAGGATTTCGCCGCGATCGAGCTTCTGGGGTCGGTGTTCATGCTGCATGCCGACCATTCCTATCTCGACAATCCGATGACGGGCTCCATTACGGGCGCCGAGACGCGCGGCGCCGGCATTGAACTGCGCCTTTATGGCGCCGATCCCGACGCGGTCGAGGCGGCGGCGCTGGACCATGGCCACATCGTGCTGGCCGGCGCGATCGACAAACCGCATGGTCTGCGCGAGTGCTATATCGTTGGACCGGACGGATATGTGTTCGTGCCGAGCGCGCCGCTCGCCGGATGAGTGCGGTAAATTTGCAACAATTCGTTCCGCAAACCCTATTTTAACCATATCGGGTTGAAATTTCGCCACCTTCTCCATCTTGGTGGAGGTGAGATTGCGCGGACGGCGTCCCCCCAGCCGAATCCGACGGAGGTTGTAATGAATTTTTCGAAAGGCGGCCTGGTGGCCGTATCCCTGGCGGCACTCGTTGCGAGCGGCTGCTCAACCTCACGCTTCTCGTCGATGGACGACCAGCAACCAGCACCGTTGCAGCCGGCGCCTGCCGGCCAGGTGAGCTCGAATCAGCTGCCGCCGCCGGCCTCGCCCGGCACCACCGACCCGTCGCAATTCCCGACCGCGCCGGCGAACACGCAGGTTGCCTCGCTGCCGCCGGATGGTGCGGCGCCGGCAGGCGCCGCGGATCTCAACGCGGCAAGCGTCGCCGGTGTCTGGAACGTCAGCGTCTCAGGCCAGAGCTGCAAGGTGGCGACGCCGCAGACCAAGTTCGGCGCCGGCTTCCGCGCCGGACCGCTGCATTGCCCGGCGCCGATCGATGGCATCAAGTCGTGGAACGTCGCCGGCAAGCAGCTGACGCTTTATGACGAGAACGGCGGCTCGCTGGCGCGGCTCTATTCGTCGGGCGGCTCGAAATTCGACGGCCAGACTTCCAACGGGCAGCCGATCTCGCTTACAAGATAGGCTAGGGTATGCTGATATTCAGGCGATGCCGGCCTGCGAATGGCGGCTCGGCCTGACCCGAAATCCCAACATGCGCCCTCTCGCTCTCTCTTGGGCGTCCTGCTTTGAACACGACGTGACCGATGCATCTGCGTGACGGCCTCCAGACCCATGCGACCGTCAGGCAACGCTACGATCATCTGGTGGAAACCGGCGCGATCGGACGCGATGCCGCGCAGGAAGGGATCGCCGCTGCGCTCGACCGGCTGACCGTGGAGATCTCGGCCAAGCGGCTGGCGCACAAGTCCAGTGCGCTGGGCTGGCTGTTTGCCCGCAAGCGCGAGACGCATGAGGCGGTCAAGGGCCTCTACATCCATGGCGGCGTCGGCCGCGGCAAGACCATGCTGATGGACATGTTCTTCGAGCTCTTGCCGGTCAGGCGCAAGCGCCGCGTCCATTTCAACGACTTCATGGCCGACGTTCAGGACCGCATTCAGAAGCACAGGCAGGCGCGCAAGGAGGGCACGGCCAGGGAAGACGATCCGATCCAGTCGGTGGCCAAGGCGCTCGCCGAGCAGGCCTGGGTGCTGTGCTTCGACGAGTTCTCGGTCACCGACATCGCCGACGCCATGATCCTGTCCAGACTGTTCTCGGCGCTGTTCGCCAATGGGGTCGTGCTGGTCGCTACCTCGAACGTGGCGCCGCAAAACCTTTACCGTGACGGGTTGAACCGCCAGCTTTTCCTGCCGTTCATCGCCATATTGGAACGCCACACGCAGGTGCTGTCGCTGGACAGCGATAAGGACTACCGGCTGGAAAAGCTCGCCCGCACGCCAGTCTATGTCACGCCTGCGGATGCGGCGGCCGACCAGGCGCTCGACGAGGCCTGGCAGGCGATGACGCGCGGGGCGGCGACGGCCGAGACCTCGCTGACGCTGAAGGGCCGCAAGGTCGCGGTGCCGGCCGCCGCCGGCGATGCCGCGCGTTTCGCTTTCGCCGATCTCTGCGAAAAGCCACTCGGCGCGCGCGATTATTTGGCCATCGCCGGCCGGTTTTCGACCGTCTTCATCGACCATGTGCCGGTGCTGGGTGAAGGCAAGCGCAACGAGGCAAAGCGTTTCATCCTGTTGATCGACACGCTCTACGACCATCATACGCGCCTTGTGGTGAGCGCCGAGGCG
Source organism: Mesorhizobium sp. B2-3-11 (assembly GCF_006442215.1). Lineage (NCBI taxonomy): Bacteria > Pseudomonadati > Pseudomonadota > Alphaproteobacteria > Hyphomicrobiales > Phyllobacteriaceae > Mesorhizobium > Mesorhizobium sp. B2-3-11. The sequence continues at coordinate 32,118 of NZ_VFVS01000029.1, read as the reverse complement.
CCGCCGCACGAGCTTTATGTGGCCAAGCGCGGCGTCGAGGTGTTCGAATTCGAGCGCACGGCCTCACGACTGATCGAAATGCAGAGCCGCGACTGGCTGGAGGATTGGGCGGAGCGGCGGAAGGCGAAGGCGGCCCCTGCGGAAGCGCGGGCGCGGGCCTGAAATATCCGGAAGCCGCGTTCCTTCGCGCCAGCTTAGAAAATCTACAGCCCGTAAACATACATCACAAAGCTCTTCGCCTCGTCATGCGGTTCCTTGCGCGCTTCATAAAGCGCCCGGGCTGGCAGATTGTCCGGCTCGGTGCCGACCCAGGCCTCCTCGCAGCCATGCTCGCGGCCGAGCGCGAACATGGCGTCCAGCATTTTGCGCGCAATGCCCCGGCGCTGAAAGGCCGGCGAGACCCCGACTTCGTCGATATAAAGTTCGGTCGGCTTGTCCGGGTGGCGGTGGATGACCGCCGCGCATTGGCCGACGACAACGTCCCCGGCCAGGGCGACGATCATGAAATGGCCTGATTGCGCGAGATAGCTGGCAAGGCGATCGAGCCGCACCGGCTCGTCGAACACTTCGTCGGCAACCCGCATCACAAGGGTGTCATCGCCGGGATTGAGCCTTCTGATCTCGACCGTCATCGTGTAAATTCTCCCAAGTTGGCTTACAAATTTTGACGTTTACGTAAGTCCCAAACACTCTAACCGATTGAAAATGCAGGGGTCTAAATAATCGTTTGAATTTATTCCGCACCGGAGCTATTGGGTGCGGCGAAATTCGCGGTCCCCGAAGCATTCCGGCCTCTTCCTCGACGCCGTGTTGGCGCGTCACAGACAAAGGGAAATCATCCTCACATGGCACGCAACAAGATAGCGCTTATCGGCTCTGGCATGATCGGCGGCACGCTCGCCCACATGATCGGCCTCAAGGATCTCGGCGACGTGATCCTGTTCGATATCGCCGAGGGTATCCCGCAAGGCAAGGGGCTCGATATAGCGCAGTCGTCGCCGGTCGATGGCTTCGATTCCCGGCTGACCGGCGTCAATGACTATGCCGGCATCGAGGGTGCGGACGTGTGCATCGTCACCGCCGGCGTGCCGCGCAAGCCGGGCATGAGCCGCGACGACCTGCTGGGCATCAATTTGAAGGTCATGGAGCAGGTTGGCGCCGGGCTGAAGAAGTACGCGCCGAAGGCCTTCGTCATCTGCATCACCAACCCGCTCGACGCCATGGTGTGGGCGCTGCAGAAGTTTTCGGGCCTGCCCAAGACTCATGTGGTGGGCATGGCCGGCGTGCTCGATAGCGCGCGTTTCCGCTATTTCCTGGCCGAGGAATTCAAGGTCTCCGTCGAGGACGTTACCGCTTTCGTGCTTGGCGGCCACGGCGATTCCATGGTGCCGATGATCCGTTATTCGACGGTGTCGGGCATTCCGCTTCCCGACCTGGTCAAGATGGGCTGGACTTCGAAGGAAAAGCTCGACCAGATCGTGCAGCGCACCCGCGACGGCGGCGCCGAGATCGTCGGCCTCTTGAAGACCGGCTCGGCCTACTACGCGCCGGCGGCGTCGGCGATCCAGATGGCCGAATCCTACATAAAGGACAAGAAGCGCGTGCTGCCTTGCGCGGCGCACCTCTCGGGCCAATATGGCGTCAAGGGCACCTATGTCGGCGTGCCCGTGGTCATCGGCGCCGGCGGTGTCGAGCGCGTCATCGAGATCGACCTCAACAAGGCCGAGCAGAAGATGTTCGAGGCTTCGGTGGCGACCGTGCAGGGCCTGACCGAGGCCTGTGTCAAGATCGCGCCGCAGCTCGCCTCGAAGTAACCCGCCAAAACATCACCCCCGGCAACCGACCTGGAGATAGTTCCCGATGAACATCCATGAATATCAAGGCAAGGCGCTGCTGAAGAGCTTTGGCGCGCCGGTGGCCGAAGGCGTGCCGGTGTTCAAGGCAAGCGAGGCGGAAGCCGCGGCACAAGCGCTGCCAGGCCCGCTCTACGTGGTGAAGAGCCAGATCCATGCCGGCGGCCGCGGCAAGGGCAAATTCAAGGAGCTCGGCCCCGACGCCAAGGGCGGCGTGCGGCTGGCGAAGTCGGTCGCCGAGGTGGTGGCCAACGCCAACGAGATGCTCGGCCACACGCTGGTCACCAAGCAGACCGGCCCGGCCGGCAAGCAGGTCAATCGCCTCTATATCGAGGACGGTGCCGACATCGAGCGCGAGCTCTATCTCTCGATCCTGGTCGACCGCTCGGTCGGCCGCATCGCCTTCGTCGTCTCGACCGAGGGCGGCATGGACATCGAGGCGGTCGCGCACGACACGCCGGAAAAGATCATCACCGTCGCCATCGACCCGGAGAAGGGCGTTACGGCGGACGACGTGAAGGCGCTCAATGGCGCGCTGAAGCTCGACGGCGACGCGGCCAGGGATGGCGGCACGCTGTTCCCGATCCTCTACAAGGCCTTTGTCGAGAAGGACATGAGCCTGCTCGAGGTCAACCCGCTGATCGTGATGAAGAGCGGCCGCCTGCGCGTGCTCGATGCGAAAGTGTCGTTCGACAACAACGCGCTGTTCCGCCACCCCGATCTGATGGAACTGCGCGACACCACCGAAGAGGACGAGAAGGAGATCGAGGCGTCGAAATACGATCTCGCCTATGTCGCGCTCGACGGCAATATCGGCTGCATGGTCAACGGCGCCGGCCTTGCCATGGCGACGATGGACATCATCAAGCTCTATGGCGCCGAGCCCGCCAACTTCCTCGATGTTGGCGGCGGCGCTTCGAAGGAGAAGGTGACGGCGGCGTTCAAGATCATCACCAGGGACCCGGCCGTCAAAGGCATCCTGATCAATATTTTCGGCGGCATCATGAAGTGCGACATCATCGCCGAGGGCGTGATTGCAGCGGTCAAGGAAGTCGGGTTGAAAGTGCCGCTGGTCGTGCGCCTGGAAGGCACCAATGCCGAGCTCGGCAAGAAGATCATCAACGACAGCGGTTTGAACGTCGTGTCCGCCGATGATCTTGATGACGCGGCCAAGAAGATCGTTGCGGCGGTGCAGGGCTGAGACGGTGCCTCCGCGCAAGATAAATCTGGTCGAGGCGGCGGATCAAACGATCACTGAGGTGTTCGATCCGCATATCGCCGGCGACGTCAATGATAGCCAGGCCAAGGTCGCCAAGTTCGGCGAGGCCTTCGACTGGCACGCGCATGACAATGAGGACGAAGCCTTCCTCGTGCTGCGCGGCAGGATCGCCATCGATTTCCGCGATGGTCAGGTTGAGCTCGGCGAGGGCGATTTCATCGTCGTGCCGCGCGGTGTCGAGCACCGGCCGCGCTCGCTCGCCGCAGAGCCCGTGGTGCTGATGTTCGAGCCGGCGACGACGCTCAACACCGGCAATGCCAAGAGCGATCTCACCGTCACCGATCTGAAGCGGCTCTGATCCATGAACGCGGCGTCCTTCTCTTCGCTCTCGGCCGACCACCAGCGCCTGCAGGCGCTGGTCGGCGCGTGGCGCGGCGAGGAAGAGGTGGCGGAGACGCAATGGGCCGATGGCGGCACGGCGACCAGCGAAGTTTTGGCGGAAGCGAAGTTCGGCGGCCAGTTCGTGGTGCAGCGTTATCGTCAGCGTCGCGACGGCACGATTTCGTTCGGTTCGCACACCGTATTCGGCGTCGACCACCAGAACGGCGTCGTGACCATGCACCAGTTCGATTCGATGGGCTTCGTGCCGTTGTCGCCTGCCACGGGTATGTGGAACGGCAACGAACTGGTGCTGGAGCGGTCATCGCCGCGCGGCTTTGCGCGCGTGACCTATATTTTCGACGATGCCGACACCTACCGCATGCGATTGCATTTCAAACCTGCCGGCAACGATGACTGGCAAGACATGGTGAGTGGCGTCTACCGGCGCGTCTCACCTTCCTCGATCAACGGTTTTTAGAAAAGGGCTCCGATGTCCATTCTCGTCGACAAGAACACCAAGGTGCTGGTGCAGGGCCTGACCGGCAAGACCGGCACGTTCCACACAGAGCAGGCGCTGGCCTATCACGGGACAAAGATGGTCGGCGGCATCCACCCGAAGAAGGGCGGCGAGACCTGGACCGGCGCGAAGGGCGAGAGCCTGCCGATCTTTGCCACGGTCGCCGAAGGCAAGGAAAGGACAGGCGCCAACGCCTCCGTCATCTACGTGCCGCCGGCGGGCGCGGGCGAAGCCATCATCGAGGCGATCGAGGCGGAGATCCCGCTGATCGTCTGCATCACCGAAGGCATTCCGGTGATGGACATGGTCAAGGTCAAGGCGCGGCTCGACCGCTCGACTTCGCGGCTGATCGGACCGAACTGTCCGGGTGTGCTCACCCCCGACGAATGCAAGATCGGCATCATGCCCGGAAACATCTTCCGCAAGGGTTCGGTCGGCGTTGTTTCGCGCTCGGGAACACTTACCTATGAGGCCGTGTTCCAGACCACAAATGTCGGCCTCGGCCAGACCACCGCCGTCGGTATCGGCGGCGATCCTGTCAAGGGCACCGAGTTCATCGACATGCTCGAGATGTTCCTCGCCGACGATGAGACCAAGTCGATCATCATGATCGGCGAGATCGGCGGTTCGGCCGAAGAAGACGCCGCGCAGTTCCTCAAGGACGAGGCCAAGCGCGGCCGCAGGAAACCGATGGCGGGCTTCATCGCCGGGCGCACCGCGCCGGCCGGCCGCACCATGGGTCATGCGGGCGCGGTCATCTCCGGCGGCAAGGGCGGCGCCGAAGACAAGATCGCGGCGATGGAATCGGCCGGCATCAAGGTTTCGCCCTCGCCGGCGCGGCTTGGCACGACGCTGGTCGAGGCGATCAAGGGTTAAGTGAGTAGTGAATAGTGAGTAGTGAAAAAGCTGAGCGGTGAACAAATGAGAGACATCCATTTCTCTACTGACTACTGACCACTCACTCCCCAAAAAAAGGAGACGGAGCCAGGCTCCGCGGACAAAATGGCACGACAAGATCAGGCCAACGACCAATTCTCGCTTACCTCTTTCCTCTATGGCGGCAATGCCGATTACATCGACGCGCTCTACGCGGCGTATGAGGACGATCCCGCCTCGGTCAATCCCGAGTGGCAGGAGTTCTTCGCCGGACTGAAGGACGATGCCGGCGATGTGCGCAGGAACGCCAAGGGCGCCTCATGGGCCAAACCCTCCTGGCCGCTGCAGGCCAATGGCGAATTGGTGTCGGCGCTCGACGGCAATTGGGGCATCGTCGAAAAGCACCTGGAAAAGAAGGTCAAGGACAAGGCGGTCACCAACGGTGTCGTGCTGTCCGACGCCGATGTGCACCAGGCGACGCGCGATTCGGTGCGCGCCATCATGATGATCCGCGCCTTCCGCATGCGCGGCCATCTGCACGCCAATCTCGACCCGCTCGGCATTGCAAAGCTCGAAGACTATAACGAGCTGTCGCCGGAGAATTACGGCTTCACCGAAGCCGACTACGACCGGCCCATTTTCCTCGACAATGTGCTCGGGCTCGAATTCGGCAGCATCCGGCAGATGCTGGAAATCCTCAACCGCACCTATTGCTCGACGCTCGGCGTCGAGTTCATGCATATTTCCGATCCCGAGGAAAAGGCCTGGATCCAGGCGCGTATCGAGGGCGCCGACAAGGAGATTTCGTTCACCGCCACCGGCAAGAAGGCGATCCTGCAGAAGCTGGTCGAGGCGGAAGGCTTCGAGCAGTTCATCGACGTCAAGTACAAGGGCACCAAGCGCTTCGGTCTCGACGGCAGTGAATCGTTGATCCCGGCGCTGGAGCAGATCGTCAAGCGCGGCGGCCAGTTGGGCTTGAAGGAAATCGTGCTCGGCATGGCCCATCGCGGCCGCCTCAACGTGCTTTCCCAAGTGATGGCCAAGCCGCACCGCGCCATCTTCCACGAGTTCAAGGGGGGCTCCGCAGCCCCCGACGAGGTCGAGGGCTCGGGCGACGTGAAGTACCATCTCGGCGCCTCGTCGGACCGCGAGTTCGACGGCAACAAGGTGCACCTGTCGCTGACCGCCAACCCCTCGCATCTGGAGATCGTCGATCCCGTGGTGATGGGCAAGGCGCGCGCCAAGCAGGATTCCCTGTTCGGCCGTGGCCGCGAGGAAATCGTGCCACTGGAAGAGCGAGCCAAGGTGTTGCCGCTCTTGCTGCACGGCGACGCCGCCTTCGCCGGCCAGGGCGTGATCGCTGAGATCCTCGGCCTGTCGGGCCTGCGCGGCCACCGCGTCGCCGGCACGCTGCATTTCATCATCAACAACCAGATCGGCTTCACCACCAATCCGCGTTTCTCGCGCTCGTCGCCCTATCCGTCCGACGTCGCCAAGATGATCGAGGCGCCGATCTTCCACGTCAATGGCGACGACCCGGAAGCCGTGGTGCACGCCACCAAGGTGGCGATCGAGTTCCGCATGAAGTTCCACAAGCCGGTGGTCGTGGACATGTTCTGCTACCGCCGGTTCGGCCACAATGAGGGCGACGAGCCGGCCTTCACCCAGCCGCTCATGTACCGCAACATCCGCACCCATAAGACGACGGTGCAGATCTATGGCGAGCGCCTGATCGCGGAAGGCCACATCACCCAGGCCGAGCTCGACCAGCTCAAGGCCGACTGGCGCACGCATCTGGAAGCCGAATGGGAAGTCGGCCAGCATTACAAGCCCAACAAGGCCGACTGGCTCGACGGCGCCTGGTCGGGCCTGCGCACGGCCGACAATCAGGACGAGACAAGGCGCGGCAAGACCGCCGTGCCGGTCAAGACGCTGAAGGAAATCGGCAAGAAGCTGACCGAGGTGCCGAAGGATTTCGAAGCGCACAAGACGATCATCCGCTTCCTCGAGAATCGGCGCCAGGCGATCGAGTCCGGCGAAGGCATCGACTGGTCGACGGCGGAGGCGCTGGCCTTCGGCGCGATCCTGCTCGACGGCAATCCGATCCGGCTGTCGGGGCAGGATTCGGAACGCGGCACCTTCTCGCAGCGCCATTCCGTGCTTTACGATCAGCGCGACGAGACCCGCTACATCCCGCTCAACAATCTGTCGGCGGCGCAGGCCGGGTACGAAGTCATCAACTCGATGCTGTCGGAAGAAGCGGTGCTGGGCTTCGAATATGGCTACAGCCTGGCCGAGCCGAAGGCGCTGACCCTGTGGGAAGCGCAGTTCGGCGACTTCGCCAACGGCGCCCAGGTGGTGTTCGACCAGTTCATCTCGTCGGGCGAGCGCAAATGGCTCAGAATGTCGGGCCTCGTGTGCCTGTTGCCGCATGGCTATGAGGGCCAGGGCCCGGAACATTCTTCGGCCCGGCTGGAGCGCTTCCTGCAGCTTTGCGCCGAAGACAATATGCAGGTCGCCAACTGCACGACGCCGGCTAACTATTTCCACATCTTGCGCCGGCAGCTGAAGCGCGACTTCCGCAAGCCGCTGATCCTGATGACGCCGAAGTCGCTGCTGCGCCACAAGCGGGCGGTGTCGACGCTGCCGGAAATCTCGGGCGAAAGCTCGTTCCACCGGCTGTTGTGGGACGATGCCCAGCTGTTGCCCAACCAGGCGATCAAGCTGACCAAGGATTCCAAGATTCGCCGCGTCGTGCTGTGCTCGGGCAAGGTCTATTACGACCTCTATGAGGAGCGCGAGAAGCGCGGCATCAACGACATCTACCTGCTGCGCGTCGAACAGCTCTACCCGTTCCCGGCCAAGGCGCTGATCACGGAGCTGTCACGCTTCCGCAATGCGGAGATGGTGTGGTGCCAGGAGGAACCCAAGAACATGGGCGCCTGGTCATTCATCGACCCGTATCTGGAATGGGTGCTGGCACATATCGACGCCAAGCATCAGCGGGTGCGCTACACCGGCCGTCCGGCGGCCGCGTCGCCGGCGACCGGCCTGATGTCGAAGCACCTTGCCCAGCTCGCCGCGTTACTCGAAGACGCGCTCGGCGAATAAGCAGAATTGGGCGAATAGAACTGAAGCGAAAGAACGGACAGGCACAATGGCTACCGAAATCCGCGTTCCCACCCTTGGCGAATCCGTCACCGAAGCGACCGTCGGCAAATGGTTCAAGAAGGTCGGCGATGCCATTGCCGCCGACGAGCCGCTGGTCGAGCTCGAGACCGACAAGGTGACTGTGGAGGTGCCCGCCGCCGCCGCCGGCACGCTCGGCGAAATCTCTGTAAAAGAGGGTGAGACGGTCGGCGTCGGCGCGCTGCTAGGGTCGATTTCGGGCGGTGGGGCGGCTGCTCCCGCGACCAGGCCGCAAGCCGTGGCGCAGGCTTCGAGCCCCGACGCGGCGCAGACCACCAAGCAGGCCGCGGCAGAGACCGCCAAGGTTGCAGGCGACGCCGGCCCGGTCGAGCCGCGCACCATGCCGCCGGCGCCGGCGGCGGCAAAGCTGATCGCCGAGAACAATCTGTCGGTCGACCAGCTTTCCGGCTCGGGCAAGCGCGGCCAGGTGCTGAAGGGCGATGTGCTCGACGCCATCTCCAAGGGGGCGCCGTCGCAGCCGGCCGAAACGCCGAAAGCGGCGCCGGCCCCGGTTGCGGTCCGGGCGCCGTCGTCGGGCGACGATGCTTCGCGTGAAGAGCGCGTGCGCATGACCAAGCTGCGCCAGACCATCGCGCGCCGGCTGAAGGAAGCGCAGTCGACCGCAGCCATGCTGACCACCTTCAACGAGGTCGACATGTCGGCCGTGATGGCGCTCAGGACCAAATACAAGGACGTGTTCGAGAAGAAGCACGGCGTGAAGCTCGGCTTCATGGGCTTCTTCACCAAGGCCGTCACGCACGCGCTGAAGGAAATCCCTTCGGTCAATGCCGAGATCGACGGCACCGACATCATCTTCAAGAACTATGCCCATATCGGCGTCGCGGTCGGCACCGAAAAGGGGCTCGTGGTTCCGGTCGTGCGCGATGCCGACCAGATGTCCATCGCCGAGATCGAGAAGGATATCGGCCGGCTGGGCATTGCCGCACGTGATGGCAAGCTGTCGGTGGCGGATATGCAGGGCGGCACCTTCACCATCTCCAATGGCGGTGTCTACGGATCGCTGATGTCGACGCCGATCCTCAACGCGCCGCAGTCGGGCATTCTCGGCATGCACAAGATCCAGGAGCGGCCGGTCGTGGTCGGCGGCCAGATCGTGATCCGACCGATGATGTACCTGGCGCTCAGCTACGATCACCGCATCGTCGACGGCAAGGAAGCCGTAACCTTCCTGGTGCGCGTCAAGGAAAGCCTGGAGGATCCCGAGCGGCTGGTGCTCGATCTCTGAGGCGGTCGGATGGCGGGTTGCGGCAGGGCTGGCCAATGATGGCCCTTTTGCCTGGGCTCGCCAGACCGGTCGTGCTGGTGGCCGGCATTCTCGCGGCTGTTGCAAATGCCCATGCCGCCTGTCCATCCGAGCTTGCCGTTTACGGCGACAGCCAGAGCGGCGCGGAGATCGACTTCACCCCAACAGGCACGTCGGCCACCGTCACCAACAGGTTTCGCTTGGTCCTCGACAACAATGTCGTGCTGAACGGCATCGTCATGTGGACCCAGGACGTATCGCGGCCTAACGGCGCGCTGATGTACAAATGTCCGGAAGGCGATGTCACCGGCGAGGAGCTTGCCGCCTGCACGCTGTGGAACGGCGTCGTCTACACGTCCGACGACAAGGGCAATATCGGGCTTTTGCCGGCCGAGGGCGTCGAGGCGCCGAAGACGCTGATCCTGCCCGATCTCGGGCCGGCGTTGCGGCAATCCCGGGCCTATGGCGGCAGCGGTTTTTCGAAAGTGCCGTCGGATGTGTTCGCGATGAAGGGATGCCAGGAATGAGCGCGACGCAAAAAGTGCTGCTGGTCACCGGCGGCAGCCGTGGCATCGGCGCTGCCATCTGCCGGCTGGGAGCCAAGGCTGGCTATCGCGTCGCGGTCAATTACGCCTCCAGCAAGGCTGCGGCAGATGCGCTGGTTGCCGAGATCAAGGCCGGCGGCGGCGAAGCTGTTGCCGTCAGGGGCGATGTCGGCAAGGAAACCGATATCGTGGCCATGTTCGGCGCTGTCGACCACGCCTTTGGCCGGCTCGACGCCTTCGTCAACAATGCCGGAATTGTCGACGTCAAGGCGCGCGTCGACGAGATGGATGTGTCGCGGCTGGAACGCATGATGCGCATCAATGTGGTGGGCTCGTTCCTGTGCGCCCGCGAGGCCGTCAAGCGCATGTCGACGCGGCATGGCGGGTCGGGCGGATCGATCGTCAACATATCGTCGGCGGCGGCGACGCTGGGCTCGCCTGGCGAATATGTCGACTATGCAGCCTCCAAGGGCGCCATCGACACCTTCACCATCGGCCTCGCCCGCGAGGTGGCGATGGAAGGCATTCGCGTCAATGCGGTGCGGCCGGGCATCATCGACACCGACATCCACGCCTCCGGCGGCCAGCCCGACCGGATAGAACAATTCCGCGACCTGTTGCCGATGAAGAGAGCAGGCACGGCGGATGAAGTCGCCGGCGCGGTCCTCTATCTTTTTTCCGATGCCGCGTCCTATACGACGGGCGCGATCCTGAATGTCAGCGGCGGCCGCTGAGCCCCAAGCAAAAGGGAAACAAACATGGCTTATGACGTGGTTATCATCGGCTCGGGACCGGGCGGCTATGTCTGCGCCATCAAGGCGGCGCAGCTTGGGCTGAAGGTCGCGGTGGTCGAGAAGAACGCGACCTTCGGCGGCACCTGCCTCAACATCGGCTGCATCCCGTCCAAGGCGCTGCTTCATGCCTCCGAGATGTTCGCCGAGGCCGGCCATTCCTTCGACACGCTCGGTGTCGAGATACCGGCACCCAAGCTGAACCTGAAGAAAATGATGGCGCACAAGGACGCGACGGTGTTGTCCAACGTCAATGGCGTCGCCTTCCTGTTCAAGAAGAACAAGGTCGATGCCTTCCGCGGCACCGGCAAGGTGGTCGCCGCCGGCAAAGTCTCGGTGACCGGCGAGGACGGCAAGATCGAGGAGATCGAGACCAAAAACATCGTCATCGCCACCGGGTCCGATGTCGCCGGCATTCCGGGCGTCAAGGTCGATTTCGACGAGAAAATCATCGTGTCGTCGACCGGTGCGCTGTCGCTGGAAAAGGTGCCTGGTCATCTGGTGGTGGTCGGCGGCGGCGTCATCGGGCTCGAGCTCGGCTCGGTCTGGGCACGGCTCGGAGCCAAGGTCACCGTGGTCGAGTTCCTCGACACCATTTTGGGCGGCATGGACGGCGAGGTGTCGAAACAATTCCAGAGGCTGCTCTCCAAGCAAGGCTTCGAGTTCAAGCTCGGCGCCAAGGTCACCGGCGTCACCAAGGCCAAGAAGGGCGCGACCGTCACTTTCGAGCCGGTCAAGGGCGGTGCCGCCGAAACGATCGATGCCGACGTGGTGCTGATCTCGACCGGACGCCGCGCCTTTTCGGATAGCCTCGGTCTGAAGGAAGCCGGCGTCAACGTCGACGAGCGCGGCCGGGTCAAGACCGACGGCCATCTCAGGACCAATGTTCCCGGCATCTATGCCATCGGCGATGTCATCGCCGGGCCGATGCTGGCGCACAAGGCCGAGGACGAGGGCGTGGCGGTGGCCGAGACCATCGCCGGCCAGGCCGGCCATGTGAACTATGACGTCATTCCGAGCGTGGTCTACACCAGTCCGGAGATCGCCTCGGTCGGCAAGACCGAGGAAGAGCTGAAGAAGGCCGGCATCGACTACAAGGTCGGCAAGTTCCCCTTCACCGCCAATGGCCGCGCGCGCGCCATGCTGCACACCGACGGGTTCGTGAAGATCCTGGCCGACAAGCAGAGCGACCGCGTGCTCGGCGTCCATATCGTCGGTTTCGGCGCCGGCGAGATGATCCACGAGGCGGCGGTGCTGATGGAGTTCGGCGGCTCGTCGGAAGACCTGGCGCGCACCTGCCACGCACATCCGACGATGTCGGAAGCGGTGAAGGAAGCGGCGCTGGCGACGTTCTTCAAGCCGATCCATATCTGAGGGTGCCCAACGCTTCGTCGTCCTATGGCGGAGCAAGGAGCGAAGCGACGCGGCCCTGGAGCTGCTCCGCAGCCCAAGGGATCCATGCCGTGATTTTAGAGCGCTCCCGCGGTGCGGAATTCTGCTCCTCTGCATTCCTCGGCCGAGGTCGCGGCATGGATCCTCGGGTAAGCCCGAGGATGACGAACGCGCGCAGTGGCTTGGCGCCAAGGCCCCCAACGGTCATTACCAAACAAAAACGGCCCGCCTTTCAGCGGGCCGTTCGTCTTTGATATCGAGCCGCTTACTGGGCCGGCGCAGGCGCTGGTGCAGGCGCGGGAGCCGGGGCTGGTGGCTTGGCCGGTTCGGCGGGCTTCATCGGTTCAGCCGGCGCGGGCGCCGGGGCCGGTGTGCTGGCCGCTGGCGGCTCGGCGGGTGCCGGGTGCTGGCCACTTCTTCCGAAAACGTAATACGCGACTATCGCCAGAATAACGACGACCAGCGCAATCAGCCAAGGGCTGCCGCCACCGCCGCTCGGCCGAGGGGCATTGGTGGACGAATTGTACGGATCGTTTGGATTTGGTGTGTTCGCCATAAACGTGTCCTCCGGGAAAATGAAAATGGTCAATCAACATTCATCAACGCGCAACCGTTGATTGGGTTTCACGCTAGCGGAGGAAAACGCCGGAAACGCGGCGTTTGCGGGCCTCCGCTGCCATCCGACTCAATTGACGGCGGTGACAGTATAGCCGGCTTTGCGGAAATCCTCGACCAGTCCCTCTGGACCGGGAAGATGCAGCGCGCCGACCGCCATGAAGGCGTTGCCCTTGGCCAGGATCGGCCCGGCATGGTCGACCATCACCTTGTTGCGGCTGGTGATCATGGTCTCCTCGAAGGCGGCATAACCCGCGGGATCGTCCTGCTCGTCGGGCATGGCGGCGCGGAACAGCGGCCAGAACATGCCGGTGTCGCCACTCTGGTAGAGCACGATCATGGTCTCGTTGATGTCGTTGACCTTGTCGCCCAGCTTCAGCGTGTCGACCAAGCCCTTCATGTGGAAGGCGAGCGGCAGCGAGGCCATGGCGCGGAGCTGGCTCTCGGCCGTTTCCAATCCTTCCACCGGCTTGCCGGCCGCCTTGGCGCTCTCCGCCAGCTTGACGTCGAGCACCGGCGCTCCGCCGGCCTGGCGGGCGAGTTCGCAGGCTGGAAGCGCCATCATGGCCGACAGCATCCATGGCTTCATCTTGGCGACCGTTGCCGGCGGGATGCCGCGCGCGTCGAGCGCGGCGTTCATGGCCGCCGCTTCGTCCGGCGACAGCAATGACGACAGCGTCGTGGAGTCGGTGAACATCATCAGGTCCGGCTCCTTCAGCATCGCCGCCATCATCTTCTGCTTGTCGAGCACGTCGGTGGTCTCGATGATGAGGGTGCCGGCGGCGTCAAAGGCCTTCTGCGCATAGGCCGGCAGCGTGGTCACGCGCGGATCGGTCATGTGCATGGTGCCGAACAGGTAGGATGGCTGTTCGCCTGATTTTTCCAGCTTCCACAGCAGGCCCTTGCCATTGAGCGTGGCCGCTGCCTCCGCCTCGATCCTGTCGTAGGTGGCAGGGCTACCCTTCTGCAAGGCCGACAGCATGTCGGCGCCGGTACAGGTCGGGACTTCCGCGTGCGCCCTGCCGGCGGCGAACAGCAGCACGGCAAGGAAGGACAGGAAAAACAGCACGTTGAGCGCGACAAGCAGTTTCAGCGAGACGGAAGCTGCACGGTCGGCGATGGCGATGACGCGTTTCATGATCCCATTCCTAGGACCGAAAAGCGGCAAAACCGTTAATCGGGACGGCAAAATTGAAGGGTTCAGGCCCTGGGGTGGGCCGATTCGTAGATTTCCAGCAGTCTTGCGGTGTCGACACCGGTGTAGATCTGCGTCGTCGACAGGCTGGCGTGGCCCAAGAGTTCCTGGATGGTGCGCAGATCGCCGCCACGGCCGAGCAAATGGGTGGCGAAGGAATGGCGCAAGGCATGCGGCGTCGCGGTGTCAGGCAGGTTGAGCGCCGCGCGCAGTTTCGCCATGTCGCGCTGGATGATGGCCGGGTTGAGCGGGCCGCCGCGCGCGCCGCGAAACAGCAAGCCCTTGGGATCGAGATGGTAGGGACAGAGCCTGCGGTATTCGGCGATTGCCCTGAGCGCCACCGGCAGCACCGGCACCAGCCGCGTCTTGCCGCCTTTGCCGGTGACGCGCAGCACGGTGTCGGCCTCCGATGCCAGATCGGCCCCGGCCAGCCCAAGCGCTTCCGAAATGCGCAGGCCCGAGCCGTAGAGCAGCGTCAGCACGGCGGCATTGCGGGCAGCGATCCAGGGCTCTTCAGCCAGCTGACCCTCGACGGAAACCACGTGCCTGGCATCGCTCGCCGTCAGCGGCTTGGGCAGCGATTTGGGCTGGCGCGGCGCGCGCAAGGCAGCCGCACCAGCCGCATTGGCCAGGCCTCGTCGTTCGAGGAACCGCAGCAGCGAACGGATGCCGGCCAATCCGCGGCCAAGCGTGCGTGCGCCGGCACCGGCATTGCGGCGAGCGGCGAGGAAGCCGCGCAGATCGGCCGGGCGCAGGTCCGAGATATCGGAAATGCCGGGCGGTCCGCCGATATGGCCGGTAAGGAAGTGCAGGAACTGGCGTGAATCGCGCTCATACGCCTCGACCGTTTGCGGCGACAGCCGGCGTTCGCGCGCCAGCATCTTCAGCCAGCTTTCACGCGCCGCCTGGAGATCGGGTTTTGCCGGTATGAGAAATTCCTGCATGGCGGCATTTTCGGGTATTCGGGTTAGGAAGCGGTGAAGAGGCCGTCATTGAAATGACGGCGAGGCGGCGCTAGAGCAGGGGCAAAGGATTTTTCGCCCATGAGCAAACCCCAAAACCCCGTCCAAATGGCCGTGATCGGAGCCGCGCACGGTATCAAGGGCGAGCTCAGGGTGAAAACCTTCACCGGCGATCCAATGGCGCTGGCCGACTACGGGCCGCTCTACGCCAGGGACGGCCGTGCCTTCCAGATCACCGACATAAGGCCTGCCAACACCGTTGTCGTGGTGCGGTTCAAGGGCGTCAACGACCGCAACGCGGCCGAAGCGCTTGCCGGTACGGAGCTGTTCGTCGACCGCTCGATGTTGCCCGATGATGGCGAGGAGGACGAATTCTACCATGCCGACCTGATCGGGCTGGAAATCCGGGATGATACCGGTGCCGCCATCGGCAAGGTCGTCGCGGTGCACAATTTCGGCGGCGGCGACATTCTCGATGTGACGCTCGCCGGGCGCAAGGGTGTGCTTATCCCGTTCACGCAGGTCGCCGTGCCTGCCGTGTCGATCGCCGAGGGTTTTGTCCGCGTCGACCCGGTGGCGGCCGGTCTGGTCGAGGACGAGGATGGTGAGGCGCCGCGCGAGGACGATTTCGACCCCAAGGGCAGGCCGCGCGGACCGCGCGACGCCGGGGGCAACCGGTGAGTTTTGCCGCGTCGGTGCTGACGCTCTATCCCGAGATGTTTCCCGGCGCGCTCGGCGTGTCGCTGGCCGGACGGGCGCTGGAAGCCGGCACATGGTCGCTTGATGCGATCCAGATCCGCGATTTCGCCATCGACAAGCATCGCACCGTCGACGACACGCCGGCCGGCGGCGGCGCCGGTATGGTGATGCGCGCCGATGTGCTGGCCAAGGCGGTCGACCATGCTTCGCCTCCCGGTGATTTGCGGCCGCGGCTCTTGATGAGCCCGCGCGGCAAACCGCTGACGCAGGCGCGCGTGCGCGAGCTCGCCGCCGGGCCGGGCGCCGTCATCCTGTGTGGCCGCTTCGAAGGTGTCGACCAGCGGGTGATCGACGCGCGCGGCCTGGAGGAAGTCTCGATCGGCGATTTCATCCTGTCGGGCGGCGAGCCGGCGGCACTCGTGCTGCTCGACGCCGTGGTACGGCTGTTGCCCGGCGTGATGGGCAATGCCGTGTCCGGTGAGGAAGAGAGTTTCGAGAACGGCCTGCTCGAACATCCGCATTACACGCGGCCGCAGGAATTCGAGGGCAGGGAGATTCCCGAAGTGCTGATCTCGGGTAATCACAAGAAGATCGCCGCCTGGCGGCGTGAGCAGTCAGAGCGGCTGACGAAGGAGAGGCGGCCCGATCTTCTGGGCGCTCAGCCTTTGGTGAAATAGTAGAAGGCGAGAAACAGGCCGACGGCGACCACGAAGCCGCGCACCATTTTCTGCGGCACGCGCTTGGCGATCCAGACGCCGGCATAGCCGCCCAGCGCGCCGGCCGGGATCATGATGATCGCCTGCGGCCAGGCGACGACGCCGCCCGAGACGAAGACGACGATGGCGACAGCGGCGATGACCACCGCGAGCATGTTCTTCAAGGCATTCAGCCGGTGATAATCGCCGGCTTGGGTCAGGCCGAGGGTGGCCAGCATCATCACGCCCATGCCGGCGCCGAAGAAGCCGCCATAGATGGCGGTGACGAATTGGGCCAGCGAACCGGCGAGAGAACCCACGGCCGCTTCATGTCCAGGTTTCGGCGCCGGCTTCAGCCAGGGTCCGGCGGCAAACAGCGCCGTCGCGCCCAAAAGCAGCCACGGCACCAAGGCGCGAAAGGATGAATTGTCGAGCGCCAGCAGGATCAGCGCGCCGGCCAGCGCGCCGCCGGCCGAGATCAGGCAGAGCAGCAGCGCGCCGCGCCAGAAGTGCCTGATATCGTCCCAGTAGGCGAGCGTCGAGGTGATGTAGCCGGGAAATTGCGTCACCGAGGAGGTGGCGTTGGCGAGGATCGGCGGCACGCCGACCAATGTCATGGCGCCGAAGGTGATGAAGGTGCCGCCGCCGGCGACCGCGTTGGCGGCGCCTGACAAAAAGCCCGCCAGGAAGAGCAGGATGGCGTGGAAGACAGACATGGAGGGCCGCCGTAAGGATGTGTGCTATTTCTGCCTTAGGGAGCTTGCCGGACCTGCGCAACCCGGCACGGCAGGATTAAGATGGTGCCATGCCGGGAGCCATGCCGGCAAAAAATGCGTGGGCAAGGCGTGACAAAGCGCCGAAATAGCTGTATGTGCCCGCCCGTACCGGCAAGAACAATCTGCCGGACCCGTCAACAATGACGGTGTAGTCGCCCCTGCCGATGTTTTGAAGACAAATGTCTTGGAGACAAAGGACATAGCCGAGCGGTCGAATGGAACTGCAAGGCGAGCGTAGGGCGCTCTGACTGTCGGAAGAACAAGAAGTGGATTTCTAGATGGATCTCATCCGTCAGCTCGAGGCCGAACAGGCCGCCAAGATCGAAGCCAAGCGCAAGCTTCCCGAATTCCAGCCCGGCGACACCGTGCGCGTCCAGGTCCGCGTGACCGAAGGCACCCGCACCCGCGTCCAGGCCTATGAGGGCGTCGTCATCGCCCGCGCCGGTTCCGGCTTCCAGGAAAATTTCACCGTCCGCAAGATCTCCTACGGCGAAGGCGTCGAGCGCGTGTTCCCAGTCTACTCGCCGATGGTCGAAGGCGTCGAGATCGTGCGCCGCGGCAAGGTGCGCCGCGCCAAGCTCTATTACCTGCGCGATCGTCGCGGCAAGTCGGCTCGTATCTCGGAAAACACCGGCGTGCGCGCCCGCAAGCTCAACGATGAGGAGCGTGATGCGCTGAACGCCGAGAAGGCCCGCATCGAGGCCGAGAAGGTCGCCGCCGCCCAGGCGCTGGCCGCCGAGACGGCCGCCAAGGAAGCCGCAGAGAAGAAGGCGGCCGCCGAGGCCGAAGCAGCCAAGGCCGCTGAAGCGACCCCCGCCGAATAAGGTTCGACGAAGGATTTTGAAAAAGGCGGCTTTGGCCGCCTTTTTTCGTTTCACCAGACTGTGAACGCTTTTCAGCTCCGGGAATGCGGAACGGTGGTTGACCTCCAATTACATAGTGTACTAAATAATCGTGCACAATATGATTGGAGACTATGACATGGCACTCTACACCACACAGGCCCACGTGACCGGCGGTCGCGCCGGCCATGGCGAGACCAGCGACGGCCTGCTCAAGGTCGACCTGGCGATGCCCAAGGAGCTCGGCGGGCCGGGCGGCGCCACCAATCCCGAACAGCTTTTCGCCATCGGCTATGCCGCCTGCTTCGAAAGCGCCGTCCGCTTCGTCGCGCGCAAGCAGAAACTGCCGCTCGAAGATGCCGCGGTAACCGCCACTGTCAGCCTGCTTCCCAACGGCGAGGGCTTCAGGCTCGGCGTTGCGCTCGCGGCGGAGACAAAAGGCCTTGATCAGGCGGCGGCGGAAGCGCTTGTATCGGCGGCGCATCAGGTTTGCCCCTATTCGAACGCCATCAGGGGCAATGTCGAGGTGGCGCTTTCGGTAAAGGCGGCATGACGACAAAGGTCGAAACGAAAGACAGCGAGGCCCCGGCGGAGGCCGCCGGGGCGATCCCGGTGCCACGGCTCGATCAGCAGCTCTGCTTCGCGCTCTATTCGGCGAGCGGGCTGATGACTAAGCTTTACCGGCCGTTGCTCGATCCGCTCGGCCTGACCTATCCGCAATACCTGGCGATGCTGGCGCTGTGGGAACGTGCGCCGAGCACGGTGGGTGACCTTGGCGAAGCGCTGGGCCTGGATTCAGCGACGCTGACGCCGCTGCTCAAGCGGATGGAGGCGGGCGGCCTGGTCACCCGCCGGCGCGATGCCGCGGACGAGCGCCGGGTGCTGGTCGAGCCGACAGCCAAGGGCCAGGCCCTGCGCGCCCGCATGAAGGATGTCTCGACCGCACTTGCCTGCAGCGTCCCGCTCGGACCAGGCGAAGCGAAGGCCCTGCACGGCACACTCACCCATCTTGTCGCGGGCCTGCGTAGCGCTGTGGCCGACGACCGATCGACGGACGCGTCGGTCCCCGACACGGGAAAATCCTAGCCGTCAACGCAGCCGTCCATTGCCGTGGCACGGATCGTTCCGGAAATCTCCGGATTGAAGGCATCCAAATCCGTTTTGGGCTATCCCAACGCAGCGTGCCGTCTTGCATGGCGCTTGCGGAAAGCTAAAGTCGGCGCCGGATTTTCTTGCAAGCCCGGTCGATACCCGGGCGCTTTCAATTTCCGGGGAGTGTTGTCATGACCAAATCAAAATTGCTGCTGGCCGGCCTGCTGGCTCTCGTCTTGGCGCCCATTGCCGCCTTCGCGCAGGCGCTGCCCGATCTCGGCGGCAAAAAGGTGGTGGTGGTGACGGAGAATGCCTATCCGCCGCTGCAATTCATCGATGCCAAGACCGGCAAACAGATCGGCTGGGAATATGACGCGATGAACGAGATCGCCAAGCGGCTCAATTTCAAGGTCGAGTACCAGAACACCTCCTGGGACGCGATGATCCAGGCGGTTTCGGATAACCAGTACAACATCGGCATGACCGGGATCACCATCAAGGACGACCGCAAGCAGAAGGTGGATTTCTCCGACTCCTATATGCGCTCGGAACAGTTCATGCTGGTGCGCGGCGATGAAGGCCGCTTCACCGATGCCAAGACCTTCGGCGCCTTCAAGGACGGGCTGATCGGCGCGCAGGCGGGCACCACGCCATTCTATACCGCCGTCTACAGCGTGCTGGACGGCAATGAGCAGAACCCGCGCATCAAACTGTTCGAAACATTTGGCGCCACGGTGCAGGCGCTGAAATCCGGCGATGTCGACGTCGTGCTGACCGACGGCACTGCGGGCAAGGGCTATGTCGATGCCTCGGAGGGCAAGCTGAAGCTGATCGGCGGCCCGCTCGGCACCGAGGATTTCGGCTTCATCTTCCCCAAGGGCTCGGACCTGGTGAAGCCGGTCAACGCGGCGATCGCGGCGCTCAAGGCGGATGGCACGCTCGATGCGCTCAACAAGAAATGGTTCCTTGATTACAAGATGGGGCAGTGAGCCAATCTTGTTGAAGGAGTCGTCTGAGGGGCAGGGAGTTGCGCTGAGGCTGCGCCCGCGTCCCTCTCTCAGTTCTTACGCCACCTGATGGCAGCCCCCTCCATCTCCAAACCCGACTTTCCCTGGTGGCTCGCCGTTGCCGGCGTCCTTGCGTTGGCGGCCGCACTCGCCATCGCGGCCAGCGATCTCTACGCGCAGGTCTTCGCCACCGTCGCCAAGGGCATCGGCATCACCGTGTTCGTCACCGTCATCGCCTTCGTCCTGGCGTCGGTGATCGGCCTCGGCATTGCGCTCATGGGCCTGTCGGGCTCGACCTGGCTGCGGCAGATCGCGCGCTTCTATGTCGAGATCATCCGTGGCGTGCCGATCCTGGTGCTGCTGTTCTGGATCGCGTTTGCCGGCGCGCCGGCCTTCGTCGCGGCCTGGAACGCGCTGACCGCGCCGTTGCAGAGCGCCGGCATTCTCGGCGAGCTGCTGGTGCGCGACGTGTCGTTGCTGTGGCGCGCCATCATGGCGCTGACAATCGGCTATTCGGCCTTCATCTCGGAGGTTTTCCGGGCCGGCATCCAGTCGGTCGAGAAAGGCCAGATCGAGGCGGCGAAGGCCTTGGGGCTGAGCCGCGCGCAGCGCTTCCGGCTGGTCGTGTTCCCGCAGGCGATCCGCACCATCCTGCCGCCGCTCGGCAATGATTTCGTCGCCCTGGTCAAGGATTCCTCGCTGGTCTCGGTGCTCGGCGTCGCCGACATCACGCAGATGGGCAAGGTGTATGCGGCCGGCTCGTTCCGCTTCTTCGAGACCTATTCGATAACAGCCTATATCTATCTCATCCTCACCGTCGGCCTGTCGCTGTCGCTCAGGGCGCTGGAGCGGCGTTTGCGCCGCCAGCACGAGGAATAGTTTTTCGGCCAGGACAGCGTTAGGCTCGGGCGCTTACCGGAGGAGGAGCATGCCCCATGAACATAGACAAGGCCAACGCGGCGCTGGATTCGGTCTACACGGCCGATACGCCCGAAACGCTGGCGCAGGCCTATGCCGCATGGGCCGCGACCTATGACAGCGAGACCGCCTCGCTCGGTTATCTCCTGCCGTTCCTGATCACCGCCTGGGTGGCGCGCCACGTGCCGGCGGGCGAGGGGCCGCTGCTCGACGCCGGCTGCGGCACCGGCCTGTCGGGACCTTCCTTGAAAGCGCTCGGTTACAGTGACATTGCCGGGCTGGATCTCTCGGACGACATGCTCAAGATCGCCGGCAGTCGCAATGCCTACTGCGAGCTGAAGCAGGCGATGCTTGGCGGCCCGCTGCCGTGGCCGGACGGCCATTTCCGCGCCTTCTTCTCCACCGGTGTGTTCACCATCAGCCACGCGCCGGCGTCTGGCCTGCACGAGCTGGTGCGCATCACGAAGAAGGGCGGCCACGCCATCTTCACCGTGCGCGACCAGGTTTTCGAGAGCGGCGGGTTCCAGGTGGTGTTCGATGAATTGGAGCAGGGAGGAAAGTGGCGGACGGTTGAGGCAAGCCCGTGGTTTCGCTGCTATGCGATCGCCGAGCCGGACGCGCTGGTGAGGACCTTTGTGTTCGAGGTGATCTGAGCGCTGGCGACACGCCGCAATTGCCGAAAACCCGAAACATTGCTATCTACCCGGCCATGGAAGAGCTTTTTGGCGATCCGGCCTACAAGGGATTCGTGCTGCAGGACAGAAAACGCCTGCCGTCGCGCTTCTCCGCGCGCATGTCCGGCGCCCTGACCAGCCGACTTCGCTGATCCCTGACGGCCAGCTGCAGGCTTGCGGCATCAGTTCTTTCCCATTCTCATATCGACGGATTTACGCACATGAGCGCACCGCGCACCCTCTACGACAAGATTTTCGACGACCATGTCGTCGATCGCCAGGACGACGGCACCTGCCTGCTCTATATCGACCGCCACCTCGTTCATGAAGTGACCAGCCCGCAGGCCTTTGAGGGCCTGCGCATGAGCGGCAGAAAAGTCCGTCACCCGGAAAAGACGCTGGCCGTTGTCGATCACAATGTCTCGACCTCGCCCGAGCGCAAGTTCGGCATCAAGAACGAGGAAAGCCGCATCCAGGTCGAGGCGCTGGCCAAGAACGCCAGGGATTTCGGCGTCGAGTATTATTCCGAGAACGATATCCGCCAGGGCATCGTCCACATCATCGGACCTGAGCAGGGCTTTACGCTGCCGGGCATGACCATCGTCTGCGGCGACAGCCACACCTCCACCCATGGTGCTTTCGGCGCGCTGGCGCATGGCATCGGCACGTCGGAAGTCGAGCATGTGCTGGCGACGCAGACGCTGATCCAGCGCAAGGCCAAGAACATGCTGGTCCGCGTCGATGGCGTGCTGCCGGAAGGCGTCACCGCCAAGGACATCATCCTCGCCATCATCGGCGAGATCGGCACCGCCGGCGGCACCGGCTATGTCATCGAATATGCCGGCGAGGCGATCCGTGCGCTGTCGATGGAAGGCCGCATGACGATCTGCAACATGTCGATCGAAGGCGGCGCGCGCGCCGGCCTGATCGCGGCGGACGAGACCACCTTCGCCTATGTCAAGGACAAGCCGCGCGCGCCCAAGGGCGCTGCCTGGGACGCGGCGCTCGAATACTGGAAGACGCTGCGGACCGACGAAGGCGCGCATTTCGACAAGGTGATCGTGCTCGACGCGGCGAAACTGCCGCCGATCGTCTCCTGGGGCTCTTCGCCCGAGGACGTCGTCTCAGTGCAAGGCATCGTGCCGAACCCGGATGACATCACCGACGAGAACAAGCGCACCTCCAAGCTGCGCGCGCTCGACTATATGGGCCTGACGCCGGGGACGAAGATCACCGACATCACGCTCGACCGCGTCTTCATCGGCTCCTGCACCAATGGCCGCATCGAGGATCTGCGCGCCGTCGCCAAGGTGGTCGAAGGCAAGACGGTCAGCCCGCATGTCGATGCCATGATCGTGCCGGGCTCCGGCCTGGTGAAGGAGCAAGCGGAAGCCGAGGGGCTGGACAAGATCTTTCTCGCCGCCGGTTTCGACTGGCGCGAGCCGGGCTGCTCGATGTGCCTGGCCATGAACGACGACCGGCTGAAGCCGCATGAACGCTGCGCCTCGACCTCGAACCGCAATTTCGAGGGCCGGCAAGGCTTCAAGGGCCGCACCCATCTGGTGTCGCCGGCGATGGCGGCGGCGGCGGCGATCGCCGGCCACTTCGTCGACATCCGCGACTGGAAATAAGCCAGGCTCGGCATTGACCCAAGCCTGGCGCGGCCCGGGTCAGGCCTTGCCGTCACGCCGTATGAGCTCGTGGAATTCCTCGCGGCGACCAGGTTCGTCCGCCGCGACCACGAGCGCCAGCTGCTGCTCTTCGAAGAGCTTGAACCATTCGTCCCATTCGACAAGCTCATAGCCGCCGGCATTGACGGGCCGTTCCGGCTGGTCCTGGTCCTGATAGGCGTTCTGGCCGAAGACCAGCCTCAGCATGGGCTGCGTCCCAGCCTCGGGCGATATGTCGACGATTGCCGGAAAGCCGGCGCGCCCGGCAGCCCATGAACGGATTGCATCGTGGTCGGTCAATGTGATCGTGTCGGCCATGGCCTGCTCCTGGATTGTGAATTGAGGAACGCTGCCGACAGCAGCGGGTTCCCCGCCGACATATCGCGCCAACACCCTGGCTTAACGGCTTGTTTGGGCTTGCCCCCTAAGGTCTTCCGTGACATCAAGCGAGAGAAGTCACGGTCCTTTGGACACTGGCCTGTTCATAGCGTTGCTCAATCCGACGATCGCGCTGGCGCTCGGTGCGGCGTTTCTCGTGCTGTGGTTCTACCAGCGCCATCGTCCCTATCTGGCGGTGCTGGCGCTCAGCTACTGCGCCTCGGCGCCCGGCTTCCTGTTCCAGTATTTCAGCTTGCCGATCGGCGTGGTGCTGACCAAGCTGGTGTCGAACATCTGCTTCACCATCGCCGCCTGCTGCCTGTCGGGCGCCATCATCGCCCGCTACGGCAGGAAGGTGCCCGGTGTGGGAATCGCCGTGCTGGCGGGCGGCGGCCTTGCGGCGTTCGCGTGGTTTCTCTTCGTCACCCCGGATCTCACCTGGCGCATCCTGGCGATGAATTTCGGCTTCGGCGGCCTCAGCCTGCTCGTCGCCGCCGAATTGCGCCCGGTGCGCAACAATGGCCCGACAGAAAAGATCCTGTTCGTGCTGTCGCTGCTGTCCAGCGTCAATTTCTTCGTGCGCACCCTGGTGGTGGTCATCGCGCACGGGCCCTTCGCCAGCTATGACGGCTTCTACGGCTCGTCCTACTGGACGACGGCGTTGTTGTCGCACGCACTGCTGTCGCTGCTGATCGCGCTTTGCCTCTTCACCGCGGCCGCGCTCGACGTGATGAAGGCGCTGAAGACGGAAACCCATACCGACCCGCTTTCGGGGCTGCTCAACCGCCGAGGTTTCGAGGAGCGCGCCGCCATGCTGCTGCAGCATTGCGCCATGGCCAAATTCCCGGTGGCGCTGGTGCTGGCCGACCTCGACCATTTCAAGGCCCTCAACGACGTGCACGGGCATGCCGCCGGTGACCGCGCGATTGCGGACTTTGCCGCCAAGCTGCGCTCGGCCACGGGAGCACGAGGTGCCGCGGGGCGCATCGGCGGCGAGGAATTCGCCGTGCTCCTGCCGCTGACCGATCTCGCCGCCGCCCGGCTGTTCGCCGAGGCGGTGCGCACACTCTATTCGGCCGGCGGCGTCGACGGGCTTCCCGCCGGCACGAAGGTCACCGCCAGCTTCGGCGTGGCGGCCCGCAGCGGCGACGAGACGCTGGAGCCCTTGTTGCGCCGGGCCGACGAGGCGCTTTACAAGGCCAAGAAAAATGGCCGCGACGGCGTGCGCGTCTCCTACGAGCGACCGGAGACGGTGTTCGTGCCGGAGCCGCTCAGGGCTAGCTGACCGCCGCATCCGCGCTCGGCGTTAACGTCTTTTTCGCCCGGCGATGTTTAGCTGTCGGCAGGGGTTTGAGGATCCATGAGCGGCGCCAACTTCATCCTGTTGATCAACCTGGCGGTCGCCGGCCTGCTGGCGGCATCCTTCATGGCTGTCTCGTTCCACGATGCCGGCGCGCCGGCGCGCTGGCTGGCGTCAGGTTATGTCCTGGGCATGGCCTATTCGGCGATCGAATTCAGCATTCCCGTCTTCAGCGACGCGCGGCTTCCGGTGGTTACCGCCTTTGCCGTTTTCCTCGGCGCCACCATTGCCTTCAATGGCGGACTTGCCCGCAAATATGGCGTGGCGCCGCCATGGACGCCGATGCTGTTCTTTCTGGCCGTCACCACCATCGCGGTCTATTTCGTGCAGGATCTGCCGCGCCAGTCGCTCACCCGCATGATGGTCTACCAGCTTCCCTACGCAGCCATGCAGTTCACCGGCCTCGGCATCGTCTGGCAGTCGAGGCAAGGCCGCGGTCGGCTCGATCTGATCCTGATGGCGTTGCTTGCCGCCAGCGGCCTGCAGTTTGCCTCAAAGCCGTTCATCGCGCATGCGCTCGGCGGCTGGGGCGCCAATCCGCAGGCTTATCTGCAAAGCAGTTACGCGCTGGTGTCGCAGTCGCTGGGCACTGTCTTTGCGCTGGCGCTGGCTCTGCTGATGCTGGCCATTCTCGTTCGCGATGTGCTTGCCGAAGTGACGTCGAAGTCGGAGGTCGACACGCTGTCGGGCCTGCTCAACCGTGGTGGTTTCACGCGTCACGCGGAGCTGGCCGTGCACGACGCCACGCGCCTGGGCGCGCCGGTGGCAATGATCATTGCCGATCTCGATCATTTCAAGAGCGTCAACGACAGTTTCGGCCATGCCTCCGGCGATCGGGTGATCGAGACCTTCGCCGGCCTGCTGCGAGAGGCGGCCGAGGGTCATCACGTGGTTGGCCGCATCGGTGGCGAGGAGTTCGCTATTATCCTGACAGGAGCCAACCTTGCAGCCGCCCGGCTGTTCGCGGAAGGCATCCGCCACGCATTCGGCGCTTCGCCCGTCAACGGGTTGCCGCGCGACACGCGCTGCACGTCGAGCTTCGGCATTGCCGAGCTTCACATGGGCGAGGGTTTCTCAGACCTGATGCGGCGTGCGGATGAAGCGCTCTACCTGGCAAAGAATGCCGGGCGCGACTGCGTGCGTGTCTCCACCGGGCCAGCCGATGGGCTGGCCGTGGTAAGAATCGGCCAGGCCCGTATCAGCGGCAGGGGCTGAGCTCCGGCATCTCGCCGTCGGAAAGACCGTACATATACGAGCGGCCCTTGACGAACACCGGCGGGCGATAGCAGTCGCCGTCGCCCGATATGTCGTCGGATTCATTCTGGTAGATCACCTTGGGCTGGCCGGCGCTGGTGTAGTCGGACAGTTGTTTGGCCAGCTTGCCTTGGCCGACGATGATGCGCTTGTAGCCGGCGGCGCTGTCGATGACGAGATTGCCGAACGAATCGGCGTAGACGCGGTCGTGATGGCGCAAGCCGGCCTCGGCCGGCGCGGCCACCGCAACGGCAAGTGCGGCCAGCGTGACCGCGAGGCTTGTCCGGACCAGTTTGGCCCGCACCGATTTGGCCCGCACTGAGTTGGAATGCATGTCGCTCTCCCTTTGTCGGCGCGAGAGAGATCGCGCCCCGATCTGATCCGAATCGGAAATTAACTCTTTCTTAACCTTTGTTAAGGGGAGGAGCGGCTCAATGGCCGTTTCTTAATGAACATGGTTAATTTTTGCAGTTCGCCGCCGATGTCCCCAACCGGTCGACATGGCCGGCCGGGCGAACTTGATCTTGCCGCGCCGCGTGGCTAGCGTGCCTCGGGGCATGAGGGGGCAGCACATGATGTTTGGCCGAACGGTTCGGGTGTCGTTCATTATTCCGCTGCTTTTCGCGGCCGGTGCCTGTGTGCCGGAAGACGGCGCGCCCAAGGCCGCGAGCAGGGTTACACCCGTGGTGCCGCCTGCCGCTCCCGCCCAGCAACAGCCCGCGCCACCGGCAACCAAGATCACCACGGACCTCACCGCGCCACGCCTCACCACGGGCATGGCCACCTATAGGTGCGGCAATGGCGGCATGATCACCATCCAAAATCTCGGCACGTCGCTGCGCGTGGTCGGGCAGGAAGGCGCCACCGAGGAGTTCGCGGCATCGCCGGCAAACCAGAGCAGCCGCTACCAGGCGGTGACGCATGACGCAATCGTGATCGACGGGCGCGAGGCGCTGGTGATGAAGAGGGGGTCGACGCCGCAGACCTGCACCCGCTGATGCAAATCCCGGCACGGCAGCGCCTCGGGCCAGACATGCTGCACTGCAACGATATCGAGCCGGCTTCGGGTGCTCAGCCGCTAATCGATTAAGCCGCATCCGGCCTTTTAGTCAGACTAAATTACGTTTTCGAAACGGTTTTCTGGCTTTGACGCGGTGCAAAAAGAGCATTAGAAACCGGCTGTCCGAAGTCGCAACCGGAAGCGGCAATGCCGCATTTCCACCTGAGGCGGGAGACGCCGAACTGGGGCAGCCATGAGCAAATCACCAGCCACCCAAGCCAGACGCGAAAGGCCGCTTTCGCCGCACCTGACGGTCTACCGGCCGCCGATCACCATGACGATGTCGATCATTCATCGCATCACCGGGGGGGCGCTCTATTTCGGCACGCTGCTGGTCGCCGTCTGGCTGATGGCGGCGGCAAGTTCGCAGGGTGCTTTCGACTGGGTGAACTGGGCGTTCGGCACGTGGCTCGGCCGGCTCATCCTGTTCGGCTACACCTGGGCTCTCATGCATCACATGCTGGGCGGTGTCCGCCATCTGATCTGGGATACCGGCGCCGGACTTGAAAAACACACGGCCTCGAAGATCGCCTGGGCGACGCTTGCCGGCTCGGTCCTGCTCACACTCTTGATCTGGATCGCCGGCTATATGGCGCGGGGAGCTTTGTGATGAGTGCGAAAAACATCGACATGCGCACTCCGCTCGCCAAGGTGCGCGGCTTGGGCTCGGCCCGCGAAGGCACCGGGCATTTCTGGCGCCAGCGGCTGACGGCGATCGCCAACATCCCGCTGATCCTGTTTTTCACCGGGTTCCTGATCGCGCTCAACGGTGCCGGTTATGCGCAGGTGCGGGCAGCGCTCGCCAACCCGTTCGTGGCGTTGGTCATGGCCCTGGTGCTCATCTCGCCGCTCTACCATATGCGGATCGGCATGCAGGTGATCATCGAGGACTATGTGCATGGCGAAGGCATGAAGTTGGCGCTGATCGCCCTCAACACATTCTTCACCATAGCGGTCGGCGTCGCTTCGCTCTTCGCCCTGCTGAAACTGGCATTCGGAGGCTGAAGTCTTGGCCCAGGACACGAAATCAGCCAACGCGGCAGGCTATACCTTTGTCGACCACAAGTTCGACGTGGTGATCGTCGGCGCCGGGGGCGCTGGCCTGCGCGCCACGCTCGGCATGGCCGAACAGGGCCTGCGCACCGCCTGCATCACCAAAGTGTTCCCGACGCGCTCGCATACGGTCGCCGC
Source organism: Mesorhizobium sp. B2-3-11 (assembly GCF_006442215.1). NCBI lineage: Bacteria > Pseudomonadati > Pseudomonadota > Alphaproteobacteria > Hyphomicrobiales > Phyllobacteriaceae > Mesorhizobium > Mesorhizobium sp. B2-3-11. Next base: position 3,703 of record NZ_VFVS01000029.1, on the reverse strand, counting down.
GCAAGGCGGCATCGCCGCCTCACTCTCCAATATGGGGCCGGATTCCTGGCAGTGGCACATGTACGACACCGTCAAGGGGTCGGACTGGCTGGGCGATGTCGATGCCATGGAATACATGGTGCGCGAGGCGCCGGCCGCGGTCTACGAGCTCGAACATTACGGCGTGCCTTTCTCGCGCACCGAAGAAGGCAAGATCTACCAGCGACCGTTCGGCGGCCACATGATGAACTATGGCGACGGCCCGCCCGTGCAGCGCACCTGCGCCGCGGCCGACCGCACCGGCCACGCCATCCTGCATACGCTCTACGGCCAGTCGCTGAAGAACAACGCGCAGTTCTTCATCGAGTATTTCGCGCTCGACCTGATCATGGAGCCGGACGGCACCTGCACCGGCGTCGTGGCGTGGAATCTCGATGACGGCACCATTCACCGCTTCTCGGCCAAGATGGTGGTGCTGGCGACCGGCGGTTATGGGCGCGCTTATTTCTCCGCCACCTCGGCGCACACCTGCACCGGGGACGGCGGCGGCATGGCCGCACGGGCCGGGCTTCCCCTGCAGGACATGGAGTTCGTGCAGTTCCATCCGACCGGCATTTACGGCGCCGGATGCCTGATCACCGAGGGTGCGCGCGGCGAGGGCGGCTACCTCGTCAACTCCGAGGGCGAGCGCTTCATGGAGCGCTACGCACCGTCGGCCAAGGACCTCGCCTCGCGCGACGTCGTCTCGCGCTGCATGACGCTGGAAATCCGCGAGGGCCGCGGCGTCGGCAAGAACAAGGACCACATCTTCCTGCACCTCGATCATCTCGATCCGGCGGTTCTGCACGAACGGCTTCCGGGCATTTCGGAGTCGGCAAAAATCTTCGCCGGTGTCGACCTGACCAAGGAGCCGATCCCGGTGCTGCCGACGGTGCATTACAATATGGGCGGCGTGCCGACCAATTACTGGGGCGAGGTGCTCAACCCGACCGCCGAAAACCCCGACCGGGTCTCGCCCGGCCTGATGGCGGTAGGCGAGGCGGGCTGCGCTTCCGTGCACGGCGCCAACCGGCTGGGCTCGAACTCGCTGATCGATCTGGTGGTGTTCGGCCGCGCCGCGGCGATCCGCGCCGGCCAAGTCATCGACCGCAAGGCGGCGATCCCGTCGCCCAACCAGGCTTCGGTCGACAAGATCATGGACCGCTTCGACCGGCTGCGCCATGCCAACGGTTCGACGCCGACGGCGGTTCTGCGCGAAAAGATGCAGAAGGCGATGCAGGAGGACGCAGCCGTGTTCCGTACGCAGGAATCGCTCGAAAACGGCTGCAGGCGCATTTCGCAAATCTGGACCGAGCTCAAGGACATAAAGGTGTTCGACCGCTCGATGATCTGGAATTCGGACCTGGTCGAGACGCTGGAGCTGGAAAACCTGATGGCCAACGCCATCACCACCGTCCATGGCGCCGAGGCGCGCAAGGAGAGCCGTGGCGCGCACGCGCGGGAAGATTTTTCCGCCCGCGACGACGCCAACTGGCGCAAGCACACGCTCGCCCGTCTCGGCGAGGACGGTGCGGTGACGCTGACCTACCGGCCGGTGCACACCGAGCCACTGGTGGCGGAGAAAGACGGCGGCATCAGTCTCGCCAAGATCGCGCCGAAGGCCAGGGTGTACTGACAATGGCGACGGCGGCGGGATATTCCGGCACGCCCCTTCCGGCCAAGCTCGGCCTGAAGGACGGCATGATTGCCGCCTTTATCGCGCTGCCAACCGAACTCGAGAGCCTCACTGAGGCCGTCGATTTTGCCGAGGTCGACCGGCTGGCCGAATGGTCCGGCATTTCGGGCGCAACCCTGAAATACGACGCCGTCCACGCCTTCACCCGGCAGCGCGCCGAGATCGAGGGTCGCCTCGGCTATGTCGAAGCGGCGATCAAACGCGACGGCATGATCTGGGTCTCCTGGCCGAAGAAGGCGTCGAAAGTGGACACCGATGTCACCGAAAGCGTTGTCCGCGCTGAAGCGCTGAAGCTCGACCTTGTCGACGTCAAGGTCGCCGCCGTGAATGAAATCTGGTCCGGGCTGAAGCTCGTCATCCGAAAGGACCTGAGGTAATGGTCGAACTCACCCTCCCGAAGAACTCGAAGATCCAACAGGGCAAGACCTGGCCGAAGCCGGAGGGTGCCACCAATCTGCGCGAATATCGCATCTATCGCTGGTCGCCGGACGATGACGAGAACCCGCGCATGGACACCTATTTCGTCGATATGGACGATTGCGGGCCGATGGTGCTCGACGCGCTGCTGTGGATCAAGAACAAGATCGACCCGACGCTGACGCTGCGCCGCTCCTGCCGCGAGGGCATCTGCGGCTCTTGCGCCATGAACATCGACGGTTCGAACACGCTTGCCTGCACCAAGGGCTGCGACGACGTTTCAGGCGCGATCAAGGTCTATCCGCTGCCGCATATGCCCGTGATCAAGGACCTGGTGCCCGACCTTACCAATTTCTACGCCCAGCACGCCTCGATCGAGCCATGGCTGAAGACGGTGTCGCCAACGCCGGCCAAGGAATGGCTGCAGAGCCATGAGGACCGCGAAAAGCTCGACGGGCTTTACGAGTGCATCCTGTGCGCATGCTGCTCCACCTCGTGCCCGAGCTACTGGTGGAACGGCGACCGCTATCTCGGCCCGGCGACGCTGCTGCAGGCCTACCGCTGGCTGATCGACAGCCGTGACGAGGCCAAGGGCGAACGGCTCGACAATCTCGAAGACCCGTTCCGGCTCTATCGCTGCCACACCATCATGAACTGCGCGCAGACCTGTCCGAAGGGGCTGAATCCCGCGAAGGCGATCGCCGAGATCAAGAAGATGATGGTGGAGAGAAGGGTTTAGTCCGGCGGTAGGCCGCGATCCTTCGCGTTGTCCCTCCGGCTTTCGAAAGGATAGCGATCTCAATGAGCGACGACCTTCCTGTTCTCTCCCCCGTCGAAGTGCGCGTGCTCGGCTGCCTGATCGAGAAGAAGGAGCTGACGCCGGACGTCTATCCGCTGACGCTCAACGCGGCACTTGCCGCAGCCAACCAGAAGACGGCACGCGAGCCTGTCATGGCCCTGGAACAGACAGAGGTGCACCGGGCCCTGAAGCTGCTTGAGCAGAAAGGACTCGTGCGGCAGATGTTCGGCTCGCGCGTGGAGCGTTATGAGCATCAGATGGCGCAGCGCTTCTCGCTGACCACGCCGCAAACGGCGCTGCTCGGCCTGCTCCTGCTGCGCGGACCGCAGACGGCGCATGAGCTGCTGGCGCGCGCTGAGCGCATGGCGCGGTTTTCGTCGATCGAAGACCTGCGCGGTGAACTCGACATGCTGATCGGCCGCCGGCCACCGCTGGTCCAGGAAATCCCGCGCGGGCCGGGCCAGCGCGAGGACCGCTACGTGCATCTCCTCGCTGGCCCGGTCGATGTTGCCGCTCTATCGGCGCACCGGAGTGCGCCGGCTATCCCCGTCTCCGACCTGGAGGCGAGGGTGGAAGGGCTGGAGCAGGAAGTCGCAGCCCTTCGTGCGCGGCTTGACGCGCTGGGCGGTTGAGGCCGCCAATCCGAAACGTCGGCGGGACAGCGCCCCCTCTGTCCTGCCGGACATCTGCCCACGAGGGCCTGTTGCGCAATTCTGGCATTGTGATTCACTTCGATTATTGCTCGGAGGGATTTGCGATGGCGGTGAAGCGGA
>NZ_VFVS01000028.1:0-56720 GCF_006442215.1 Mesorhizobium sp. B2-3-11 | reverse complement strand
GTCAACATGACCAAGCGCGGTGCCGACCAGATCGGCGGCGCCGACTACACATTCGACTGCACCGGCAACACCAAGGTCATGCGCCAGGCGCTGGAGGCCTCGCATCGCGGCTGGGGCAAGTCGGTCGTCATCGGCGTCGCCGGCGCCGGCCAGGAGATTTCGACCCGGCCGTTCCAGCTGGTCACCGGCCGCAGCTGGATGGGCACCGCCTTCGGCGGCGCACGCGGCCGCACCGACGTGCCGAAGATCGTCGATTGGTACATGGACGGCAAGATCCAGATCGACCCGATGATCACCCACACGCTGAAGCTCGATGACATCAACGAGGGATTCGACCTCATGCATGAGGGCAAGTCGATCCGGAGTGTCGTGGTTTACTGAAGACAGCCACACGCCGCCGGCCATCCGGCCAGCGACCCCTGTGGTGAAACATGGGAGGAAAGAAAAAATGGCGGAGAAACTGCATCCGAAAATCGACAATGGGCTGCCCAGGGAAAGCGCGAGCTTTGCCGGCGGCACGCTGGTCTGCGCCTGCACCAGCAAGCCGGTCAAGGTGAAGGTCAAGGGCCAGATCGCCCACAACCACGCCTGCGGCTGCACCAAATGCTGGAAGCCCGAAGGCGCTATGTTCTCGGTGGTAGCGGTTGCCGGTACCGGCGATGTCACGGTCACCGAGAACGGCGACAAGCTGAAGGTGGTCGACCCCTCAGCGCTGATCCAGCGTCATGCCTGCACCCAATGCGGCGTCCACATGCATGGACCGGTCGAGCGCGATCATCCGTTCAAGGGCCTGTCCTTCATTCACCCCGAGCGCTTCGAGGAAGACGGCTGGTCGCCTCCAGGCTTCACCGCCTTTGTCTCGTCGATCATCGAATCGGGTGTCGACCCGAGCCGCATGGACGGCATTCGCGGCAGGCTGAAGACAATCGGCCTGGAGCCTTACGATTGCCTCAACCCTGGCCTGATGGATTACATTGCCACCTGGACGGCGAAGAAGTCCGGCGCCTTGCCGGCCTGATCACCAAAGATTTTCAGGCAGGGGCCGGATACATTTCCGGCCCCTGCTCGTTTCTGGAGAGACAATGCCCTCACCCGCCATCTACGTCGACGCCGACGCTTGCCCGGTCAAGGCCGAGGTAGAAAAGGTCGCCGAACGCCTTGGCGTCGTCGTCACTTACGTCTCCAATGGGGGCCTGCGTCCGTCGCGCGACCCGATGATCCGCAATGTCGTGGTCTCCAAGAGCGCCGACGCCGCCGATGACTGGATCGTCGAGAACGCCAAGCCCAACGACATCGTGGTGACGGCGGACATTCCGCTTGCCGCACGTACGGTGGCGCTCGGCGCCCATGTGCTGGGACCGACCGGGCGGCCATTCACGCCCGAGACGATCGGCATGGCGGTGGCGATGCGCGACCTCAAGCAGCACCTGCGCGAGACTGGCGAGAGCAAGGGCTACAATGCCAGCTTCGCGCCGCAGGATCGCTCCCGGTTTCTCGGCGAACTCGACCGTATCTTGCGGCGGGCGCTGAAATCCGTCACACCGGAGTAGCAACCACGCGCCATCCAGGTGGAGACCGCCATGGCCGCCGAAACCCCGATCGAGAAACCGATGCAGCGCCATATGCTGTTCGCGGTGTCGGCCTGTATCGGTGCGTTTGCGCTGCTTATGGCGTTGCTGCTGCACGCCCCGCTCGCCTATTCGATCGGCGCCAACGCATTTTTTGCTGCTTACGTCGTTCTTGTCGTCAGTCAGATGCCCAAGTTCACCGGCAAATATCTCAGCAAGAACGCACGCGCCACCGACCAGCCGGTTCTGGTCATCTTCGCGGTGACCCTCACTGTTGTCGGCGTTGCGCTTATCTCGCTGTTCCTGCTGATCAATCGGAAGGATGGGGATCACCCGATCGAACTCGGCTTCGCACTGCTGTCGATCCCGCTCGGCTGGTTTACCATCCATGCCATGGCGGCGCTCCATTATGCCCATGTCTACTGGATGGACGGCGACGCGGTCGACATCGGCACCAACAAGAAGATCCCGGTCGGTGGCCTGCTGTTCCCGGGCGACAGACGCCCGGAGGGCTGGGATTTCCTCTACTTCTCGACCGTCATCGGCATGACGGCACAGACCGCCGACACCAACATCTCGACGACGCATATGCGTTGTGTCGTGCTTGTCCACTCGATCCTGTCGTTCTTCTTCAACACGGTCATCGTCGCCGCGGCCGTCAATCTCGCCGTCAGCCTGGGCGGTCCGTCCATAATAAATCCGTGATCGGATGAAACATCGGTTTGGATCGCGACGTATCAGGAGGACAATGAACACGTAGGACAAGCCGCAAGGCCGGGAGACCAGACAAGATGGAATCGGTTGCCAGAAGCCAATCCGAAATTGGACCGGGTCTCCCCGCTTCAAAAGAGAAACCATTGATCTACCGGCAGTCGAGCTGGACGCGGCTGACACACTGGCTCTGGGCCATCTCCTTGTTTTTCATGCTTCTTTCCGGCCTGCAGATTTTCAATGCCCGGCCTCAGCTCTACATCGGCAAGCAATCCGGCTTCGCCTACAACAACACCGTTTTCGCTATAGGCGCCGAAAACACCAATGCCGGGCCGCGCGGTTACACCGAAATCTTCGGGCACCGTTTCGACACGACAGGCGTACTCGGCTGGTCGGGTCCGGCAGGTAACGAGACGGCGCGCGGTTTCCCATCCTGGGCGACGATCCCCTCCTACTATGATCTCGGCACCGCCCGCGTCATCCATTTCTTCTTTGCCTGGATACTGACGACGACATTGATCGTCTGGCTGGTCGCCAGCCTGATCAACGGCCACATCCGCCGCGATCTGGCGCCGCGCCTGGATGACCTCAAACGCTTGCCGCGGGACATCGCCAATCACGCCAGGCTGAAATTCCACCACACGCGCGAATACAACACGCTGCAGAAAATGGCCTATGGCGGCGTTCTGTTCGTACTCTTGCCGCTGATGATCATCACCGGCCTCGCCATGTCGCCGAGCATGAATTCGGTGCTGCCGTTCCTCAATGAATTGCTCGGCGGACGGCAGACCGCCCGCACCATCCATTTCACCGTCATGGTTCTGCTGGTCGCCTTCTTCATCATTCACATCCTGATGATTGTGGCCGCCGGGCCAATCAACGAACTGCGTTCGATCATCACCGGCTGGTACCGCACCGATCCTCCCGTGCATGACGACAAAACGCCCGAGAGGAGTGCCTGAAATGACGAAATTTCAGATCAGCCGCCGGAAATTCCTGACCGCAGCCAGCCTCGGCGCTTCCGGCGTCATGCTGTCGGGCTGCGACGCCTTCGACAGTCAGCTCAGCATCGGCAGCGGCCTGCGCAGTTTCCTCGAAAATGCCAACGGCCTGACCCACAGGGCACAGCGGTTGCTCGGCGGCGGCAATTCGCTGGCGCCGGAATTCACCGAGGCAGATATCCGCCAGCCGCAACGGCCGAACGGCGTGACCGCGCCCGATGACGACAGCTACAAGAACCTGCTCGCCAACAACTTCTCCGACTGGCGTCTGGAGGTTTCAGGCCTCGTGGAAAAGCCGCTGTCGCTTACCCGCGAGCAACTGATGAACATGCCGAGCCGCACCCAGATCACCCGTCACGACTGCGTCGAAGGCTGGAGTTGCATCGCCAAGTGGACCGGCACGCCGCTGGCGCTGGTGCTCGACCAGGCGGTGGTCAAGCCGCAGGCGCGCTATGTCATGTTCCATTGCCTCGACACGATCGACCGCAGCCTGTCGGGCGACATCAAATACTACGGCACCATCGACCTGATCGACGCTCGCCATCCCCAAACGATCCTCGCCTATGGCGTGAACGGCAAGCCGCTGCCGGTCGAGAACGGCGCACCGCTGCGTGTCCGCGTCGAGCGCCAGCTCGGCTATAAGATGCCGAAATATCTCTACAAGATCGAACTGGTCGACGGCTTCGCCAATGTCGGCGGTGGCCGCGGCGGCTATTGGGAGGACAATGGCTACGACTGGTATGGCGGCATCTGATGGTCCCCGCATACAGGCCGAGCACGACCTGTCGCCCGTCGAATTGAGTTCGCTTGAGGAACGTCTCCATCGCGACAATCGGCGTGTAACGGACCGCGACGATGACCGAAGGCTGACCTTTGTCATCCGCGATGATGCGGGACACGCGATCGGAGTTGCCGCCGGCTATTCCTGGGCGGGCGCGTCCGAGCTCACGTTGATGTGGATTGACGAGGCTCACCGCGGTCGCGGCTACGCAAGACGACTGCTCAACGCTTTTGTCGCCGAGGCCGCGGATCGCGGTGTCAAGAAGATCTGGGTCTCCAGCCACGACTTCCAGGCACCAGGCCTCCATGAAAAGGCTGGCTTCAAGCGGATGGCCGAACTGGCGGGATGGCCCGAAGGCCATTTCAATATCATTCTTTGCAGAACGATAGCAGCGGACGGTGCGGCTTAGGCTACCTTGTCGAGCAACGGCTTCAGCGCCGGATGGATTTCCGGCGAGGCATGCTTGATCAGGGTCAGCAACGCGCGCTCATTCTCGTACAAAGGCCGGTCCGCCCCGATATGCTCGATTAGCCATCCGGCTTCACCAGCATCGATCGTCTCGGCCCGACGGGCCAGCGCCTCGGCTGCCCTGTTCTTGGCTTCCCATTCGGTCTCTACGTCGTCAGGAGACCGGTAGGCCTCTATGATGCCGGCAAGGCCGCCGAAGACCATGCGGCTGAAAAAACCGCCGATTTCCGGATCGGCATGATCGAGGAAGGTTTCCTGGCGCAGGGCCACCTCGCGGGTAGGCGCCCCGTAACCGGCCGAGCACATGACGAAATTGGCAATCGCCTTGACGAACAGGTCATTCCAGGACGGATCGTTGTTGGCCTGGGCCGTCCGCTCGTTGATCCTGAACAGCACCTCGGCCTCGGCCCGGGTGATGGCGATGTTGCCGTCGCCGCCATGGGCATGGAGGATACGGCGCAGAAGCTCGACTTCGGCCCTGGCGATCAATCCGGGCACCAGCGCACCGCCGAGCATCAGCGGTCCCTTGCCGTCAACGACGGCGTGGGCGACCTGCTCCAGCGCGTAGACGCAAAGCCGGCTCGGCGAGGATTTCGCCTCTTCCAGCACATGGACCAGCAATTCGAGTTCGGTCCGGCTGTCGACCAAGCCGTCGCGCGAAATCGTGCGGACCAGCCAATCGGCATTCTCCTGCGAAATGTAGCCCGAGGGCTTTTCCTGGTGGACGATGTAGTCGGTGACCGCCTCGACGAAGAACGGTGCCCATTCAGCGCATTTGTCCCGCGCCGTCTGGTCGAGCGCGAACAACGCGTCGGCTTCGCCCCGGGTCACCACCCCGTCGGCGAACACGTCGCGGCGCAGCATTACGACATCCTCTGAAGCGATGCGGTTCTTCGAAGTCAGCCCCGCCACCGCAGCGCTCATGATCAATTCGCCCATCTGTCGTCCCCGTCCGCCCCAACGCGTCACATTGGCCTGCTATATCAGGAGTATCTTGAAAAACCGGCAAACGGCGTGGTTAGCGAAGACTTGTCAGAACAATGTCGCTGGGAGGTGACAAGGTGTCGCCGACGGGCTATGGATGGCGCGTCGAGGGCTCAGGGTTTGAGTCCTACCTGTTTGCGGGAGAGAGCAGCGAGAGCTGCCGCCGAAGGGGAAATCGCCCGAAATCTCTCAGGCAAAAGAACCGTAGACGGGAAAGACACTCTGGAAAGTCGGGGCTTGCCCCCGCGCCGAAGGTGTAAGCGCCGCTGACAGAGTTCCGGCTGCGCGAGTCTCTCAGGCTTCAGACAGAGGGGCACGGACTGGTCGCCATTCGCGGCCGATTGCGTGCGACTCTGGAGACAACATGACGGGCGACGATAGACACCTTCCCCTCGAAGATATCCATGCAGCGGCCGGTGCGCGCTTCGGCGCCTTTGCCGGCTGGTCGATGCCGCTGACCTATCCGGCCGGCGTCATGAAGGAGCATCTTCACACCCGCGAACATGCGGGCCTGTTCGACATCTCGCACATGAAGCTGTTCGAGCTCAGCGGGCCAGACGCCGTCGCGCTGCTCGACCGCGCCTGCCCGCTAGACGCCGGTGCGCTCGAAATTTCGCAATCCAAGCTGACCTTCTTCCTCAATGAGGCGGGCGGCATTCTGGATGATCTGATCGTCACCCGGCTCGGCGATACGAGGTTCATGGTGGTCGCCAACGCCGGCAACGCCGTCGCCGACGAAAAGCATTTGCGCGCGCTGGCAGCCGATTTCGACGTCAAGGTCGAACCACTCGACCGCATCTTCCTGGCCATCCAGGGTCCGGAAGCGTGGGCGGCACTGTCCCGCGCCGGCCTTGAGACGGGCTCGCTGCTGTTCATGCACGGCATCGAGCCGCGAAAGAACTGGTTCATGAGCCGGTCCGGTTACACCGGCGAAGACGGTTTCGAGATCGGCCTGCCGGAGGCCGATGCAAGAGAACTCGTCGCGAAGCTGCTCGAGGACGAGCGTGTGCTCTGGATCGGCCTTGCCGCGCGCGACAGCCTGCGGCTGGAGGCAGGCCTCTGCCTGCACGGTCAAGACATCACGCCGGAAACCGACCCGGCCGCGGCGGCGCTTATGTGGGCAATCCCGAAAGAGATCCGAGCCTCAGGCACCTTCATCGGCGCCGATGCCTTGCGCGCCGTCGTGGAACGAGGCCCGGCGCAAAAGCGTGTCGGGCTGAAACCGCAGGGTCGCCAGCCGGTGCGTGCCGGCGCTTCTCTGTTTGACACCGACGGCAACCCCGTCGGCCATGTCACATCGGGCGGTTTTGGCCCCTCGGCCGGCCATCCGGTCGCCATGGGCTATATCGCCACCCCGCTGGCCAAGCCCGGAACGCGGGTCTTCGCCGACGTGCGCGGCACGAAGATCCCGATCGATGTCAGTTCCCTGCCCTTCACTCCTCATCGCTACCGCAAAGGATAGACCCCCATGGCAAAGATCTATTTCACCGCCGATCACGAATGGCTCAGCGTCGAGGGCGGCATCGCCACGGTCGGCATCACCGACTACGCGCAGGAGCAGCTCGGCGATCTCGTCTTCGTGGAACTGCCGGAAACGGGAAAGAAGCTCGCCAAGGGCGATACCGCCGTCGTGGTCGAATCCGTCAAGGCGGCCTCCGACGTCTACGCGCCGGTCGATGGCGAGATCACCGAGGCCAACGGCACGCTGTCGTCCGACCCATCGCTGGTCAACTCGGCGGCAACCGGCGCGGGTTGGCTGTGGAAGATGAAGCTCGCCGACGAAAGCCAGCTCGCCAGCCTCATGGATGAGACCGCCTACAAAGCCCATATCGCCTGACATCAGGAATTTACCGACATGACCGCAGCACCCTACCCCTTCTCGGCCCGCCACATCGGGCCCGGCCTTGCCGACGTCAGAGCCATGCTCGCCGTCCTCGGTGTTACCTCGGTCGAGACGCTGATCAGCCAGGCCGTGCCGAGATCGATCCGCCTCGACCAGCCGCTGGCCCTGCCGGAGCCGGCCAGCGAAGCCGAAGCGCTCGCCGAATTGTCGACGATCATGGCAAGGAATACCGTGCTGAAGAGTTTTATCGGTGCCGGTTACCACGGCGTCCACGTGCCGCCGGTCATCCAGCGCAATCTGTTCGAGAATCCGGCCTGGTACACCGCCTACACGCCCTACCAAGCCGAGATCAGCCAGGGCCGGCTCGAAATGCTGTTCAATTTCCAGACGCTGGTCACGGAACTGACCGGCCTGCCGGTGGCATCGGCTTCATTGCTCGACGAGGCGACAGCGGTCGCCGAAGCGGTCGGCATCGCGCTACGCCATCACCGCGACAAGCGCACCAAGGTGGCACTCGCCGGCACGCCGCACCCGCAGACGCTGGATGTGGTGCGCACCCGCGCCGAGCCGCTCGGCATCGAGATCGACGGCGAGACGATCGACGACAACACCGCAGCCCTGCTCGTCTCCTGGCCGGACACTTTTGGCGTCTATGGCGACCACAAGGCGGCGATCGAAAAAGCGCGCGCCACCGGCGCCATTATCGTCTTCATCGCCGACCCGCTTGGCCTGACGCTGACCGACGCGCCGGCGAAACTCGGCGCCGACATTGCCGTCGGCCCGATGCAGCGCTTCGGCGTGCCGATGGGCTTTGGCGGCCCACACGCCGCCTATTGCGCCGTCTCCGACAAGCTGACACGGCTGATGCCCGGCCGCCTGGTCGGTCAGTCGACCGACAGCAAGGGCCGTCCCGGTTATCGCCTCGCCTTGCAGACACGCGAACAGCACATCCGCCGCGACAAGGCGACGTCCAACATCTGCACCGCGCAAGCGCTGCTTGCCAATATGGCGACCGCATACGCCATCTGGCATGGCCCGGCGGGCCTGCAGGCGATCGCCGGGCGCATCCATGCGCTGGCCAACCGCCTGGCGAGCGGCCTCAAGGCCGCGGGTGTATCGGTGCTCGGCTCCAGCCGTTTCGATACGGTGACGGTGGAGGTCAAAGGCAAGGCCGCCCGGATCGCCGCCGCCGCCGAAAAGACCGGCCGGCTGCTGCGTGTGCTCGACGCCGACCAGGTCGGCATCAGTTTCGACGAGACCTCGACCGATGCCGACCTCGATGCGATCGCGGCTCTGTTCGACGCCAAGGCTGCTTCTTCCGCCGATAGCACGGTGCCCGGCAAGCCGCGCGGCAAGGAGTTTTTGACCCAGCCGGTCTTCCATGAGAACAAGTCGGAAACCGAGATGATGCGTTTCCTGCGCCGGCTGGCCGACAAGGACCTGGCGCTCGACCGCGCCATGATCCCGCTGGGCTCCTGCACCATGAAGCTCAACGCCGCGGCGGAAATGACGCCGGTGAGCTGGCCGGAAATCGCCAATTTGCATCCCTTCGCGCCATCAGCGCATTCGGCCGGCTACCGCGCCATGATCGGCGAACTGGAGGGCTGGCTGTCGGAGATCACCGGCTTCGACGCCGTGACGTTGCAGCCCAATGCCGGCAGCCAGGGCGAATATGCCGGGCTGCTCGCCATCCGCGCCTATCACCGCTCGCGCGGTGAGGGTCATCGCACCGTCTGCCTGATCCCCTCCTCCGCGCATGGCACCAATCCGGCGAGTGCCGCGATGGCCGGCATGAGCGTCGTCGTCGTGCGCTGCCTGGAAGACGGCAACATCGACATGGACGATATGCGCGCCAAGGCCAACGAGCATTCCAGGAATCTCGCGGCGCTGATGTTCACCTATCCATCCACGCATGGGGTCTACGAGGAAGGCGCGCGCCACCTCTGCGCGCTCATCCATGAGCATGGCGGCCAGGTCTATTTCGACGGCGCCAACCTCAATGCCTTGGTCGGACTTGCCCGTCCCGGCGACATCGGCGCCGACGTTTGCCACATGAACCTGCACAAGACCTTCTGCATCCCGCATGGCGGCGGCGGACCGGGCGTTGGTCCGATCGGCGTCAGGGCGCATCTGAAACCCTATCTGCCCGGCCATGTCACCGAAGGCTCGGCGCATGCCGTGGCAGCAGCTCCCTTCGGCAGCGCTTCCATCCTGCCGATCACCTGGATGTACATCCGCATGATGGGCGCTTCCGGCCTGAAGCAGGCGACCGAGACGGCGATCGTGTCCGCCAATTACGTGGCGACGCGGCTCGCGCCGCACTTCCCGCTGCTTTACAAGGGCAGGAGCGATCGTGTCGCCCATGAATGCATTCTCGATACCCGCGTGCTCAAGGAGAGCGCCGGCATCAGCGTCGAGGACATCGCCAAGCGCCTGATCGACTATGGTTTCCACGCGCCGACCATGTCGTTTCCGGTCGCCGGCACGCTTATGGTCGAACCGACCGAGTCCGAGCCCAAGCGCGAGTTGGACCGCTTCTGCGAGGCCATGATCGCCATTGCCGGCGAGGCGGCGAAAGTGGCCAAAGGCGAATGGCCTTTGGCCGACAATCCGCTGGTCAACGCCCCGCATACATCGGCTGAGGCGCTGGCCGGTCAATGGAACCACCCTTACTCGCGCCTCGAGGCGGCCTATCCCGCCGGCGACGCCGACACAGCGGCAAAGTACTGGCCGCCGGTATCGCGCATCGACAATGTCGCGGGAGACCGCAACCTGGTCTGCTCCTGCCCGCCGCTGTCGGACTATCTGGGTGCGGCCGAATAGCTACGCGGAGCGCAAGGCCGATTTGACCGGGTCGGCCTTGTCCATGCCTTTGCGGCTGATGACGCAATTTCGTCCCGCACGCTTGGCGGCATAGAGCATGGAGTCGGCCCTGGCCAGCACCTCGTCGAGGGTGCTGCCGTCGGCTTCGCCGAATCCAATCCCGCCGCTGACCGTGCTGCGCAAAGGACCGAGCGGGGTGGGCACGATTTCCGTGCCGAAAGCGACGCCGATCTTGCTGGCAAGATCATAGGCGCGCTCTTCCGTCATCCTCGACATGACGATCGCGAACTCCTCGCCGCCCAAGCGAAAGGCGTCAACCCCGGTCCTGGCATATTTCCTGATGACGGCGGCGAAGCGGCAAAGGACCTGATCCCCGACCGGATGTCCATAGATGTCGTTCGTCCGCTTGAAGTGATCGAGGTCAAACATGACGATCGCCATGAACGGGCCGAAGGTGCGCTCGCCATAAAGCGACGTCAGACCGCGACGGTTCATCAGTCCGGTCAACGGGTCGGTCATGGTCTCGGCCTTGAGCTCGATCTGCGCCTGCAAATGATGGAGCGAAAGCGTCAATGCGCCGAGGCCGGTCATACAGGCCACCGCCACGACCGAGTTGAGGCGTTCGGCCCAATTGTCGGGCGCGACGCCGAGCGTCCACTGCCCTTTGGTCATCAGAACCACGCCGCAGAGGGCAAACGACAGCGCACAGGTGCCGCTCAGGAACGACACCACCAGCAGGATGCGGCGATCATGACTGCCGTTGATCCAGAACATGGCTCCGATCGTCGAGAGCAGCGCGGTAACCGTCGCGTAGGTGATCACGAAACCGATACCGTCAAGGCCCATGAAGGTCACGGCCGCACAGATAGCCATGGCGGCAAATGTCGGAGCAATCGCACGCCTGTGGTCCGGCACACCGAGATATTGCATGGCCGAAATGCAGATAATCAGAAAACCCAGGCTGAGCAGCGCCAGCGCGACCTGGCAAAGCAGCGGATCTGGCTCCCTGGTATAATGCCAGAACAGGATCACATGCGCGACGAGCACGAGAATGCCGCATGCCACCGTCAGCACGAATCTGGCCTGCGGCGCGGTGGCCCAGATCGCTAACATGGTGACACTGAGACAGACGCCCGACAGCGCGGCTGCGAGCAGGAGCGAACTGAAATCCAGCATATCGGGCGGGGGCCTCTCGAGCATCGGCGGTTGCGCCGCATCCTAGGTCAGCGGCAGCCCTCGGACATGGTTTTCAGGCGATCTCTCGACCCAACCTGCGGATACGGTTTACAAAGCGTCGATGCCACCTGTCCCGAAACCGCACCCCTGGCCGGCGCGAGGATCAAACGGCATCAGCCCTTGTTGAGCAAGGCGAGATTGGCGTCGACGACGGCGGGGTCGGCCATGCCGGCCTTCGCCTCCAGCAGCAGCGCCCTGGCCTTCTTCTTGTTGCCGCGCAAAAGTTGCGAATAGCCCATGTTGTTGACGATCTGCGGTTTGCGGCCGGCGACCTTCACAAGCTGGCCATAGGCGCGGTCGGCGAAGTCGAAGCGGCCGAGTTCGTCATAGGAAGCGGCAAGCCCCATCCAGGCCTCGGCATTGTCGGCCTTCAGTTCGACGGCCTTGCGGAAATGCGCTTCGGCAAGACCGTAGTTGGCATCGCGAAACTGTGCCTTGCCTTGCGCCAGGTCGGATGTGTCGACATCCTTCGCTGCCGGCCGGATCGCGGTGGTCTTGGTCGTGTCGACGTTATTGTTCGTCGTGCACCCGGTGATCATCAGGACGGCCGCCATCGTGACCACCGCCGCAAATTTTATCTGACGCATACCCTGCCCCGTCGCCCGATTTGCCGGGTCGTTCTTCAGGGAAAGACACTACAGCACAGCGATTAAGCTTCGGTGCCGAAATGCGCCCAAGTTTTGGTTTCCGGCACACCAGCCATTAACCATCGCCAGCGGCGTTCTCACGGCTCCAGGGCCTTGAGCGTCGCCGGAAGCTGATAGCGGTTGCCGTCATAGCGCAGCCGGTAAGTCCGCTTCACGGACTTGCCGGGGTGGGATTGGCACTCGCCATTCTTGTCGGGAGCGGGTTCGTCGGTATTCATTTGCGCGGTCACGGTGATATCGTGATAGCCCTGATGGCTCGCCCGGCTCATCGCCAGGCTGACCTGGCTAGAATGAAAGGACCCGGCGCAATTGGTATCGCCTTCGCCGCCAAAGCCGGCCACGTCGAAGCCATCGAGCACCATCCGTAGCGCATCGCCCTCGAGGGCATAGAGTCGCAGGTCGGTTTCCCTGAAGGGATTGGCCTGCGAATGAGTTGCCATGTCGATGCGCAGGCCGAAGGCGGTGATTTTGGACGCCAGCTGATAGCGGCCTGTATCGAATCCGATGCCGCGGATGGCGATGGCATCATCGTTCATCAGCCCGGGCTGGAGCAGGCGCTGGCGCACCTGCTGGTTCTTCCTGTCGACGACCAGAAGCTCGATATCGCCTATATGCATGTCGTCGACGGATTGGGCGCTGTCGATCAGCGGTACCGCGACCAACAGCAGTTGGTCATGGGCGGGCCAGATCTTGCAGACCAGCCTTGGCGTGTCGTAGCCCGGAGGCGTCAGGGCGATGCTGGTGTGAGGTTCGAGCGTGAACGAGGCGCCGTCGGCGCTCTTGCGGGCCTTGGGATAGGCCTGCTGCACCAAGGCGGCAGCATCGCCGCAATCGCCGGCCGCGGCCTGGGCCGGCGGCAAGCTGGCCGCGGCGAGGCCCAGCAAGAGGGTGGGCAACAGTATTCGCATGGACTTCTCGTCTATTCGCGGACTTTGCGGGTCCGATGTGTCACTTCGACGGATGTTTGCATGCCTGATTACGTCGACGCGGCGCCCTTTAGTGACCCGTCATTTTGACGATGATGGGAATGACGGCGATCATCAGAACCACCGGCAGGATGCAGACCACGACCGGCACGGACATCTTTGCCGGCAAGGCATGCGCCTTCTCCTCGGCCAGCGACATGCGCTTGTGGCGCATTTCATCGGAAAAGACCCTGAGCGCGCCCGACAGGCTGGTGCCTAGTTCCTTCGACTGCTGCAGGAGCGTGGCGAAGGAGCGTACCTCGTCGAGGCTGAGGCGATCGGCGAGCGCCTTCAGCGCGTCGTCGAGGCTGCGCCCCGCCCGAAGCTCGAGCGATACGAGCTGCAGGTTCTGGCTGAGCGAAGGATAGGTCCTGGCGAGTTCTTTCGAAACGCGCTCGACGCCCGCTTCCATGCTCATGCCGGCATCGGAGCAGACGATCATCAGATCCATGAAATCGGGGAAGCCGTTGCGGTATTCGCGCATCTTTTCCCGCACCTTCTGGGTCAAGACCAGGCCCGGCAGGAAATACCCGGCAGCGCCCGACAGGATGATGAAGGTCCACCGGCTGGTCATGGTCGCGTCCGGGCTGGCCATCCACCGGTTGAGCACGAAGACGGCCAACGTCGTACCGATCATTGCCGTGAACCGGATGAGGAAGAACATGCCGACGGCGCGCGGCTCCATGTAACCGGCCTGGATGAGCTTCAAACGCAGGCGGGCAACATTTTCCGGGTCGCTCTTGGCGTAGAATTCCTGCGCCCTCTTCACCGCTTTTTCGCGCACGACGCCGCTGTTCTTCTTCTGCGCGGGTTCGGGCTTGGCCACCACCGGACCGTGGTCGACCTTGAGCCGGCGCATGACCTCGTTGCGGTCGCCCCTCGCCGCCACCATCGGCCAGGCGACCGCCGCGGCCCCCACGGCCAGCAACAGCATGGCGACCGGCATCAGCGACGTCGGCGCGAGGGAGGCGAGGAATTCGATGACGCCTTGCATGTCAGAACCTGAAGTTCGACATCTTGAACATGATCAGATTACCCAGCATCAGCCAGCTAACCGATCCGCCGATCATGTACCATGTCTTCGGAACGCCCCAGACGTCGCTGTAATATCCCGGCATCATGGCCATGATCGCGGTGAACAGCAGCGCCGGCACGGCCGTCAAAATGTAGGCCGACAGGCGGCCCTCGCTCGAAATGGCCCGCACCTTGCGGCGCAGCTTGCCGCGTTCGCGGATCGTCGTCGACAGCCCATCGAGGATTTCGCGCAGATTGCCGCCCGAGCTGGTCTGGATCGAGACGGCGGTGACGAACAGCGGCAAATCCTCGTGGCCGACCCGGTCGAAAAGCGAGTTCAGCGCCGAGACAAGGTCGGAGCCATAGGTGACTTCGTCGGCAATGACGCCGAATTCCGTGCCGATCGGATCGGGCATCTCGCGCGACACCATGGCAATGGCCACCGGCACCGGGTGACCGGCCTTGAGGCCGCGCGTGATCAGTTCCAGTGCCTCGGGCAGTTGGATGCCGAAACGCTTGAGCCGGCGCTTGCGCATGGAGCGCATCGCCATGACCGGCAGCAGCGGCATCAGCACGACAACCAGGATGAGCCCCATCAACAGCGGCAAGCCGCGCGAGATGGCGAACAGGGCCACGGCCATCGCCACGCCGCAGGTGATCATCAGGAATTTCGAGAGCGGCATGACCATGCCCGACTGCGTGCGCAGGGCACGGAACCGGCCGGGCGAGAACAGCGACGTTCCCGCGTCGAGACCGCGCTCCTTGCG
This sequence comes from Mesorhizobium sp. B2-3-11, assembly GCF_006442215.1. Taxonomy (NCBI): domain Bacteria; kingdom Pseudomonadati; phylum Pseudomonadota; class Alphaproteobacteria; order Hyphomicrobiales; family Phyllobacteriaceae; genus Mesorhizobium; species Mesorhizobium sp. B2-3-11. The sequence goes on along the minus strand of NZ_VFVS01000028.1, from coordinate 41,912 downwards.
CAGCTGGATCAGCACCTGTTCCTGGCTGATCTTGTTTTCCTGCAGCTTCATACGCCGGTTGATGGCGGTTCGCTTGTCGCTACGACCGGCATAGAGCAGGTAGACCGCTTCGGCGACCATGATGCCGGTCAATGCGGCCCCGGCATAGACGACATAGATCGCGCTGAACCCATCGAACACCCCGGCTACTCCTGCGGCCGGCCGGGTTCGAAATAACGTCCGGGAAACTCGATGCCCATCGCGCGCAGATCTTCCAGAAAACGCGGTCGTATGCCGGTCGCCTCGTAGTAGCCAAGGATCTTGCCATCAGCCTCCATGCCGGTGCGCACGAAGCGGAAGATCTCCTGCATCTGGATGACATCGCCTTCCATGCCGGTCACCTCGGCGACGCTCGTCACCTTGCGCTTGCCGTCGGAAAGCCGGGTCAGTTGGACGATGATGTCGATGGCGCTTGCGATCTGGCTGCGGATCGACTGCACCGTCATTGGCATGCCGGTCATGCCAAGCATCTGCTCCAGGCGCGAAATACAATCACGTGGCGTGTTGGCGTGGATGGTCGCCATCGAGCCTTCGTGGCCGGTGTTCATCGCCTGCAACATGTCGAAGGCTTCCTCGCCGCGGCACTCGCCGAGGATGACCCGGTCGGGACGCATGCGCAGCGCGTTCTTGACCAGGTCGCGCTGTTTGAGCTCGCCATGGCCTTCGATATTGGCGGGGCGTGTTTCCATGCGCGCGACGTGCGGCTGCTGCAATTGAAGCTCCGCCGCGTCCTCGATGGTGATCAGCCGCTCGTCTTCCGGAATGAAGGCCGACAGTGCGTTGAGCATCGTCGTCTTGCCGGTGCCGGTACCGCCCGAAATGATTGTCGTCTTGCGGGCATGCACGGCCGCCGCCAGCACTTCGGCCATGTTCTGTGTGATGGCGCCGAATTCGACCAGCCTGTGCAGGCCAAGTTTGTTCTTGGAGAACTTGCGGATCGACACCAGCGGGCCATCGACGGCCACCGGGCGGATGGCTGCGTTGAAGCGCGAGCCGTCCAGCATGCGAGCGTCGACCATCGGCTGCGATTCGTCGACCCGGCGGCCGACGGCGGCCACGATCTTGTTGACGATTCTGAGCAGATGCGCCTCGTCCTTGAACGGGATATGGACCTGCTGCAGCTTGCCCTTCTTTTCGACGAAACAGTTCTGATGACCGTTGATCAGGATATCGTTAATGTCGGGATCCTTGAGCAGCGGCTCGAGCGGGCCGAGGCCGACCATCTCGTCGACGATATCGTCGACCAGCGCGTCGAGTTCGGCGGTGTTGATCGCCATCCGCTCCTGGCGGGTCTTTTCCGACACGAAATCATGCACTTGCCGGCGCATTTCATCCTTGGGCAAGCGCTCCAGCGCGACCAGATTGATCTCCTCGAGCAGCATCCGGTGGATGCGCACGCGGGCATCGAGCACCTTGTTGGCATTCTTTGCCGGTGCTGCTTCCGGTTTCGCCGGCAAAGCCTTTCGGCTGGTCGGGATGACGACGGCATGATGCGCGACCGGTGTTGATTCCGCCGGACGCTGCGGGCGCGCGTCACGGTTCTGCAGGGTTGAGAAACGGCTGGTCATCCAGCTTTCCTTTTCAAGAGGCCCCTGCCGAAACCGAACAGCGACTTCGACTTGCTCGCCGTCGCCAGTGCCTCTTCCGGGAGGATGATCTTCTTCAGGTCGTTGACGACATTGGCATTGGGATCGATCTCGTGCAGCGGCACGCCGCGATCGACCGCCTCGCGCACCAGCCGGTAGTTGTTGGCGATGCCGCCGACAAAATGCTCGCCAAGGATTTCCTGGACATCCGCCTGCTTGATGCCGTTGTCGAACATCTTCTGCTCGAAACGGTTGACGATCACGTTCGGCTTCACTTCCTTGCCCGCGGTCTCGTAGACGGCCTGGATCAGCCGCTGCGTATGGCGCAGGCACGGCACCGTCATTTCGGCAACGATGTAGAGCTTGTTGGAACCGAGCAGCACCGTTTCCGTCCACGGAAACCAGGTGCGCGGCATGTCGATGACGACATTGTCGAAATAGGCCGAAACGAGGTCCAGCATGCGCACCACGACATCGGTCTTGAACGAGCGCATTTCAGCCGGATGCGTCGGCGCCGCCAGCACGCAAAGTCCGCTGGCGTGCTTGGACAGCATCACATCGAGCAATTGCCGGTCGAGGCGCTCGGGCTGGTTCTCGATCTCGGTGATGTCGAAACGCGGCTCCAGATCGAGATATTCGGCGCAGGCACCTTGCTGGAAATTGAGGTCGACCACACAGGTCGAGGCGCCGCGCGTCACCGAATGATGCAGCTGGAACGCGGTCTGCAGCGCCAGCGTCGTGGTGCCGACGCCGCCGGCGGCGGGCATGAAGGTATAGATCTGCGATTCGGTGTTTTCCTCGCGCCCGGGCCCCTGCAACGCTCGCACGACCGAACGCACGAGGTCGGCCGTGGTGATCGGCTTGACCAGGAAGTCGGCGACCTTGAGCTGCACCAGGATGCGCACGGCGGCGGCGTTGAACTCCTGGGTGACCACGACCACCGGTGCCTTGCCCTCGAGCCGGCGCATGACGCGCTGCAGGGACTCGATTTCTTCCAGTTTCGCCGCATCCATGTCGACGATAACGACGCCGAACTCGGCTTCCTGGACCTCGCCGCGCAGCTCGGTGACGTTCTTCTCAACCGTCATGAGCTGGATGATCTCGGAGGCGGCAAAGGCAGTCTTCGTGTCCTGCGCGAAGGTCCGGTCTGTCGATACGAGCAGGATCTTCTTGGTGCTGTTTGCCATTCTCGCCGCCTGTGAGGTCGATCGCCGTCTGGATCAGTTGCCGGTGGTGGTTTGCGCTGCCTTGGCGCCGGCCGCCTGATCGGGCGTGACCGGTTCGGCGGTTCCGCGCTTGGCGGGCACGAGAAGCCTCGTGTTCTGGACCCCATACTTCCACGGGTCCACCATCTGCATGACGGTGTTGGCCGCCTGCGCCTCACCGGCGGCTGACGTCACGCCTTCGCTGCGCAGATAGTCGTCGCTGGTGCAGCCGCTTGCCAAACCGGCAAGAAGCAGGGCGATGCTCGATCTCAGGACCAGACGCATGATTTCAGTCCTTCGGCAGGTCGAGGAAATGACCGACTTTGGTCGCGGAAGCGCCCCGCACGGCGCTGCCGTCAGCCAGCGCCAGCGCACGGTTGGTGTCCGACGCCTTCACCTCCTCGGTGTTGTTGAGGAAATAGTCGACGTTGCTGGCGGGCTGCGTGCCATCGGTCGGCACAGCCAATTTCTTCGACGGGTCGACCGGCTTGACCAGATAGGGTGTGACGATGATGACCAGGTCGGTCTCGCGCCGCTGATAGGATTTCGACGAGAACAGCGACCCCAGCACCGGCATCTTGCCGAGACCGGGAATGCGCGACGTGGTGATGTCGTTCTGGGATTGCAGCAGCCCGGCGATCATGAAGCTCTGGCCGTTCTTCAGGTCGACCGAGGTCTTGGCGCGGCGCACGATGAACCCCGGCACCGAAATGTTTCCGATATTGTAGGACGCCGAAGCGTCGATCGAGGAGACTTCCGGCGCGATGTCGAGGCTGACCAACCCGTCCTTCAGCACGGTCGGCGTAAAGTCCAGGCTGACGCCGTATTTCTTGTAGCTGACGGAGATCTTGCCATTGTCCTCGGAAACCGGGATCGGGAATTCGCCGCCGGCAAGAAAGCTCGCCGTTTCGCCGGATCGGGCAATCAGGTTCGGTTCGGCCAGCCTTCGGGCAAGGCCGCGCTCCTCCAACGCCTTGATGGCGATGTCGATCGAGACGCCATTGGACAGCAGCCGGCCAATGATCTCGCCAGTCCCCGCCGCCGGCACCGAGCCCGGATCGAGAGAGACATCGCGACCGCCGAAGCCGTAGGCGAAATTGGCGCTGTATTTCGCGCCCAGGTCCTGCCCGGCCTGGCGGTTGATCTCGACGAAGCGGACATTGAGCTGGACCTGCTGCGACGAGGAGATATTGACCGAATTGATCACCTCCTCATTGCCGGAGAAGCGGGTGGCGATCTTGTTGGCCTTTTCGGCGGCGACCGCGTCATCCGCCTCGCCCGACAGCACCACGCGGCCATTGGCCGAGCCGACCTTGATCTTGGCGTCCGGCACGCTGGCACGGATGGTGCTCGCCAATTGGTCGGTGTCGAGCGTCACTTCGATGTCTACGGTGCCGACGAGCTGCTTCTTCTCGTCGAACAGCGCAATGCCGGTGGTGCCGAGATTGTTGCCCAGCACATAGAAGGATTTGTCGGTCAGCGGGTTGACGTTGGCGATCTCCGGATCGCCGATGACGATCTGATAGAAGGCCGCGCTCGTCATGATCGTCTTGGGCTTGCCCTTCGCGACCTTGATCGAGGCATTCCTGGTCGACGAGACATAGACGATGTCGTTGTCCGCCCTGGCCGCGCCAACGAAGGCGAGCATGCCGCTCGCGGCCAGTGAAGCCGCCATGGCCAAGGCGCGCACGAAACGCAACAGATTCGTCATTCGATATAGGGTGTGCATCACCATGATCCCGTCCCGCCCGGTCCCCACCGGTCTTTACTTCTGGTCCCGCGAAGGGACTTGGTATTCCTCGGCCTGCGTGCCGCGCGTCACGATGACCGTCTTGAATTTCGGCTTCTCCGGCTCCTTGGCGATGGCATCGAATAAGGAGCCGGCGGCGGCCTGGGCATTGGAAGCCACGGATCCGCCGAAGGACGAGATGGTGGTGACGCCGTTCTTGCCGTCGCCGCCTTCGCTGGCGGAGCGCAGCGACAGCGACAGCGTGCCTACCGTGCGGGCAAGCGCCACTTTCTGCGCGCCTTCGGTCGTCACCTCGAGGGTCACGGAATTGGCCACCTGCGGCGTCGTCTGGCGCTCGTCGGCGCCCTGCCCGACGCTCAGCACCTTGGCGTCGGCAACGACGATCTCCGAGGTGATGGTCGAGCCGGCCGCGCCTTGCGCGTTCTTGGCGACTTCCTGGATTTCGCCGGCATCGCGGGTGAGCACGACATCGACCCGGTCGCCCGGCGTGACGAAGCCACCGACCCCAGCGATCTCGTCGGTGCGGATGGTGACCGCCCGCATTCCGGGCGTCAGCATATTGGACAGCGTCGCGCGACCGTTCGGTCCCGACAGCTTGGTGAGCAGCAACGGCTCATTGACCTCGATCGGCGACAGCACGACCCGGCCCCCTTCGCCGAGCAATCCATCGATGGTGGCAAAGGCCCCCTGCGGCAGGGACTCCTGCGGCCACGGAATTTCGCTGAGCTTGGCGCGGTCGAGCTCCATGCCATAACGCAACGGCGCATTGGCCACCACGATGGTCTTGAACTCTATTTTGGGTGCTGGAGCGGAGATCGACGCCGTTTTCTCCTGGGCATCGGCCTTGGCCTGGCTCTTGACCCAGAAATCCGCGGCAAAGATCGAGATCGCGCCGAAAACGGCGGCGATGCCGATCATCGTTATGGCCTTGCCCCTCACGCCGAAACCCCTGATGCCCGTCGTTTCTTGTTATGTTGGGCTCACGCTAGTCCGCATTGGTAAAGAATCGGGAATCTTGTGCGGTGGCATTCGACCGATTTCCGCCTGCTTGGTTATCGAATGGTTTTAGGGTAAGAGGGGTTAAATCCCCGAACGTAACAGGAACCTCCGTCGCCTGGCGCCGAAAAGCGTGGCAATATCGACGGGTGATTCGCAGCACCGGACCCTATGGTTGGCATGGACGACAACAACGATCTCTTCGGCAATGTGGGCAAGCAGCAGCAACCGGTTCGCACGCCGGCGCGCCCGGCCGACCCGCTGGTGCAAGCGGCCGCCAGGCGCCCGGCCGCTGCCAAGGATGGCAGCGAGGGGTACAGCGCCGCCGACATCGAGGTGCTCGAAGGCCTGGAGCCGGTGCGCCGGCGGCCGGGCATGTACATTGGCGGCACAGACGACAAGGCGATGCACCATCTGTTCGCCGAGGTCATCGACAATTCGATGGACGAAGCGGTTGCCGGCCACGCCACCTTCATCGATGTCGAGCTTTCAGCCGATGGTTATCTCACTGTCACCGACAATGGCCGCGGCATCCCGGTTGATCCACATCCGAAATTCAAGAAGCCCGCGCTCGAAGTGATCATGACGACGCTGCATTCGGGCGGCAAGTTCGATTCCAAGGTCTATGAGACATCAGGTGGCCTGCACGGCGTCGGCGTTTCCGTAGTCAACGCCCTGTCGGATCATCTCGAGGTCGAAGTCGCGCGCGGCCGCCAGCTTTATCGCCAACGCTTTTCACGTGGCATTCCGATAAGCGGTCTGGAGCACCTGGGCGAGGTGCACAACCGCCGCGGCACCAGGACGCGTTTCCACCCCGACGAGCAGATTTTCGGCAAAGGCGCGGCATTCGAGCCGGCGCGTCTCTACCGCATGACGCGTTCGAAGGCCTATCTGTTCGGCGGCGTCGAAATCCGCTGGACCTGCGATCCCTCCCTGATCAAGGAAAAGGATCAGACACCGGCCAAGGCGGAATTCCATTTCCCCGGCGGCCTCAAGGATTATCTGAAAGCGTCGCTCGGCGACGAATTCCAGGTGACGCGCGAAATCTTCGCCGGCAAGAGCGACAAGCAAGGCGGCCATGGCTCGCTCGAATGGGCGGTGACCTGGTTCGGCGGCGACGGCTTCATCAATTCCTACTGCAACACCATCCCGACCGGTGAAGGCGGCACCCACGAGGCCGGCTTCCGCAACGTGCTGACGCGCGGCCTGCGCGCCTATGCCGACCTCATCGGCAACAAACGCGCTTCGATCGTCACCTCGGAAGACGTCATGATCTCGGCCGCCGGCATGCTGTCGGTGTTCATCCGCGAGCCGGAATTCGTCGGCCAGACCAAGGACAGGCTGGCGACGATCGAAGCGATACGCATCGTCGAGACCGCGATCCGTGACCCGTTCGACCATTGGCTGGCCGACAATCCGCAGGAAGCCTCGAAGCTGCTCGACTGGGTGATCGCGCGCGCCGATGAGCGGGTGCGCCGCCGCCAGGAAAAAGAGGTGTCGCGCAAGAGCGCTGTGCGCAAGCTGCGCTTGCCGGGGAAGCTCGCCGATTGCACGCAGAACGCGGCGGCAGGTGCCGAACTCTTCATCGTCGAAGGCGATTCCGCGGGCGGCTCGGCAAAGCAGGCGCGCGACCGCGCCAGCCAGGCCGTCTTGCCGCTGCGCGGAAAAATCCTCAACGTCGCCAGCGCCGGCAATGACAAGCTGGCCGCCAACCAGCAGATATCGGACCTGATCCAGGCGCTCGGCTGCGGCACGCGGTCAAAGTACCGTGACGAGGATTTGCGCTATGACCGCGTGATCATCATGACCGACGCCGACGTCGACGGCGCCCACATCGCTTCGCTGCTGATCACCTTTTTCTACCAGGAGATGCCGGCGCTGGTACGCGGCGGCCATCTCTACTTGGCGGTGCCGCCGCTTTACTCGATCAGGCAAGGCGGCAAGGTCGCCTACGCCCGCGACGACGCGCACAAGGACGAGCTTCTGCGCACCGAATTCACCGGGCGCGGCAAGGTCGAGCTCGGCCGCTTCAAGGGCCTGGGCGAGATGATGGCTGCACAGCTCAAGGAAACCACTATGGACCCGAGAAAGCGCACGTTGCTCAGGGTCGATGTGAACGAAATCGATTCTGCCACCAAGGACAGGGTCGATGAGCTGATGGGCACCAAGCCCGAAGCTCGCTTCCGCTTCATCCAGGAACGCGCCGAATTCGCCGAGACGGAAGTGCTGGATATCTAGCCGCTGGCGAATTTAGCTTGCGTTCCTGACATGGAGACCAGCATGTGACCTGGGCGCGGCTGAAAACCTATTTCGAGACGAGCCTGGCCGGGCTGACGCAACCGACGCGCTCCGACTGGATTTTCGCCCTGCGCACCGTTCTAGCCGGCATGATCGCGCTTCTCGCCGCCTATGCGCTGAAGCTCGACCATCCGCAATGGGCGATGATGACGGTGTTCATCGTCGCCCAGCCGGTTGCCGGCATGGTGCTGGCGAAAGGCTTTTACCGGCTGCTCGGCACACTTGCCGGGGGTATCGCGGCAATCGGCATCACCACGGCGTTCGGCACCGGCCCCTGGATTCTGGTGACGGTGCTTGCCGTCTGGATTGGCATTTGCACCTTCGTCTCGTCGCTGCTGCGCAATCCCGAGGCCTATGGCGCCGCCCTTGCCGGCTACACCGCCATGATCATCGGCCTGCCCGCTTTCGGACAGCCGCATGTGATCGTTGACCTCGCGGTCGCGCGTTGTGCCGAGATCGTGCTCGGCATCGTTTGCGCCGGCCTCACCAGCCGGCTGATCCTGCCAAAACTGGCCAGCGACGCCATTATCTCGCGGCTGAAACGCTGCATTCTCGACCTCGCCACTTACGCCGGCGGTGCGTTCTCCGGCGGAGACCGGGCAACCCTCATCGGCCTGCACCGGAAACTTGTCGCCGACACCCAGACGCTTGGCGAAATGCGCGCTTATGCCAGGCTCGAAGCGGCGAGCTTCGCGCCGCGCGCGCATCCGGTGCGACGCACCATCGGACAGCTGCTCTCGGCCCTTTCGGCGGCGCGCGCGCTCTATTCGCATGCCGCTCCGAAAAACGCAGCCCTCATCCCGGTGCGCTCGGAGTTGCAAGCCCTTGTCAGCGAACTGGCAGCCAAGCCGGGAGCGCTGGACGACACCTCGCCCTGGTTGGCACGACTCGACGCGATCTCGATCAGAGCACGGCAAATACCCGATGCTTCGACCGAACAGGGTGAGGACAGGGTCGGCACCATCACCCGCCTCACCATAGCGGCCGATTTTGCCGAGGCGCTGAAACAGGTGCTTCGTGGCCTCGACGCTTTGCGCGCGCCCGTCAGCCGCCGACGAGGTCCCGGCAGCCGGCAGCCGGCCTTGGTGGTGCATCGCGACTATCCCGGTGCCGCGCGCAACGCCATCCGCGCGGCCCTTGCCACGTTGCTGGTCGCGGCTTTCTGGCTGACGACGAAGTGGTCGGAAGCGGCCGGCACCGTCATCCTCGTTGCCGTCGTGTCGAGCCTGTTTGCCGCTCGCCCCGACCCCGTGCAGGTATCCTGGGGTTTCTTCAAGGGAACGCTGCTCGCTTTGCCATTCGCCTTTCTCGTCGGTCAGATCGCGCTTCCCGCTCTGCCCGGCTTCGGCTGGTTCATGCTGTTCGTCGTGCCCATCATGGTGCCGGCGGCACTCGCCATGGCCAATCCGCGCTATGTCGGGGTGGCGACGGCCTTCGCCATCAACTTCCTGGCCTTCCTCAGCCCGCACCAGGCAATGACCTATGATCCCGGCCCCTTCTTCGCCGGCTCGGCATCGATCCTGGTCGGCATCCTGCTGGCAATCGGCGTCTTCATCGTCGTGTTGCCGGCGGACCCATGGCTGGCCGCCGACCGCATCGTGCGAGCCATGCGCGAGGATCTGGCGCGGCTTTGCCTGCATGAGCGCTTGCCGAGGCGTTCGGCCTTCGAGAGCCTCGCTTATGACCGGGTCAATCAGTTGATGCCGCTGGTGCAGAATTCCGGCAGGAAGGGTGAGGCGGTGCTGGGCGGCGGCGTCGCCTCCGTCACGGTCGGCCTAGAAATCCTGCGGCTGCGCACTGCGAGCCAAAACCATGCCATCCCATCGGAAACGACGCTTTCAATCGCTAACTTCCTGAGGGGATTGGCGCGCGAGCTGCTTTTCCGTGCCTCCGGCGATCCGCAAACAGCGACCATTGCCGTCGCCCGGCAGTACGCGGCAGGCATCGCCCAGCGAGACGCCTCCGGCGACATGCTGCAAGTCGCGGCGTCCCTGCGCATTATCGCCGCGGCAATGGAGGATTTCCCGGATTTCTTCGCGAGGGATAAAACCTAGGCTGCGGCGATCGCCAGCGCATGGCCGCGTGCGTTCTCGCGCAGAGCATCAAGGTGGATCGACTTGACCAGGGCGGCGAGATCGCCTTCGGCGGATTGCCCGCCCAATTCCTTGAGCATCAGCCAGCTGACTTCCTGAACACCGGCGACGCGCTTACCGTTGGCAACCTCGCGCCAGATCTTCAGCGCACGCAGGATGACCGCATGCGTGGCGGCAGCCAGGCCTGCGCTGCGAAACAGCGCCTGCAGGGCCACATCGTGCCCGCCGGCCAGCAGCGCCCTCACCCGTGCTTCGGACTGCTGGCTGAGCGCGACCAGCGCTGAGCCGAAGAAATCGACCTTGCCATGCGCGATGGTGCGGATCAGGAAGCTCGCGGTGAGATCGCCGCGCAGCCTGAGATGCTCGATCAGCGCCGCGTGCTCTTCCTGGCGCGTGCCTTCGATCAGCGTCACCGAGGCCTTGACGCAGGCGTCCCGCATGACGCGGTCGGCTCGCGCGGCTCCCATCAATGCCAGGACCAGCGGCGATGTCTTCAATGTCTCGCCGAGCTTGACGAGCAGCATATGCCGGCAGTCGGCAGGCAGGCGCGCGTCGGATATCAGCGCCTCGCGCACCAGAGGCAGATGGCCATGGCGTTCAGCCATGCGGCGGAAGCTGAGGGAGGCAATGTCGGCGCCGGTGTTGGCCAAAAGCACGGCGCAGGCCTCCGCCTCGCCGATCTCGGCGATGGCCGCCGCCAGCGCCATAGAGACGAGCGGCCGGTCGGCGATCAGTTTCTGCGTTGCCCTCTGGCTCCCCGCCACACGGTTGATCAGATCGGCGTCGGTGAGCAGCGGCGAGCGCGCCAGCACGACCCCGGCGACTTCCGGCTGGTCGGAGGCTAGCACGCTGATGATCTGCAGCGGCGCGTGGTGGCTCATCGAGAGCGCCTCGGCCATCGCCAGCCGCACCTTTGACGAGGCGTCGTCGAGTAGCAGCGTCAGCGCCGCCTCGGCGGCGCAGCGGTCCTCGAACGGCAATTCGGAATTGACATAGGCCCGGGCCAGCGCACTGGCGGCGGCGGCGCGCTCCGACACCCTGGCCGTGCAAATCCATCTCAAAAAATGCGAAACAACCATGCCGCCTGCTTACGCCCCTTGCCAGAACGTTCCTGGCCCCGTGGTGACGGTAGGCAGAAATGGTTTACGAACGGTTCACCATGTTCATTAACTGGCTTGCGAGCCTGGAAAGCAGCGCCTATCAACCCTTTGCAGCAGAGGAGCAGGACATGGCCGGGCTTTATCTCCAGCAGTTCGTCGTCGGCCACGTCTTCCAGCACACGCTGCGCAAGACCGTCACCGAAAGCGACAACATGCTGTTCTCGGTGATGACGCTGAACCCGCAACCGCTGCATATCGACTTCGACTTCGCCGCCAAAAGCGAGTGGGGCAGGCCGCTGGTCAACTCGCTGTTCACGCTCGGCTTGATGATCGGCATCTCGGTCAACGACATCACTGTCGGCACCACTGTCGCCAATCTCGGCATGAAGGAAACCGTGTTTCCGCACCCGGTATTTCATGGCGACACCATCCGCGTCGAAACAACGGTGATTTCGGTACGCGAATCCAGGTCGAAACCCGATCGCGGCATCGTCGAATTCGAGCATCGCGCCTATAATCAGCATGGCAACCTCGTCGCCAAATGCACGAGACAGGCGATGATGCTGAAGAAGGCGGCCTGATGCGTTCGCTGCTGTTCGTTCCCGGCGATTCCGAACGGAAGCTCGAAAGGGGTTTTGGCGCCGGCGCTGACGTGGTCATCGTCGATCTCGAGGATTCCGTCGCGCCGCAGAAGAAGGCGCCGGCGCGCGAGATCGCGGCGCGCTTCATCCTTGAACGCAGGGGGCAAACCAACTCGGCGATCTATGTCAGGGTCAACGATCTATCGACCGGACTGACGGATGACGATCTGGCGGCGCTCGTCGCAGCGAGGCCCGACGGCATCATGCTGCCCAAGTCGAACAGCGGCCAGGATGTGCAGCAACTCGCGGCCAAGCTCAGGGTCCGGGAGGCCGAGAACGATCTGCCCGACGGTTCGATAAAAATCCTGCCGATCATCACCGAAACGCCGGCGGGTGTGCTGGCGGCGGCGACCTATGCGGGGACAAGCGCGCGGCTTGCTGGTCTCACCTGGGGCGCGGAAGACCTGTCGGCCGCGATCGGCGCGCGTGCGGCCCGCGACGATCACGGCGCCTACACCGATCTCTTCCGTCACGCCCGCCTGACGACCATCCTCGCGGCGGGGGCTGCGGAGGTCGCCGCGATCGACACCGTGTTTCCGAATTTTCGCGACATGGCGGCCTTCGCCGCGGAATGCGCCGAGGCCGAGCGTGACGGCTTCACCGGCAAGATGGCGATCCATCCCGATCAGGTGCCCGTTATCAACGCCGCCTTTACGCCCTCGGCCGAGGCGGTGAGACAGTCGGCGGCCATCGTCGCGGCGTTCGAGGCAGCCGGAAATCCTGGCGTCGTCGGCATCGACGGCAAGATGTTCGACCGACCGCACCTGCGGCTGGCCGAACGCCTTTTGGCACGCGCGAGGGCGGCCGAGACATCCGCCTGACGGCTACTCCTTGCCCCAGCGCGGCCGGCGCATCGAAAAGACCTCGTTGACGCTGGCATACTCCATGTAGCCGAGACGAGCGACATTGCCGGCCTTGGTGATGTCGAACAAGCCGTCTTTCAGGAAAGCATCGTCGATATGCACGCCGATCACCTCACCGGCGACGACGACGGCGCTTGTCGCAGATCCGTCCAGCGCCTTTGGGCGAAACACTTCCGTCACCCGGCATTCGAGCGCCGCGGGTGCCGCCGCCACGCGCGGCGGCCTGACGAGACGCGAGGGCGCCATGGCGAGATCGGCATAGACGAATTCGTTGACGCCACGCGGCGCGTCGACGGACGTATAATTCATCTTCTCCGCAAGGTCGCGGCCGACGAGATTGGCGACGAACTCGCCGCTTTCCTGGGCAAACGAGGCACTGTCCTTCTCGCCCTCGGAGGAAAACCAGACGATAAAAGGCCGGGTCGAGACCGCGTTGAAGAAAGAATAGGGTGCGAGGTTGATCTCGCCTGCCCCGTTCAGCGTCGAGATCCAGCCGATCGGACGCGGTGCCACGATCGCCTTCGAAGGATCGTGCGGCAGTCCATGCCCCTTCGCCGGTTCGTAGAACATTCAGCCCGCCCAAGGCCCGGCGTAATCGGCATAGAGTTTTGCCGAATCGGGCCGTGGCCGCTCCGGCGCCGGACCGGCATAGGAACCCATGTGGATAAAACCGACAACGCGCTCCTGCGGCGCCAGTCCAAGAATCGCCCTGCCCTCCGGCACGTCGGAATACCAGTTGCTGATCATGTTCGTGCCATAGCCCAGCGCATTGGCCGCGATCATCAGGTTCATCGCCGCCATGCCTCCGGACAGGAACATCTCCCATTGCGGGATTTTTGGGTTCTCCCTGAGGATTGACACGACACCGATCACCAGCGGCGCGCGCGAGAACCGCGCCAGTTCCTGGTTGCGACGGCCCTCGGGCAGCGGACCTTCGCGCTGCTCGGCCAGGGCCGCCAGCTTTTTGCCGATCTCGATGCGGGCTACGCCGCGATAGAGGATGAAGCGCCAGGGTTCGAGCCGTCCATGGTCGGGCACGCGTGAGGCGGCGGCAATCATCGTGGCGATATCGGCGTCGCTGGGCGCCGGCTCCTTGAGGTCGGGAATAGGTGCTGAATTTCGGGTCAGCAGGAAGTCGATGATCGGCGACGCCATGGGCGCAAGTCTCCTGGCACTCTGTTTTGAGCTGAAGCGCACCATCGGGAATTCGGGCGGCTCGGGCAAAGGCGCGCTAGCGCCGGGCTGAAGAGTCACGCATCGGACTCTTAAGCCTTGAAATTGCCACCGCCATGGGCTTCAACGCAAGGCATGTTTGAGGGGCGACTGCGTCTTTTCCTGATCCGGCTCTGCGCCGCGCTGTTCCTGCTGCCGGTCTCCATGGCTGTCGCGCAGGAAAAGGACGGCGTCAGCGACCTGAAACTTCCCGGAATTTCGAGCTATGCGACGCCGAAGAGCGAGACCCCGCTGGCGCTTGGCGGCGGTGGGGCCATCACCCTGTCGGCCCAGTTGACCACCAAAGGCACCGACATCACCCGCGGCCTCGTCTGGCGTGTCTTCAAGCCTGAAACCGTCAACGGCAAATTGCCGATGGTCGCCTCGGCGCATGGCGGCAGCGCCGTCTTCCAGCTTGAACCCGGCAGTTATCTGGTCCACGCCTCCTATGGCCGTGCCGGCGCCACCAAGCGCATCACCGTCGGCAAGGAAGCCAAGCGAGAAAGCCTGGTGCTTGATGCCGGCGGCCTGAAGCTCGACGCGGTTCTGTCCGGCGGCGTGCGCATTCCGCCGAAAAGACTGCGCTTTTCGATCTATGAGGGCACCGCCGACGCCAATGGCGATCGCGCGCTAGTCATTCCCGATGTCGAACCCAACAGCGTCGTGCGGCTCAATGCGGGCATCTACCACGTCGTCTCGACCTATGGCGCGGTCAACGCCGTCATCCGATCCGACATCCGTGTCGAGGCCGGCAAGCTGACCGAAGCCACCGTCGAGCATCACGCCGCCGAAATCACCATGAAGCTGGTGCGCGAGGCGGGTGGCGAAGCGATCGCCGACACCTCCTGGTCGCTGCTCAACGAATCCGGTGATCCGATCAAGGAAACCGTCGGCGCCTTCGCCTCGATGGTGCTGGCCGAAGGCGACTACACCATCATCGCCAAAAACCGCGACCGGATCTACCAGAAGGATTTCACCGTCGTTGGCGGGCAGAACCAGGAGATCGAGGTTCTCGCTACCGAAGCAGCGGCCATGGATCCGGAAGAAGGCGCGGACTAGCTTTCAGGCAGCCAGCTTGGTCCGAGCCGGAAGGAACGGGATGCGACGGCGCGGCAGGGCCGGAGCCAAGTCGAACACACCGCGATAAAGCCGGTCGAGCAACGCCTTGCGATCGCGCAACGGCTCCAGTTCGCTCCAGCTGAGTACATTGCCGACGCGCACCTCGATCGCCTTGCCGGACAGCCGCGCGAATTCACGGATGAGCAGCGAGGTACGCAAGGTCAGCGAGGCCTTGCCGACGAATTTAGCCACACGCCCGTCGCGCTCGGCCATGTTCATCGGACCACTGACCAGATGGAAAAGCCTGCCGTTCTGGCCGGAGAAATGCATGGGAACGACCGACGCCTTGGCTTCCTGGACGAGACGGGCCGGAAACATCTTCCATGGCAGATCGCGCGCGCGGCCAAAACCCTTGGGCGCGGTGGCGACGCCGCCAGCCGGAAACACAACGATGGTGACGCCCTCCTTCAGCAGCCGCACCGCTTCATGGCGCACCGCCATGTTGTTCTTCACCGCGTCCTTGGTCTCGGAAAAGTCGATCGGCAGCGAATAAGGCTCCATCTCGCGAATCCTGAGCAGATCCTTGTGGATCATCACTCGAAAAGGTCGCCCGAGTTGCTCTGCCAGTGACAGCACCGCGATGCCGTCGCCGATGCCGAAGGGATGGTTGGCAACGATCACCAGCGGCGTGTCGGGCAATTGCGCTGGCGGCCATTGGTCGGGGCTTCGCACGCCCACATCGATGAGGTCCAGCATGCGGCTGAACACACGCTCACCGGTCGGCACAACCTGATGGCGCCAGAATTCATAGAGCGCGGCGAACCGGTCGCGGCCCGAAAGGCCTTCCACCGAATGAATGAACCAGCGCGCCAGAGCCGGCTGGTGCGGATTGGCGTAAGAAAGCTCGGGGAACGGTCGTTCGCGCGATTTCAGCTTGAGCATAAGGGCTCGTTACAACGTTGCCGTGACAGGGATATGAAAACGGCGGTGGAGCGATCCACCGCCATTCGATCGAGAACACTTCGAATCAAGCAGCGCGCTTGCGTCGGCGGTCAGGTGTGGTCGCTTCTTCGGTCAGCCGTTCGATTGCTTCGGCAAGGCCAAGCGATTCCTGGTCTCGCGAACCGAGCCGGCGGATATTGACCGTCTGCTCCTCCGCCTCGCGTTTGCCGCAGACGAGGATGACCGGCACCTTGGCCAGGCTGTGCTCACGGACCTTGTAGTTGATCTTCTCGTTGCGCAGGTCGGCTTCCGCCAACAGCCCTGCGGCCTTCAGCTTCGCGACGACCTCGGTCGCGTAACTGTCGGCGTCCGAAGTGATCGTCGCCACCACCACCTGCAGCGGCGCGAACCACAGCGGGAAATGGCCGGAATAGTTCTCGATCAGTATGCCGAGGAAACGCTCCATCGAACCGCAGATGGCGCGGTGCACCATGACAGGCTGCTTCTTCTCCGAATCCGAGCCGATGTAAAATGCGCCAAAACGTTCCGGCAGGTTGAAGTCGACCTGCGTCGTGCCGCATTGCCATTCGCGGCCGATCGCATCCTTCAGCACATACTCGAACTTCGGCCCGTAGAAGGCGCCCTCGCCCGGGTTGATCGAGGTCTTGATGCGGTTGCCGGAGCGCGTCCTGATCGTCTCCAGCACGCTGCCCATGATCGCCTCGGCATGATCCCAGGCCTCGTCGGTGCCGACACGCTTTTCCGGCCGCGTCGACAATTTGACGCTGATTTCGTCGAAACCGAAATCGGCATAGGTCGACAGGATCAGGTCGTTGATACGCAAGCACTCGGAAGCCAGCTGTTCCTCGGTACAGAAGATATGCGCATCGTCCTGCGTGAAGCCGCGCACGCGCATCAGCCCGTGCAGCGCGCCCGACGGTTCATAGCGATGCACATTGCCGAATTCCGCAAGCTTTACGGGCAGATCGCGATAGGATTTCAGTCCATGCTTGAAAATCTGCACGTGACCGGGGCAGTTCATCGGCTTCAGCGCGAAGACGCGGTCATCGTCGGTTTCATCGCCTGCGACCGTCACCTTGAACATGGCGTCCCGGTACCAGCCCCAGTGGCCCGATGTCTCCCACAGGCTCTTGTCGAGCACCTGGGGTGCATTGACCTCCTGATAGCCCTGTTCGTCGAGCCGGCGGCGCATGTAGTTGACCAGGTTCTGGAACATCTTCCAGCCCTTGGCGTGCCAGAAGACGACGCCCGGCCCCTCTTCCTGGAAATGGAACAGGTCCATTTCGCGGCCAAGCTTGCGGTGGTCGCGCTTCTCGGCCTCCTCCAGCATCATCTGGTAGGCTTCGAGCTGCGCCTGGTCGGCCCAGGCCGTGCCATAGATGCGCGTCAGCATCGGATTGTTCGAGTCGCCGCGCCAATAGGCGCCGGCCACCTTCATCAGCTTGAAGGCGTTGCCGATCTGCCCGGTCGAGGCCATATGCGGACCCCGGCAAAGATCGAACCAGTCGCCCTGCGCATAGATCTTGAGATCCTGATCCTCGGGAATAGCGTCGATCAGTTCGAGCTTATAGCGTTCGCCCTTGTCGGCGAAGACCTTTTTTGCCCTGTCGCGCGACCAGACCTCTTTGGTGAACGGCTTATTGCGCGCGATGATCTCGCGCATCTTCTTCTCGATCACCGGGAAATCGTCCGGGGTGAACGGCTCGTTGCGGGCAAAGTCGTAGTAGAATCCGTTCTCGATCACTGGCCCGATGGTCACCTGCGTTCCCGGCCATATCTCCTGAACGGCTTCCGCCAGCACGTGCGCGGTGTCATGACGGATGAGTTCCAGCGCACGCGGGTCTTCGCGGGTGATGATCTCTACCTTGCCGGATTTGCCCAGGGGATCACTGAGGTCGCGCACGGTGCCGTCGATGGCATAGGCCACGGCCTTCTTGGCCAGCGACTTCGAGATCGACTCGGCAAGCCCGGCACCGGTCATCGCTGCGTCGTAGTCGCGCACGGAGCCGTCGGGAAATGTCAGGGAAACGGAATTCAGCATATGTATCTCCTATCCAGTCCCGCAAACGAGCGCGGGTGGTAAAAATGCAGATATCAGCGGTTCGGGAGCTGCGACCTGCCAGAGTGCCGGAGGCGTCCGGCGGCGGCAGTCTTTTATGAGCAGATGCCGCCGCCGTAAAGCCCGGCTCACTAAATCAGCTGCGGCAGTTCCTTCAGGAACGCGGCCCGTGTCGCCAACCCCTTCGGCATGTCGGTCCGCTTCGTATCGACGACGAGCCGGGCGAACACGATCTGGCGGCCGTCTTTCCGCGCCCAGCCGACAAACCATCCGAGCGAGCGCTTGTCCTTACCGCCCTCGCCGAGCCGGGTGCTGCCGGTCTTGCCCTGAACGACCCAATCGCCGGCCTTGAAACTCGGGATGATGGCCCGTGTCATGTCATGCGCCTTGGCCGATACCGGCATCGTGCCGGCGAGCAGTTGCCGCAGGAAGGCAACCTGTTCAACCGGCGAGATCTCGAGCGAAGAGTTGACCCAGGAATGGGTGAGCCCGTCATTCTTGCCTGGATCGCCCGAAACGTCAGTGTTGCCGTAGTTGAACTTCGATACGTAGCCGGCAAATTTCTCAGCTCCGAGCCGACGCGTAATCTCCCGAGAATACCAGATGATGGAATCGCGTTCCCATATCACCGGATCGACGGTCTTCCGATCCCGCTTCACCGCGTTGAATTCGGGTTTATAGTCCCAGCTTGGCGTGTGCTCGTCGCCCAGGATGCCGGCGTCGTAGCCGATCAGCGAAAGCGGCACCTTGAACGTCGAAGCCGGGCTGAAGCGCTGGTCACAGACCCCTTCCTGGTAAAGCGTCTTGCCGGTTGCGGCATCGGCGATCAGCGTGCACTGCACATCCCTGAGCGGCGCTGACTGCGCGCGCATCGGAAATCCCAGCAGCCACGCGAGCAGGAACAGGACTCCGGCAAAGATGAAAGGAAGACGGTCGACGTTGCGCATGGGATGCTCGCTCCAGGAGGGGTTCGCGAGCGGGCTTAGCGATGTCTCTTGTCTCGATTTTGTCTCAAATGCGCAGTTGTCGTGCAGGCTTGCGTTAACCCTACCGGATCGTAAACGGGCGCGGCGCGACCAGTGCCCTCATCCCTGGGCTTCGCCGCGCTTGCGGCCGATCCGCCAATATCGCCATGGCAAGAACCAGACGTAGCGGGACGCCAGCACCTCCGGCACGAGGTCGATGCCGTGCGTGCCGAATGGGCCGCAGCGCAGCACGCGGAACAACCCCATCCAGCCGCCGGCCCACAGGCCATGGCGAGCGATCGCCTCATGCGCGTATTCCGAACAGGTCGGCAGATGCCGGCAGGAATTGCCGACAAAGCCGGACAGCGTCAGCTGGTAAAGCCGCACGAGCGACGTGCCGAGCAAGCGGCCGGGCGTCTTGCGCCACGGGCCGGGCCAGTTGCGGCCGCGCCTCGACGCTCCGGCTGTATGCGCATGCCCGTGCTGGTCGCCCACTGCGATCTCCGCGTTTCCAGGTGATAGATGTGAGCTTCCGCCGAAGAACGCAATCCCGCTCGCCCTGCCGTCACGGGTGGTAACGGCGAAATGGTTGCCGGTCGGCCGGAGGTGCCCACCAGCCAGAGTGAGATCGCGGCCGCCAGCGGCGTTTCCGACGGCACCATCAAGTCGCAATTAGCGACGATCTTCGACAAGACGGGAACGGGCGACCAGCGGGAGCTTGAACTGCTGATACGCGAGTTGTCGTCACCGCTGCGCTCTCGCTGACCCTGGCCTTCATCCATCCCGCTTGCGGTTCCCCGAGCCTACTCCTCGGTCGGCATATGCAGGTACATCGACTGGATGCCGACCCTGCCCGGGCCGGTGAAGCGGTTGACGATGAAGTTCATATTGGCACCGAAGAAGCCGCTCGACAGCCGATCGATCTTGGTTTCCATCCTGACCGAGGCATCCTTGAACAGCCAGCCGCCGGGTTCGATGTCTATGGTTTCGCCTGGAGCGAGCGTCTTTTCAAACACGTTGCCATAGCCGTGCAGCCAGACGATGCCGTCACCGGTGTCGCCGCGAAACCGGTCGATAAAGAAGCCGCTTTGGCCGAACAGCGTCGTCGCCAGGCCGCGTACGCGCTCGAACGTGTAGTCGACGTTGCCGGTGGCGGCCAGAAACTGGTGCTCGCGGACCTGGACCTCCTCGCCTCGCCGCAAGTGAATCGGCACGATGTGACCCGGCCCGTCACGGCTGAACGCGATGATGCCCGCTCCCGAGGCCTCGGTCACGAAGATCTGCATGCCGGCCATCATGCGCTTCAGCGCACCCTTCAGCGATTTCAGGCCGATGGTGATCGTGGAATTTTTCCACAGCAGGATGTGGTGCTCGAAATAGACGGGCATCCGCGTCACGTCGACGGAAAGCACAGGCACCAGTTCGCCCGCTATGTGATAGGTGACGCCACCAAAGGTTTCGTCCGACACCTCAGTCGGCATCAGTTCCGGCAGACTTGGCATGGCTCCCCCCAAAGCCGTCCTGCGCGCCGGTTTATTCCGGCTTCGCGCGGGTCGGCCTAAGCAGCTTTGGTGCCGGACGTCAGGGCCGTCAAACGAAAACAGCCCCCGGGTCGTGCGCTCGCGCGAAGGTGATCAGGTGCTCAGGCGGCAAGTACCCGTTCATAGATCAGCGCCGGGATGGCCGAGCCGGCGGAGCCGCAATTCTCGGTGCGCCCGGCCCGGACGAAGCCATTGGCCTGATAGAAGGCAACGGCGCGGGTGTTCTTCTCTTCCACTTCGAGCCGAATCCGGTGGGCCTCCGGAAAGCTCTCGATGATTTCATCGAGGAGCATGCCCCCAATGCCTCGGCCCTGCAGCGAGGGAAGCACATAGAGCTGCCTGAGCATGACCACACCGCCGTCGCCGACGGCTTCGGCAAACGCCATGCCGCCAATATGCTTGCCGTCATCGGCAACGAGGAACTCGCTGCTCGGCTTAGCCAGCCTCGCCTTCAATGAGGCGATGGAGTGCCATTCATTGGTGATCTCGGCGACCCGCTCGGCACCGTAAATCGCGTCATAGGTGGCATGCCAGGTCTCGACCAGCAACGCCCGTACGGCTGCGAGGTCGCGGTCTCCGGCGGTGCGGACGAACATACCTTTACTCGATACCCAGCTTGGCCTTGACGAGATCGTTGACGGCCTGCGGATTGGCCTTGCCGCCGGTCGCCTTCATCACCTGGCCGACGAACCAGCCGGCCATCGTCGGCTTGGCCCGTGCCTGTTCGACCTTGTCGGGATTGGCCGCGATCACCTCGTCGACCGCCTTCTCGATGG
This sequence comes from Mesorhizobium sp. B2-3-11, assembly GCF_006442215.1. Taxonomy (NCBI): domain Bacteria; kingdom Pseudomonadati; phylum Pseudomonadota; class Alphaproteobacteria; order Hyphomicrobiales; family Phyllobacteriaceae; genus Mesorhizobium; species Mesorhizobium sp. B2-3-11. The sequence goes on along the minus strand of NZ_VFVS01000028.1, from coordinate 20,766 downwards.
CCCCGGTGTCGGTGACCTGCTTCATGCCGCGGGTCTCGACCAGTTGGCGCGGATCGCCGCCCTCGTTCCAGACGATCTCGAACAGGTCCTTGGCGATCTTGCCGGAGATGGTGCCTTCCTTGATCAGGTCGATCACCGCACCGAGCTGGTCGGGCGAAACCGGAGCGGATTCAATGTCCTTGCCGGCCTTGTTGAGAGCGCCCAGTAGATCGTTGATGACCCAGTTGGCGGCGAGCTTGCCGTCGCGCCCGGCCGCCACCTTCTCGAAATAATCGGCGATCGGCTTTTCCGACACCAGGATCGCTGCGTCGTAGGTCGAGAGGCCGAGCGAGGAGATCAGCCGCATTTTCTTGTCATCGGGCAGTTCCGGCAATTCCTTGGCCAGGGCATCGACATAGGCCTGGTCGAATTCCAGCGGCAGAAGATCGGGATCGGGGAAATAGCGATAGTCGTGCGCCTCTTCCTTGGAGCGCATCGAGCGCGTCTCACCCTTGACGGCATCGAACAGCCGCGTTTCCTGATCGATCTTGCCGCCGTCCTCGATGATAGCGATCTGCCGGCGCGCCTCGTAGTCGATGGCTTGGCCAATAAAGCGGATCGAATTCATGTTCTTGATTTCGCAGCGGGTGCCGAATTCGCCACCTGGCCGGCGCACCGAGACATTGACGTCGGCGCGCAGCGAGCCTTCGTCCATGTTGCCGTCGCAGGTGCCGAGATAGCGCATGATGGTCCGCAGCTTGGTCACATAGGCCTTTGCCTCGTCGCCGGAGCGCAGGTCGGGTTTCGATACGATCTCCATCAACGCCACGCCGGAGCGGTTGAGGTCGACATAGGACATGGTCGGATGCTGGTCGTGGATCGACTTGCCGGCATCCTGCTCCAGGTGCAGGCGCTCGATGCCGACCTCGATGTCCTCGAACTCGCCCTGGCGGTCGGGACCGACCGAGACGATGACCGTGCCCTCGCCGACGATCGGCTGTTTGAACTGCGAGATCTGGTAGCCTTGCGGCAGGTCCGGATAAAAATAGTTCTTCCGGTCGAAAACCGACTTGTGGTTGATCGCCGCCTTCAGCCCCAGGCCGGTACGGATCGCCTGCTTGACGCATTCCTCGTTGATGACAGGCAGCATGCCGGGCATGGCCGCATCGACCAGGCTGACATTGGCATTGGGAGCAGCACCGAAGGCGGTCGAGGCACCGGAGAAGAGCTTTGCCTCCGATATCACCTGCGCGTGCACTTCAAGCCCGATGATGATTTCCCAGTCGCCGGTGGCGCCTGGTATCAGGCGTTTGGCGTCGGGCATGCGGGTATCGATGATGCTCATGGTAGCCTGCGAATTACGGTGACTCTGACGGAAGTTTCATGTTTGGGACGTGACTTTCACGTCTGGCGTGAAAGCCATTCGCTAGTGCAAACCGCCAAAAGAGACAAGCGCAAAGCCACGGCCGGGAGTTTTCTGGACGTCTCGGAGAGCGGATGTCCACTTACGCTCGGTCCCGGCGAGGCCCTGACCTCGTAGCGAGGCAGGGCAGAAAACCGAAAATTGAAATGCAAGAAAACGGTTTCGTCGTCGGACGCTACCGCGTCACAAGGCGCGGGCACGTCCGCTCCGAGCTCGACAACAGGTAGTCTTGGTGCCGCCGGCCGGCATTCGGCCGGCGGTTCCCGTCACCGCTCAGGCGGTGGCAATGTAGGCCCGGATTTCCGCGGCCTCGCGCTCGACGTCCTCGATGCGGCGCTTGACCACGTCGCCGATGGACACGATGCCGTCCAGCAAGCCGTCCTTTTCCACCGGCAGATGGCGGAAACGACCCCTGGTCATGATCTCCATCACCTCGTTGACGGTGTGGTTTTCATTGCAGATCTTCACCTTCGGCGTCATGGCCGAACGCACGGGGATATCGAGCGCGGCGCCGCCTTCCCTGGCAACCACGCGCACAATGTCGCGTTCCGACAGGATGCCGACGATCTTGCGATCGCCATTGGTGATGACCAGCGCCCCGATCCTGTGCTCGGAGAGGATTCGGATGGCTTCGCTCAGTTTTTCGTTCGGCCCGAGCGTCAATACGTCATGGCCTTTTTGCTCGAGAATGGCCTTAACCGTCATGGCGTCCTCCTCTATTTTGCCAACCGGTTCCTGCCCTGACCGGCTTTCACATAAGAGTGAACATCGTGCGCCGTGATCGGTTGCATTTCAAGTCCGGTCGGAGGTCTCCCAGTCAGGTGCTTGCCATCCCCTGTCGAACCGGCGCAGGCCGAAAAAGCCCGCGAGAAAGCCGCCAATATGCGCCTCCCAGGCGATCTGGCCGTCGATGCCCGGCGCGAATCCGAGAAGGCCGGTGGCGAGATTGATGATCATCCACATGGCCAGGAAAATGACGACGCCGCGCGAACGCAGCACGATCGCGACCGGCAGAACCGGGCCGGCGAAACCAGCCTTGCCGGCCGAGCGGTCGGTGCGGAAACCAAAACGCGCCGCAGCCCCCATCATGCCCGATATGGCGCCCGATGCGCCGACCAGCGGCGCTTCTCCATAGGGATGCATCGCCCAGAAGAGCGCCACCGAAGCCAGTCCGGTGACGGCAAAGAACAACGCGAACCGGAGCGCGCCGAGACGATTGGCCAGCGGTGAGCCAAATGCGGCGAGCCAGACCATGTTGATGGCGATATGGGCAAAGCCGCCATGCATGAAGGCGTAAGTGAAAGGTCGGGTGAAAAGGAACCAGTCGAAGCCGTATTGACCGGTATAGAGGACCGGAATGAAAGCCCCGTCATACAGCAGCGTCATCTGCTGGGCGTCGTTCAGCACATATTCCTGCAGCAGATAGACGATCGCGCAGATGCCGATCACCGCCATCACGATCGGCGGCAGGTTGAACACCGGCTCACGCGCCGGTGGCGGCATGGTCTCGGCCGTTTCGGGCTTGGACGGATGTTGCGGTTCGCTCATCTGCAATCGCACTCGATGCTGGTTCGGCCTGGGCTGGTTCGGTCTGGCGTGGTTCGGTCTGGCCAGCATCTAGATCACCGCCGATGGAACCGCAAACAGCGAATCGTCCCGCTCCGAATCAGGGACGCGAATCAAAAAAGAAGCCGTCCAGGGTTTCCCCTGGACGGCCGGTCGAGCCCCTGCTCCCCTAAAACTCTTGACTGAAGTGCTGCCGATCGTCGCGAAACGACCGCTTCTGGAGTGGCTTTTGTGTGCCACACGGCTTGCCAGGGCGCAACGTGAACCAATTGTTAACCTTAACGGCCCCGACCCGTGAACAAGTGTTAACGACGCTGGCACGCTTCCTGCTCCCCAACGCATGTAGGTCATCGGAGGGCGCCCTTCTGTTCACCGATGGGACATCAGACGACAGAATGCGCGGAGCTTTTTAGTATGAACCAAAACGGATCGATCACGCTGTTCCACTATTGGAACCGCCTGCGTGACGGACGCCCCGCTCCGAAGCGATCGGAAGTCGAGCCGGCCGATATCAAGTCGCTGCTGGCCGATACGTTCATCCTGGAAAGGGACACGCGCGGGCAGCCGGTATTTCGTCTGGCCGGCACCAGGCTCTGCGCCTGCTACGGCCGCGAACTCAAGGGGTTCTCTTTCCCCTCGCTATGGCGCGAGAAGGATCAGCGGCTGGTTTCGCGGCTGATCCACGGGGTCTTCGACCAGAAATCCGTCGTGCTGATCAATTTCGAGGGCTTCAGCCGCAACGGCCGCTCCAACAAGTTCGAATTGCTCGCCTTGCCGCTCGATGGTGGCATTGAAAATCCGCGCTGCCTCGGCGTGATCAGCGCCGTTGAGAAGCCGTTCTGGCTGGGCGCCGATCCGATCACGGACGCCTTGATTGATTCCATACGCGTCATCGATCCGGAGAAAGAGCTGCTGAACAATCGCCCGGCGATCGACGTTCCCTCGCTCGTTCCCGACGAAATCGGGGCGCCTGACACGATCTCGGCGCTTGGGCGGGCGCGCCGCATTCGCCATCTCGTCGTCTTCGACGGCGGGCGCGAAGATAGTTGATGATCACACAGTCCCGCGGGCTCGTTTTTCCCCTTTGTTAACCCGCTTTGTTGTACTTCTGTGACGAAGTCCCTTGCATCGACGCGCGGGATGCCAAACGGGGTGTAGGCAGTCATGAGGTCAGCGGCGGTCGACTACGCGCCGTCCCAAGCTGAAAGGCGTAATTTTCAGCGCGTCCGGGTCAAGATATACGGACGATTCATGCTGGAGGACCGCACCGAGCACCCGTGCCAGGTCGTCGACATGTCGCCCGGCAACGTCGCGCTTCGTACCGACCGCATCGGCATGCCCGGCGAGAAAGTCATCGCCTATATCGACCATATCGGCCGCATCGAAGGTGTTTTGACACGCACGCTGCCGGACGGCTTCGCGATGACGGTGATTGCGTCCGACCGCAAGAAGGACAAGCTCGCGGCGCAGTTGACATGGCTTGCCAACAAACACGAGCTCGACCTGCCGGAAGACCGCCGTCACGAGCGCGTCTCGCCACGCAATCCGACCAGCGTGCTGCAGCTCACCGACGGCCGTCAGTATCAGTGCCGGATCATCGATCTGTCACTGTCCGGCGCCGCGATCGAGATCGACGTCAAACCGGCGATCGGAGTCCAGGTCATGCTCGGCACGATGCGCGGCCAGATCGTCCGGCATTTCGAAGACGGCGTCGCCATCGAATTCGCCGTCATCCAGCGCCCCGAAACGCTCGATTCCGAATTCAACACGCCGCGCGCCTGATCAGGCCGCAAAGCACGCCCATCAAGCCGGCCCTCGCGGCCGGCTTTTTGATTCCGGGGTGCGGCGATCGATATATCCTCGGACGGCAGGTTCCATAGTTTCAGAAATGGTCCGCGCGAGGCTGAATTCGCAGAAAACCAGCCCAGCAATCCAAACAATTCAATACTCAAATGATTCAAATTTTATGCTTATTCTACTGGCGTTTTACTTAAAACCTACTTCGCTTTTTTGCGTCGAATAAATCCACATGTGGCAATGTCTCCTTCGAACGGGGAGACTGAATAATGAAAAAAGCGAGGGGCAAGCTGTTGCTGATGGCAATGGCGATGCAGCTTTCCGCCTGGGGATCAGCATATGCCGCGGGACCGGCCTATATGCATACCGGCGGACGCACCACGCAGCCTGTTGGCCATTATGAATTCTGCCAACGCATTCCTGGCGAATGCAACGAGAAGACCCCCAAGGGAGAGCCGGTCGACCTGACCCGGAAGCTATGGGCGACGATCGTCAGCATCAACAATTCGGTCAACACCCGCGTCAAGCCGCGCACCGACATGGAAAACTACGGTGTCGAGGAATACTGGGCCTACCCGGACAATGGCTATGGCGATTGCGAGGACTATGCGCTGGAAAAGCGCCGCGAGCTGATGGATGTGGGCGTGCCGGCCGGCGACCTTTTGATGACGGTTGCGCGCCAGCCGAACGGCGACGGCCACGCAGTGCTGACCGTGCGCACCAGCCTCGGCGAGTTCATCCTCGACAATCTGGAAACCAAGGTGCTGTCTTGGACGGACACCGACTACACCTATCTCAAGCGTCAATCGACGGAAAATTCCGGCGTTTGGGTGACGATCAACGACGGCCGTTCCGACGCGGTCGCCAGCGTCCGCTGAGGACGCCAACAAGGTCAGGCGCGTTGCACGACGCGCTCAACGAGAAACCCGGTCGAGTCCCCACCCTCCCCGTCCCCAACGACCGGGTCAAAGGAGCCGGCCCCGTCCCCGGGCCGGCTCCACCATTTCTGGAGGAAGCCGCTAAAACTGACCCGATGACACGTGGTGCATCGCGCTGCCCCTGCCTTTCCACGCGCAACAGATCGATGCACAATCGGCCGTTTCGTTTCCTGGATCACTGCCATGCTGGAAATTCCGGAAGATCGATGCGAGCGCCACAGGCTGTTCAAGGCAATCGACGATGCCTTCAAGGCTGGCGACTTCGGGGCCCTCGGCACCGCCTTGGGCGGCTCGGGGGGGTGGTTCGACGAGCACATGCCGTTCGAGCTCGGTCTTGGCCATCCACTGGAATACGCGATCTACTGGAGCCCTCTCGCCTTCGTCGCAATGCTGATCGAGGCCGGGTCCAGCCCGAATTACGAGGATCATGCCGGATTTCCCTCCATTATCGCGGCGCTGTCCACCAAGCGCGCGGACAAGCTCGACATCATCGGCATCCTGATCGATCACGGCGCCGATCCGGACATGCGAGGCGTCAACGACTGGACGCCGCTCCACTACGCCGTCGCCACGCGCGACGCGGAGGCGATCCGCCTGCTTCTTGCCGGCGGCGCGGACCCTTCGTTAAGGACCCGTATCGACGACTGTACGACAGCCCTTGAAGAAGCAGAGATTGCAGGATTCGAGCTGGGCGTGTCGCTGCTGCGAGCAGCCATTGCCGAGCGCCTAGCGGGTAGCCGGGAACCATAAGCGCAACCGGTGGTCGAAGGCGTGCGTCGGCCGAGAGTTCAGACCTTCTTCAGCCCCGTCTTGAAGCGCCTGGCGTTGGCGACATAATGCGCGGCCGAGGCTCGCAGCCGCTCGACCGCCGCGTCGTCCAGCACCCTGATCGCCTTGGCCGGCGAACCGACGATCAGCGAATTGTCCGGAAACTCCTTGCCTTCGGTGACCAGGGCGCCGGCGCCGACGAGTGAATTCTTGCCGATCCTGGCGCCATTCAGCACGATGGCGCCCATGCCAATCAGGCTGTTGTCACCAATCGTGCAGCCATGAAGCATGGCGCGATGCCCAATCGTACAGCCCTGTCCGATGGTCAACGGAAAGCCGGGATCGGTGTGCATGACGGTATGTTCCTGCACATTGGTGTCGGCGCCGATGACGATGGGCTCGTTGTCGCCCCTGATAACGGCGCCGAACCAGAAGCCCGCATTGCGGCCGATCCTGATGTCGCCAATCAGCGTGGCATCGGGCGCGATCCAGTTCGAGTCCGCGTCGGCGAAGCTCGGCTCCGTTCCATCGATCGCATAAAGCGGCATTGTCGGTCTCCGAATCGTCTCAGGCTGGGAACCCTAGGAGACGGACCGCCCATGAAGCAATGGCGAGCACGACGATGCCCAGCGCCAGGGACCAGGCAATAGCGGTGCAACCGCATGACAAGAGCGCCACTGTCGAAATGCGGTTCTGGCGCCGCGCATCAAGGGCATCGTTGATCAGCATGAACGGCCCGGCGCCGGCAGTGGCAGCCAGCGAGCGCAGCACATGCGAGGGCGACACATAGGGCTCGGTGAAGGCGACCTTGCGACCCGATACCAGTTCCATTGTCGAACCGGTCAGCCCGCAAACCGTCAGCCCGACGACAAAAGCGAACAGCAAGAGCTCGATCTGGGCCATATTAACCCTCCATTTACCATGAAATCGCACAGTCGTTTCAGGACGGCAGCAAGAGCCGTGCCGTGCGATGTGTGCCGTCGAGGGACACCCGGATGGCGGAGGGACGAGGACCGAGATGAAGCAGGCAGCGATCGCCGACGGCCCAGAACTCACCGTGGTCGATTCCATGCTGATGAAGCGGGTGTTCTACGCGTTCGCCGCACTTGCCGTGCTGTCGATAGTCATCAGCCTTGGCGGCAAATGGTTCGGCCGTTCCATTGCCATGGCCGGCTACAGCGACGACGCGACCGTGCGCGAGGTGGTGATCGGCAACAACATCATCACCGTGCCAGCCAATTTCATCCGGTTCGAGCAGGCCCGGCGCGACGGCATCGCCTCGCGCCTCGACCTCTATTTGCGCTATCCCCAGATGGACGGCTACAGCGAGGCGTCGCGCGATGATTTCAATCACGCCGGGGCCAACAGGAACATCATCTTCCTGTCCTTCGAGCAGCAGATGATGTCGCGCGACATGAGCGGCCGGTTCGGGCCGATCTACAGCGCGCTGATCGTCCAGCCCGGCATTCCAGGACCTGGCGGCACGACGGTCTACGGCTTCAATGAGAAATCAGGCTATCTGAACGAGATGCTGGTCGTCGGCAAGCGTGGGGGCAAGGACCTCTTCGTGGCCCGCTGCCTCAGTGGGCCGAGCGCCGGCGAATCGCTGGCTCCTTGCGAGCGGGACATCCATGTCGGGGATGATCTCAGCCTTACCTATCGCTTCCCGAAGGAATTCCTTGGCGACTGGCAGACGCTCGATGCGGCGATCGCGGCCGAGGCGGGGCGAATCCTCAAGACAGGACATTGACCGGCTGAAAGCCGCCCGGCCGCGCTCGACGCGGCCTGCCGTGGCATTGCTGGCTCAGGCCAGGTCGATGTCCAGGATCGCCATCGAGAAATTATAGTCGCCATCGTCCTCGTCCTTGAAGACGATGCCGAGGAATTCGTCACCGACATAGACTTCGGCCGAATCTTCCTTGCGCGGCCGTGCCTTGACCTCAAGCTTGGGGTTCTGGAAGACGCGCTTGAAATAGGCGTCCAGCTTTCTGATTTCGTCCGGCTTCAACAGTCTTCTCCGATCATCGGCTTGCTCGTTTGAACGGCGCTTCTGGCACGTCGACAATGGCGATGTAAAGGCAAGCCGGCCTTATTGCACCGGAAGCGGCAGCACCACCGAGCAAATCGCAATCATGCGGGGCAACTGCCAGCAAATCAGATATCGAAACTGATCACGTGGTCCATCTTCTGCGACGGCAGAAGCTGGTCCATCTGGCGCGAAGGCTGGTCGCAACCGGTCTCGCCGACCACGCGGGCCGGCACGCCGGCAACCGTCTTGTTGTGCGGCACAGGCGACAGCACCACCGATCCGGCGGCAATCTTGGAGCAATGGCCGACCTCGATGTTGCCGAGAATCTTGGCGCCGGCGCCAATCAGCACGCCATGGCGGATCTTGGGATGGCGGTCGCCACCGGCCTTGCCGGTACCGCCCAGCGTCACGCCGTGCAGGATGGACACATCGTCCTCGATCACCGCGGTCTCGCCGACGACGAGGCCGGTGGCGTGATCGATGAAGATACCCTTGCCGATGCGCGCGGCCGGATTGATATCGGTCTGGAAGACCGCGGACGAACGGCTCTGCAGGTAGAGAGCGAAATCCTTGCGGCCGTGGTTCCACAGCCAATGCGCCAGCCGATGGGTCTGGATGGCGTGAAAGCCCTTGAAGTAGAGCACCGGCATGATGAACCGGTCGCAAGCCGGGTCGCGGTCATAATAGGCCTGGATGTCGACGCGCACCGTGGTCGGCCAGTCCTTATCGTCGGCGAGCATCGACTTGAAGGTCTGGCGGATGAGATCGGAGCCGATATCCTGATGGGCAAGCCGCTCCGCGATCCTGTGGACGACAGCCTCTTCCAGGCTCTCCTGGTTGAGGATCGTCGAATAGAGGAACGCGGCCAAAAGCGGGTCGCGGTTGACCGCTTCCATCGCTTCGTCGCGGATCGAACGCCAGATCGGATCGACCGGCTGCAACGCGCTGTGGCGGGAAATGCTGATGCTGTTCATCGACGTCTCGTCCTGCGTCCTGCTAGTCTGCTGTCATCGGGGCCGCACATATAAGCCAGATCATAGCACGATTGAACTCAATTTTCCTTAGTGCTGTGTCAAATGGATTTGGTTCGCGGGAATTCAAGCAGCCATGGAAAACGAACCCTTGATCGACGACGCCCTGAAAACCGAAATTTCGGCGCTCTACGCCGCCGGGGAACGCCACTATCACAACCTCGCGCATATCGAGACAATGCTGGCGCTTGCTCGCGACTATCGGGGAGAGCTCGGCGACCCCGAAGCCGTCGAAGCGGCGATCTGGTTCCACGACGCCATCTACGACAGCAGGGCCAGGGACAATGAGGCGCAAAGTGCCGCCCTTGCCGAGAAAAAGCTCGCCGGCCGCATCGATGCCGGCCGCATGGGCCGCATCAGCGCTATGATCCTCGCCACCGCCACACACCAGCTGCCGCTGTTCGACGACGCGGCGGCGATACGCGACGCCAGCCTGTTTCTCGACATCGATCTGTCGATCCTGGGTGCCGCGCCTGAGGCGTTCGACGCCTATGAACGCGCGGTCCGCCGCGAATATGGCTGGGTGGAGGAGTCGATATGGCGTGCCGACCGCGGTGCGGTGCTGAAGACCTTCCTTGCCCGACCGCATATTTTTCACACGCAGGAGTTCCGGCAGCGCTTCGAACCACAAGCCAGACAAAATATCGCACGGTCCCTGCAGGCCCTGACCTAGGTCAATTTCGCGCCCCGAGATCCTTGGTCCAAAAGAAATCGAAGCCTCAGAGCGGATTTTCGGCGTAGAACTCCAGCACCCGTTGCTTGAAGGTCTTGTCCCCGACGGCCAGCATATGGTCGCGGCCCTCGATGTGGAAGGCCCTGGCGTTGGGCATCAGCGCCGCAAGCTCGTCCGGCGATCCGCCAATGTCGTCGGTGGTACCGACCGCGACCAGCGTCGGCTGGGCTATGCGGGCGATATCCTCTTCACCAAGCAATTCCCGTGAGGTGACGATGCAGGCGGCAAGCGCCCGGCGGTCGCTTCGGGTCTGGTCGGCGAAGGCGCGAAAAGAGCGGCCGCGCGGATGGGTTGTCGCGGCCGGATCCTCGGCAAGGAGAGCGGCGGCGATCGGATCCCAATCGCCGACGCCGTCAATCATGCCGATGCCGAGGCCGCCAAAGACCAGCGTCGCCACCTTGTCCGGGTCGGACAGTGCCAGGAAGGCAGCAATTCGCGCGCCCATCGAATAGCCCATGACATGGGCCCGTTCGATGCCGAGGTGATCGAGCAAGGCAGCGGCATCCGAAGCCATTTTCGCGGGTGTATAATCGGCCTCGTCGTAACTCTTGGATGACGAGCCGTGGCCGCGATTGTCGAAGGCGATGGCGCGATAGCCGGCATCATTGAGCGTCTTGAACCAGCCGGGCGACACCCAGTTGACATAGTGGCTCGAGGCGAAGCCATGGATCATCAGCACCGGATCGCCCTCGCCCGATGCCGGTTGGCGGTCGAGGAAGGCTAGATCGAACCCGCCATGGGAAAAAAACTGCATCGGAAGGCGGTCCCGGCGCTCAATCAGAATCGACGTTCGGAGAATCGCCCTTGTCCGCGGGCGGCATGCCAGGACCCGGTGCCGTGCCGATCGCCGGATGGCGCAGCAGGTCGCCATCCGCGATGCCGTCCCTGGCGGCAGTGCCAGCCTTGAGTTCGAGCACGAAGCGAACCGGCTCGCCCGGCGAAACAATTGCCTCCGACTGCGGCTCGCCTCGCTTGATCGCGCGGATCCTGCCGTCCTGACCGACAAAGATCAGATCGAGCGGCATCGGCGTATTCTTCATCCAGAAACTGACGTCGCGTGTCTCGTCGAAGACGAACAGCATGCCATGATTGGCGGCCATGTCCTCGCGAAACATCAGGCCGGCTTCCCGCTCGGCCTCTGTATCGGCGACTTCGATCGAGAAGGAGCGTTTGCCATTCTTGGTCACAACCACCAGCGGCACGGGATCGACCGGAAGGATCATCGCCCGGCCATCGGCCGCGCTGGGTACCTGGAAATAGAAGAATGCGGCTGCAGCGACTATGACGGCGGCCACAGCGCATACCACGCCCGTCGTCAGCCCGTTCCTGTGTCTCATATGAAATCCTCGGCCGGATCGCCCTAGTGCGAGACCGGCAAGGTGCCCATATCGGGGTGAATTTCGGCAGCCATAAGGCCTTTGTCACCGCGGCCGAAACGGACAAGTACGACCTGGCCCGGCCGAAGCTCGGTGATGCCGTAGCGGCGCAAGGTCTCCATATGAACGAAAATGTCCTCGGTGCCCTCGCCGCGCGTCAGGAATCCAAACCCTTTGGTGCGGTTGAACCATTTGACCAGAGCGCGTTCGAGCCCGCTCTCCGGCGTCACCGAGACATGGGTGCGCTGTTCCTGCATTTCCGCGGGATGGACGGCGGTGGTGACATCCATGGAAAGCACACGGAAGGCCTGCAGCCCGCGCTCGCCCTGCTTCACAAGACAGACCACGCGCGCGCCTTCCAAGGCTGTCTGGAAGCCGTCCCGTCGAAGACAAGTCACATGGAGGAGGATATCGCCCGAAACACCGTCATCCGGAAGGATGAAACCATAGCCCTTGGCCACATCGAACCACTTGATGGCGCCGGCAATTTCGGCAAGGTCGGCGGCGTCGCCGCCCTCGTCGCGTGTCAAGGCGTCGCCAAGGGTATTGGCCCGCCCCGTCAAAGAGGCCTTTTCCCCCATAAGAATGCCCCCTTTATTCAAGAACACCGCAACTGATTCTTGACACCAGATTAACACCGCGGCTTCCGGTATGTGCAAGACCTGACGCGCCTTTTTTCACGGTTCATTGCGGGAATACCGGATTTGTTCTTTGCCGGCGCTGCCTGACCCCGGCGATTGCCCTTTGACCGGGCCGACCCTATGTTGCGCCGCAACCCAACAGATCGAGGAAAACAACATGCGCTATCTGCACACCATGGTCCGCATCGCCGATGTCGATGCCTCGCTCGATTTCTATTGCAACAAGCTCGGGCTGAAGGAAGTTCGCCGCTATGAAAACGAGCAGGGCCGCTTCACGCTGATCTTCCTGGCCGCTCCGGAAGACGAGCAGAGCGGCATCGCCGACAAGGCGCCGCTGGTCGAGCTGACCTACAATTGGGATCCGGAAGACTACAAGGGCGGGCGCAATTTCGGCCACCTCGCCTACGAGGTCGACGACATCTACGCCACCTGCCAGCGACTGATGGACAATGGCGTCACCATCAACCGGCCGCCGCGCGACGGCAACATGGCCTTTATCAGGTCGCCGGACGGCATCTCGATCGAGCTTCTGCAGAAGGGTCCGGCCAAGGCCAAGGCGGAACCGTGGGCGTCGATGGCGAATACCGGAAGCTGGTAATCGATCATCTTTTCAAGTGGCCGGCGGCCACTCCATGGTGTTTCGCCAGGTTGTGCCTATCTATGCGCCTATGGCGCCTGCCCTGAAGAGCAGCGCCACGTCTTGAGATAGCTTCGGAGAACCCTTCATGCCGATCAGCCACGCCAATGTCTCCACGGCGCACGCAAGCCGCTATCTGCAGCAGCTGTGCAAACATTGGGCGCACAAGTTTCCCGTCGAGTTCGACCCCAATCACGGCGTCATCGACCTTTCACTGGGCCGCACGGTCATGGACGCCGACGGGGCAGCGCTGCACATCACGGTTTCGACCGACGAGTCCGCTTCGATCGAGCGCCTCGAAAATGTCGTTGCCGACCACATCAAACGCTTTGCGTTCCGCGAAGAACTGGCCTTCGACTGGAAACGCGCCGAGGCGGCGTAGTTCGTTCATGCGTGTCGCCGCGCATTTCCGGCGAGACGCGTGGATCAATCGCTTCCGGACTTGCGCGCCATTTCCAGCAGCGCTAGCACTGAGCGCCAATTGCGGGCCGTGCCCGGCACTTTCAACGTGCGCGGAATGAGGCTGGCGAACACCGATTTGCCGAGCCCGTCCGGCGCGCTGAGATAGAGCACATCGCCCTTGACCTCGAAACGCTCGGGACCCGTGCACCTTTCCGCCAACCGCGCCACCTCATCGGCGGTCGGCTCACGCTCCAGCGCATAGGCGTGGAGCTTCGTGTGATCAGCGGCCGCTTCCGGATAGGGATTTTCGCGCACCAGCCGTTCGAACCATTCGAAATCGCGCACCATGATGCGCGAATGGAAACCCCATTTTTCCTCGAAAGCCGCCTCGATCTGTTTGGTCAGCGCGGCGGCGTCGCCCTTGTCAGCGCGGAATACGGCATTGCCGCTCTGCACGTAGGTGGAGACATCGGAACAACCGAGGCCCTCGAAGAACGACCGTAACTCCGCCATCCTGACGATGCGGTTGCCGCCGACATTGATGCCGGAAAACAGCGCGATGAAGATCTTGCCGCTCATATTATGAAACCCGCCAGTGTCTCATTGTCGGTGATGTCCTGATACTGGACGCCCTCGGCCTCGAAATTCGCCTTCAGCAGGTCGAAATTGCGCCGATCCTTGGTTTCGATGCCGATCAGGACCGAGCCGAAATTGCGCGCCGACTTCTTCAGATATTCGAAGCGGGCGATGTCGTCGTCCGGACCCAGCATGTCGAGGAAGTCGCGCAACGCGCCCGGCCGCTGCGGAAAGCGGATGATGAAATATTTCTTCAGGCCTTCGAAGCGCAGCGCCCGTTCCTTGACGTCCGGCAGTCGCTCGAAATCGAAATTGCCACCTGATACTACCGCTACAATGGTCTTGCCCCGGATTTCCTTCCTGGAAAAATCCTTCAGCGCATCGATCGCAAGCGCGCCGGCGGGTTCCAGGACCACGCCTTCGACGTTGAGCATCTCGATCATGGTCGCGCAGAGCCGGTTTTCCGGGACCAGCCGCACGCTGTCTGCGGCAAACTCCTTGAGATAGCGCAAAGGTTCGCGGCCGATCTCGGCGACCGCCGCGCCGTCGACGAAGTTGTCGACCTTGGCGAGCTTCAGCCGTTTTCCCGCCGCAAGGCTCTCGCGCAGGCTCGGCGCGCCGGCAGGCTCGCAAAACACGAACTGGGCCTCACGGCCCTGATCGGCGAAATAGTGTGTCACCCCGGCAGCCAGACCGCCGCCACCCACCGGCAGCATGACCATGTCGGGCATGCGCGCGCCCGGCATCTGGTCCGCGATCTCATGGGCGACCGTCGCCTGGCCCTCAATGATGTCCTTATGGTCGAAGGGCGGCACCATATGGCCACCGGAGCTCTCGGTGAATTCGAAGGCGGCGCGATAGCAGTCGTCGAAGAAATCGCCGACCAGCCTGATCTCGACGAAGTCGCCGCCAAACAGCCTGGTCTTGTCGATCTTCTGCTGCGGGGTCGTCACCGGCATGAAGACCACGCCCTTCTTGCCGAAATGGCGACAGACAAAGGCAAAGCCCTGCGCATGGTTGCCGGCGGACGCGCAGACAAACAGCTCGGCCTGGTTGCCTTCGCCAAGCGCCTTGCGGAAGAAGTTGAAGGCGCCGCGGATCTTGTAGGAGCGCACCGGACTCAAATCCTCGCGCTTCAAAAGCACCCGGGCGCCGGTCTTTTTCGACAGATAGTCATTTTCCTGCAGCGGTGTCTCCGGGAATATCTGGCGGATCGCAGAGGCGGCGGTGGCGACGCGCGAGGAAAAGCTGGTCATGACAAGGTCATCCCGGGATCGCCCGCGGGCGAGTTAGACAATAACCCTATTACACATCCGGCCCGGCAAGGCCATTGCCCGGTCGAGCCCGCGCCCGCAACGGCGCCGTCCCGAAATGCTAGCAGGCACTTGGGGACGTTTGTTCATGTTTTCTCGCATCGAGCCGAGCCGCGCATTGGTGGGCGCCTGAATTCGACATCCGGCCGAGATGCAGGCGCCTGCCCTCTGCGGCGTTACGGCCTTGCTGCCGCTTTGGCCTTCGCGCAACAGTGCGAAGGCCGTCGCGAGGCGCCGACCGCATTTCGGCTGGACGCGACTTACTTCCGCCGCACTTGGCCTGCTGGGGAGATATCGCGGAGGGTGGACGGCCCTTGTTTGGGATCGAGTGGAATTTTTATCGTGCATTTGAAGACGATTTGCATTCTTGCGCTTGCGCTGCTGGTGGCGGGCTGCGGCGGCCGCAAAACCGAGGAACTGCTCGGCAGCGCGGTCATGTCGGCGCCGGTGACGGAAATCGCGGGCAACCACTCGATCTTCATTGCCACGACCCGCAAGCCCTCCGACGATCCCAACAAGGTTTTCGACGGCGAACGCTCGGCGACGCTCAACTACGCCCGCGTCAATGTCACCGTTCCCGGGCTCCACACGACCGGCCAGATCGAGCGGCGTTCACGCGGCAAGTCGGACGATCCGGCAAAGTACTTCATGGCTTCCGAGGTCGTCGGCTACGATACCCAGCCGAAATTCTCCAGCGCGCTCAACGCCGACATAGCGGCGCGCGGCGGCCGCGTGATGGTCTTCGTCCATGGCTACAACACCGGCTTCGACGACGCTGTCTACCGCTTGACCCAGATTGTCCATGATTCCGGCTATCCCGGGACGCCGGTGCTGTTTTCCTGGGCCTCGGGCGCCAAGACCACCGACTATGTCTATGACAAGGAAAGCGCCAGTGCCGCTCGCGACCAGCTCGAAGTGACCTTGCGAATGCTGCAGCAGTCCGGCGCGCGGCGCATCGATATTGTCGCTCATTCGATGGGAACTTGGGTGACAATGGAAACGCTGCGCCAGATGGCCATCAGCGGCGATCGCGATCTTGGCGGCAAGCTTGGCGATGTGGTGCTGGCCTCTCCCGACATCGATGTCGATGTGTTCAAGAGCCAGATGCGCCGCTACGGCAAGCCCGACAAGCCGTTCATCCTGCTGTTGTCGGACGACGACCGCGCGCTGAGGTTGTCCGGCCTGATCGCCGGCTCGCGGCCGCGCGTCGGCGATTACAAGGATGCCGCCGACCTTGCCTCCTACGGCGTGACGGTCGTGGATCTCTCCAAGGTCAAAGGCAGCGACAGCTTCAATCATACGAAATTCGCCGACAATCCGGCACTGGTGAAGATGATCGGCCAGCGGCTGCGCGAGGACGATGGTTTCGCCAGCGACCGGGACGTGACCGACCGCATCAGCCTGCTTGGACAGTAGATGCGGCGCCGCGGTTTTCGCCGTGCCCGTTCACCATCGCCGAACCATTGGCCTACTTTGAACTGGACCGCGCCCGTCTCTGGCCTTATCGGAGTATCGAGCGACGTCATGCGTTTGACGTCCCCTTATGCGGGAGCCGACGCGTGGCCTTGCGCTTGAAGAGTCATGGTGTCGTCGCGTTCGCGCTGCTGGTCGCTGGCTGCGCTGGAAATACGCATGATCTGCTCAACAAGACGACGGTCACCGTGCCGGCATCCGATATTGCGGCCGCCCATGAAATATTTGTCGCCACCACCCGCCAGAAGGCGGCGAAGGACCCACGGCAGGTCTTCGACGGCGACCGTTCCCTGACCACCAGCTTTGCGCGGGTCGATGTCACGGTTCCGAAGAGCCATCAGGTCGGCAACATCGAGCGCGCCAAGGGTTCGGCCAACAGCAACCCGGCCAAGGATTTCACAGCCAGGGATGTCACCTTCTACGAAGGCGCGCCGCAATTCGCCAAGGCGATCGGCGCCGACATCGCCATGCGCGGCGACCGTGCGCTGGTTTTCGTGCATGGCTTCAACAATGGTTTCGACGACGGCATCTACCGGCTGACGCAGATCGCCCACGACACGAAATATCCGGGTACGCCTGTGCTATTCTCGTGGGCGTCGAGCGCCAAGACGACGGGCTATATCTACGACAAGGACAGTTCCACCGCCGCCCGTGACGATCTCGAGGCAACGCTGAGGATGCTCGCCAAGACGCGGGTCAAGAGCATCGACATCATCGCCCATTCGATGGGGACGTGGTTGACGATGGAGGCGCTGCGCCAACTCGCCATCACCGGCGACCGCGATCTCGGCGGCAAGCTGGGTTATGTCATCCTTGCCTCACCGGATATCGACGTCGACGTGTTCAAGAAGCAGATGATCCGTTATGGCAAGCCCGACAAGCCGTTCGCCGTGCTGCTTTCAGGCGACGACCGGGCTCTCAAATTGTCCTCGTTCATCTCTGGCGACAAACCGCGCGTCGGCGACTATGGCAATGCCGCCGACCTCGCCTCCTATGGCGTGTCGGTGGTCGACCTAACCAAGACCAAGGGCGGCGACGGCGGCCTCAACCACGCGAAATTCGCCGACAACCCGTTCCTGGTGCAATTGCTCGGCAATAGGCTGCGCACGCCGGCGGGCCTCGCCGCGGATGAGGACCCGGCACAGCTCACCGATATCGGTCAAGGCCTGGGAAAGGTCGTCGGCTCGGCTGCCGAAGTCATCATCACGACGCCGTTCAAGGTGCTGACCATCGCCACCGGCGGGTGAGCAACCAAGAGCGGACGGCTGGTTTCAGACGAATAGATCGACTTTCTGGAACGTCGTTACGTCGATCAGCCCGACGTCGGAAATTCTCAACTCCGGAATTACCACCAGCGCCAGCAGCGAGTGCTGCATGTAGGCGTTGTTCAGGGAACAGCCCATCTTGCGCATTGCCTCGGTCAGTTTCTCAGCCTTGGCAGCGACGATCTCGGCGCGCTCGTCCGACATCAGCCCGGCGATCGCCATTTCGACCAGCGCCAATTCCTTGCCCTTGGAGAACAGCACGACCCCGCCGCCGACTTCCCCCAGCCGGTTCACGGCCAGCGCCATATCCTGCTTGTTGGTGCCAACGCAGATGATGTGATGGGCGTCATGGGCCACGCTGGAGGCCATGGCGCAGTCGGCCATGTAGCCGAAACCGGAGACGAAGGCATTGGTGACGGCACCCGTGCCCCTGTGCCGCTCGACCAGCGCGATCTGGCAAATGTCGTTGCGGCGATCCATGGCGACCAGCCCATCCTCGACTGGCAGATCGGCCTCCAGCGCGCGCGTGGGTGCCTGGTTCTCGATGACACCGATCACCCGCACCCGCACTTCGTTGGCGCCCTTGGGTGCCGCGATATCGAAATCGCCGGCCTTCAGCTTCTTGCCCAATTTGACGGTGTTCTTCGCCGTCTTCGGATAATCATAGGCCGGGATATCGATGTCGAGCTTGCCGCCCTTGGCCAGCCTGACGCCACGCGCATAGACCTCGTCGATGCTCATCTGGGTGAGATCGGAGACGATCAGCAGGTCGGCCAGCCGCCCGGGCGCGATCGAACCGATCTCACGTTCCAGCTTGAAATGAAGGGCGGTGTTGAGCGTTGCCATCTGGATCGCGGTCACCGGCTTCAGACCTTGGCTGATGGCGTGGCGCACCACCCGGTCCATGTGTCCCTCATGCACCAGCGTGCCCGAATGGCTGTCGTCGGTGCACAGGATGAAGTTGCGCGGATCGATGCCGCTTTCCGTCACCGCCTTGATCTGCGAGGCAACGTCGTACCAGGCAGAGCCCAGCCGCAGCATTGCCTTCATGCCCTGGCGTACGCGGGCGATTGCGTCCTCGGCGCGCGTGCCCTCGTGGTCATCCTCGGGTCCGCCGGCGACATAGCCGTGGAACGGCAGACCAAGATCGCGCGAGGCATAATGCCCGCCAACCGTCTTGCCGGCTTTGACCGTCGCGGCGATCTCGCCCGACATCACCGGATCGTTGGCGGCGACGCCCGGGAAATTCATCACCTCGCCAAGTCCGATGATGTTTTCCCAGCCCATCGCTTCCGCGACATCGGCGACCGTCAGTTCGGCGCCGGCATGTTCGAGCCCAGGCGCCGAGGGCACGCAGGACGGCATCTGCACATGCACGTTGATGGGCATGGCCACGGCCTCGTCATGCATCAGCCGCACGCCCGGCAGGCCCAGCACATTGGCGATCTCGTGCGGATCGATGAACATCGAGGTGGTTCCGTGCGGGATGACGGCGCGGCAGAATTCGGTGACCGTCACCATGCCGCTCTCGACATGCATGTGCGCGTCGCAAAGGCCGGGCACGAGATAGCGTCCGCCCGCGTCGACCACCTTGGTGCCCTGCCCGATCGTGTGGCCGGCATTCGGCCCGCAATAGGCGAAGCGACCGCCTGAGATGGCGATGTCGGTGCCGGCGATGATCTCGCCCGAATGGACGTTCACCCAGCGCCCGTTGCGGATGACGAGATCGGCGGGTTTGCGGCCCATCGCGACATCGACCAGATCGGTCGCCATTTCGGTCCACGGTTTGGGTTTCGTCGCGCGGGCGGGCGGCTTCGTGGCCATCAAAGACTCCTGTTTGCCCGACTGTGCCAAGCCGACGGCGTTTTGGCCAGCGAGGAAGAAAGGATTTGCCTAGAGATTGCCGGATTACTCGGGTTTCAGGTCGACTTCGACCTTGGCGTTGCCGGCTGAAATCCGCTCGGCGATGCGCTCGACCTCGCCCTAATCACCTTTGCAGAAATCCGATTCCGTTTTGCCGCAGATCAGGTTATGTTCCGATCCAGGATATTTGACTCTTCTCGGGGGGTTCGATGCATCGCCTGGTCGCAAGTGCCGGTCTTCTTGCAGTCCTGTCCGTGCCGGCTTTCGCTGCCGACGCGACAGTCGACGTGCCGATGACCGCGCCTGGCTTCGACTGGACCGGCTACTATGCCGGCCTGCAGGCGGGATATGGCTGGGGCCGCTCCGAGATCACCACAACGGAAGGCGCGCCGTTTTCCATCACGCCCGACGTCGACGGCGGATTCGTCGGTGGGCATGTCGCCGGCCTCTGGCAGTTCGATCAGGCCGTGCTGGGCGCCGAGGCGGACCTCAACTATTCCTCGGTCGACGGCACGGCGCAATCGGTCCTGGGAGACACATTCGGCGCCGAAATCAAGTGGTTCGGCTCGGTCAACGCCAAGGCCGGCTTCGCCATGGACCGCCTGCTGGTCTACGGCATCGGCGGCATAGCCTTTGCCGACATCGAGACGTCGCAGACCTCGGGGCCAGGGTTTGACAACACGCGCACAAATGTCGGTTGGACCGTGGGCGCGGGCGTCGACTACGCGCTGACCGACAAGTTCGTCGTCGGCGCGCAATATCGCTATTACGATTTCGGCTCAGAGAACCATGAGGCGCCGGCCCCCTTCAACGACCGCGATCAGAGCGTGAAACTGAACACGGTCGGCATCAATCTCAGCTACAAGTTCTGAACGTGGCCACCGGCGTCGTTGCTGGACAAGCAGCGCGCAGACCTGTCTTGCCGGATGTGGGGGCGGCCGGCGCTCCCAAGTGGG